>MUMD01000052.1 GCA_002155895.1 Streptomyces rochei
CACGGATAGAGAACAGCCAGTTAAGGAGCACGGCCCGGCCGGAGCGGTCTTCCGGCGCCTCGGCCGACCACAACAACCAGACGCTCCTCGAGGCGATCGGCAACCTGCGCCGCGAAGCCCACGACACCCGCCAGCAGGCCGAGTACGCCGCCCGCCAGCAGGAGCACGTGGAGCAGCAGCGCCGCATCGCCGCACAGCAGAAAGCAGAGCGAGAGGCCAGCCGTCCGGTGTGCGCCGGCTGCGGCACCCAGTTCACCGACGCACGGTGGAAAGCCGTCGAACCAACCGGGTGGGACGCCCCACGGGACACCCACCCGCACCTGTGCGACGACTGCAAGCAGAACGCCCTGACTGCCGACGCCCACCGAGCCTCACCGGCACGAGCGTCAAGCCGTGCCTCAGCAAAAGGCGCGTGGAACCTGGATGTCCCGCTTCCGCAGATGCGTGACTGGGCCCCAAACGCCTGGCACTCGAGGAAGTTGCCGGGTGCCAGGCGGTGCCACGCCTAGTCGAGCATGTGCAGCGCGCTGTCCGGTTGGCAGTGCGGGCAGACTTTGACGCCGTCCGCGAGGGCGCGCCGGGCCTGCTCCTGCTCGATGTCCGTACTGCGCTTGCCCGCGTTCCAGCAGTCCCCGGCGTGGACGTAGACGGGCGGGCTGTGGCCGTTCAGGCCCCGCTCTAGGAGCCAGTGGGAGGGGCAGCCTTCTCGTCGATGCCGCGTCGGCGTTCGGCCTCGCGCCGTTCTTCGTCGGTGATCCATCGGCGGGTGCGTTCCAGGTCGCGCAGCTGTACCCGCTTCAGGAAGCGGAGCAGCGTGAGCCGCGTAGGACCTGAATCGTTCACGTGTTCTATTCTAGAGAGTGCTGCTGGTCATGCAGCGATCCAGGGGTGGGTTGACCTCTGACAGAGGATCTTGCTTGTTCACTAAGTGATCTTGACGACCAGTAGGTTCTTGCCACTTCATCTTGACCGGTGGGTCTCGTCTGGTGGTGGTGGGGAGACCGTGGCTGGTGCCGCGCTGTCGTACGGCGATGCCGTGCTGTCGGCCTTTGCGCTGGACTCAGTCGAGGACGAATCCGCTTGACCCGGGCGATCATGCCTTCTCCCGGGCGAGTCCGGGAGTCTCAGGACCTTCGCGTGGTCCAGCAAAGTTATCAGTCCTCGCTGACCTGCAGGAGCACGACAACGAATCCGGCTCCCCGGCCGGCGACTACACCGTCGAAGGTGTGCCTGGTGACCGGATTCCATGCGCGTCCGCTCTTCCAGAAACCGTCGATGTTGGAGAACCACTCCGACTCCGGGCCCAGAATCGAGATCGCCTTCGTCACAGCCCGTCTTGCTTGGGCGAGGTCGCGCCGCGGATGCCCCGGGAACACCAGGCTGTCGGTGGAGAGGTTGACCATCAGCCCGGCTGCGGTGTCGCGCGTGACCGGACGAAGGGCCGCCTCGATCTCCTTGAGAGTGGTCGGTCCAGTGGCGCCCACGACCGCCTCATGAGCCCAGTCAGCTTCGGCGGTCGTCGCGAGCTCGCGGACATGGTGCGCAAGATCAGCTCCCGAACTCCAGCACCAGCGCGAGTACACACTCTCCTCGCTAGCCAGGGAAAGGAGGAGCGCCTCGAGGAGAACTGCATCATCCATGGCTGCATCCTCGCAGGAGCCGCTTGAGCATGAAGACGTCGGCCTACCTGCGCGGAGGTCTCCGAACTGTTCACGGATAGAGAGACAGGGCACGTCAAACTCACCTGGCAAACGACCAAGATCACTTGTCAGAGGTCATGGGTGAAACGGAGAGACGCCATGGAGCCCGCCGACCTGCTCGACCGGAACGGTATCGAGCCCGACGTCCTGGAGGCGGCCCCGGCTCCGCCCGCGCGACGGGAGATGCTGGCTCGCGTCCAGGCGATGCCGCCGCGGGCCTGTGTGGTGTGCGGCGAGCGGGCGGCCACGGCCCGCATTGTGTCCTTCCCGGCAGCAGGATGGCGCTGGGTGGATCTGTGCTGGGACCACGGGATGGCGGTCCGCCGGCGCTCCCGTCTCCCGGCGACGCTGGAGGGCATCGCCGCGTACCTGCGAGCGGCGGCCCGGGAAGCCGGCCTGCCGGGGGCGGAGCGGATGGCGTTCTATTCTTCGTTCGAAGCGGCCGTTCGAGGCTGCCGGGACGACGAGGAAACCCGATGACTGCCCCTGTACCGCCCACCAGCGAACCGGACACATCAGCCCGCACGTGCCCGGGGGACCAGATCGACCCTTGCTCCTCCTGCCGTCGGCCGACCCACAAGTACGGTTCCGGGGCTCGGTCCCCGCTGTGCGAGTACTGCGACGCCAAGGCCGTCGAGCGGTGGGGTAGGAAACTGCGCGCTGACTGACCGGGACCGGGCCCGCCATCACGCCCGGCTCGCCGAGCCCCGGGCCTTCTGCGGTGAAACCTGCTCCTGGCCCTCACCGCCAGCACTCGAGCTCGGCGCCCTGCTGCTGGTCACCGTCGCGTGACCACGCTGCCCGCGCCCCTCGTCACGGCGGGCAGCTTCCTGGTGTCCCGGACACGTCCCCGAGTGTCCGGGGCACCACCACGGCCTGAGCGGGCCCTGAGCCGCAGCAGCAAGAATGCTGATCCGACCGATCTGCCGGAGACATGCGGCCATCCCTGTAGGACGCAGCCGTCTCGGCTGTGCGTGCTGGCTACAACCTCACCAGGGGACGTCTCTTACTGGGGGATTGTGTGCTGACGATCAATGTCGCTGTGCTGCTGGCGGTCATCATCGTCGTGCGGCTACGCCGGAGAACTGAGGCGCGCAGCCGCAACGACGAGAAGCTGACCGCGCTGATCGTCCTGGTCTTCGGCATCCTCGTCGCCCCAACCGGGTTCGGCCAGGGCGTGCTGAACGTGGTGGGGGAGTTGGTCTCCGGCATCAACGATTCCAGCCGCTGAGTCCAGCACGCGCCCGCCGGCCCCTGCCGCCGGTACGACGATTCCACTCACACGGGCGGCGCACTCGGTGAACGCCTGAAAGCGCCCCCTCACCTGCCGTTATCAACGGCTCATGCTCACGACTGTGCTGCGCGGCCTGGCCGCCGCGTCCCTCGCCGTCCTGCCCCTCACCCTCCCCACGCCCGCCCACGCCGTCGAGACTCTGCCGCTGTCGGAGGCCGTCAGCCGGCTGCCGGTGGATGCCGAGTCCCGCGACGGATACGACCGCGACGCCTTCAAGCACTGGAACAGCGGCGACGACCCGGCAGACGGCTGCCACACCCGCAACGAGGTCTTGATCGCGGAGGCGGTGGAGCCGCCCACCGTCGGGCCCCGGTGCCGCCTGTCGGGCGGCAGCTGGTTCTCGTACTACGACCAGGTGGAGGTGACGTCCGCGTCCGGCCTGGACATCGACCACATGGTGCCCCTCGCGGAGAGCTGGGACAGCGGAGCGTCCGCGTGGACAGCGGAGCGCCGCGAGGCTTACGCCAACGACCAGGGCGCGGCCACGAGTCTGGTCGCGGTCACCGCGCGCTCGAACCGGTCGAAGGCCGACCAGGACCCGGCCGAGTGGCTGCCGCCGGCCGGGGAGGTGCACTGCCGGTACGTCGCCGAATGGTTGGGCACGAAACTCCGCTGGAACCTGTCGGCCGACGAAGCCGAGGTGACGGCCCTGCACGAGACGGCGGCCGGGTGCCCGGACCAGAGCGTGACCTACGAGCCGGCCACGTAACCGGCGACGCAGACGCCGGCCGCTCGCGTCGCCTCTCTCGGCGGCGTGAGCCCGGCTCGGCCACTCGGCGAACTCCGGGTGATGGTGGAAGGCATCCACCATGACCTGGACCCTGCCGGACCCGATGCTCACCACCCCCGTGCCCCGCCCCGAACCTGCCGCCTCGCGCCGCCGCTGAACCCAAGTGGGACGGCTACCTGGCCCAGCTCGCCCGCTGGGCCGACGGGGTGCTGCTGCGCTAGAGGCAGGGCACCGACATGACCGCCGCGTTCCCGGAGATTGCCGACGCCGCGCTCGCGCAGCTGCCCGCCGACACCGGCCTGGACGGCGTTATGTGACCTGTACGGGTGTCTCAGCCCCAGGGTGTCTCAGGCGGCGCACCTCTTAGAACTCATCTCAATTGGCGGCTCTGCTCACCAGTGCAAGTGGTCCAAGCCCTCATCGGGCACTGGGTAGGAACGCTCTGCGGGTAGGAGGCGTCGCGCCGCAGTCAGGTCACCGTCCTGTACATGGTCGTGGATCGTGTGCGCAAGTGTGGTGATGTCAGTGATGGAGACCGTCCACTCGTCCGCGTAGCGGTGTGCGGCTTCTCCTGTGAGACCGAGCTGCAGCGAGCGGTGAGGAAGCGGCTGCAGGTGCAGGTCACGTTCCGGGTCCCACTGGACCCGGGCCGGAGACCGCCTCAACTGGCGTTTCCATGTTGCGCGGTCGTGATGCAGCCCGTGCTCATAGTGGGCCAGGCAGGCATGTTTCAGGGCCCACTCAAAACCTTCTCGGGTGATCTCGATGGCGAGGACGGTTTCTTGGCCGTCCTTGGAGCCCCATCCGCAGCGGTACATCATCCAGAGGAAGGAGGGCTTGATCCATGTCATCCGGTCCCGCTGCCAGGCCGCCGGGAAGCGACCGTCCCGGACCGCAGGAAGGCCGATCTCCGGCCTGTACGCCTGGTAGACGGTGACCGTGGAAGCGGTGTACAGGGCGCGGATCTGGTGCTTGGGTTCTGCCACGGTGACCAGCGTGGGGGCACCGTTCGATGCACGCCATCGAATTAGCGGCGCACTTGGTTGCCGAGCCTGCGATAGCAGATGAGGGCGCAGGCGATGCTGGTGAAGGCCAGGGAGTGTTCCGCCTTTCGTTCGTAGCGTCGGTGGAGGCGTCGACAGCCGGCGCGCCAGGCCATGGTGCGTTCGATGGTCCAGCGGTGGCGGCCCAGTCGCTGCGAGGTCTCAATCCCCTTGCGGGCGATGCGGTGGTTGATGCCGCATCCGCGTAACCATCGCCGCAGGTGAGAGTAGTCGTAGTCCTTGTCGGCGTGCAGCTTGTCCGGCCTGCGACGTCGGCGCCCTCGGCGGGACCGGATCGGTGGTATGCCTTTCACCAGGGGAATCAGAGCCTGGCTGTCGTGCAGGTTCGCCCCGAGATTCCGACGGACAGGGGCAGACCGGTCCGCTCGGTGATCAAGTGGTTCTTCGAGCCGTACTTGCCCCGGTCCACAAGATTCGGACCTGTCAGGTCCCCCTTTTCAGAGCCCGCATGTTCACCGAGTCGATCGCGCAGCGGGACCAGTCCAACTCGCCGCGGGAGCCGAGTTCGTCAATAACCAGGCGGTGGATCTTGGCCCACACTCTGGCCTTCGTCCACTCAGAGATGCGTCGATGAGCCGTCGCCTCCGACGGTCCGAACGACGCTACTGGCAACTGCTGCCACGTGCAGCCCGACGTGGCCACGAACACGATCGCCGCCAGCACCTCCCGGTACCGCCAGCACCTCCCGGTCACCATGCCGGCGACGGCGGTTCCACCAAATGAGATGGCGTCTTAGACGAGACAGGTTCGTCGCCGATGGCTCGGGGAGCCGAAGAAGAAGATAGGGCCGCTCGGCCGTCGGCGAGGTACAGATAGCCTGCGTGAATGAAGCGGATTCAGAGGGCCGCTGGCGTGGTCGTCGGCTCAGCTGTGGGGGACGCCCTGGGCGGCCCCTTCGAGTTCGGTCCCCCGGGTGCGTTCTCCGCGCGGTTTCCCGCGCCTGGTGCCGGTGGTGAGATGTGCGGAGGCGGTGGCTGGGACCCCGGCGAGGCCACTGACGACACGCAGATGGCCGTCCTGGTCGCGGAGTCGCTGCTGGAGCGGAGCGGACTGGATCTGGGACATCTTCGCCCGCTTCCAGCGGTGGGCGGCATCAGAACCGAAGGACATCGGCCTGCAGACCGAAGATGTCCTGACCAACGGCATGCCCTGGGACCTCGCCGCCGCGATCCATTTTCAGGTCAACCAACGAGCGGCGGGAAACGGCTCCTTGATGCGGGCATCGACGTCCGCGGTCCGCTTCGCGGCCGCCGGCCAAGAAGCCACCATGGACGTGGGCCGCCGCATCGCTGCCCTCACCCACGGTGACCGCGCGGCCTGGGAAGGCACCGCGATCTTCCACGAACTCATCCGCGTCACGTTCGAGGACACCGACCCCCTCACCGCGCTCCCGGACATCCTGGCTCTTATCCACCCCGACCACCGCGGTCGTTACGCCGTAGTCCTCGCGCCCGACTGGCACCCCGATCAGGCGACCGAGTTCAACGGTGCCATCTGGCCCTGCCTGGGCTCCGCCGTCTGGGCCCTGCGCACCACCACCAGCTTCGAAGACGCGATACGCGCGGCGATCGACCTCGGCGGTGACACGGACACCGTCGCAGCGGTGACCGGAGGCCTCGCGGGGGCTTACTACGGGCTGGATGCAATCCCCTCCCGCTGGACCAAGCCGCTCCATGTCCCCATCCCAGGCTTCGACGGACGGGTGCTGCACCTTGCAGATCTACTCCATCTCGCAGAGCGCCTCATAGAGGGGCCGTCGATGAGGCTGGCGTCGCAGCCCGCATAAACGGCGAGCTGGTGGTGTGGGAGGGCGGACGCCTCGCGTTCGAGCGGTTGCAGCAGCGCCTGGCCCGCCGCCGCAGCCGCCGTCTGAACCTGGCTCGCGCATCTGGTCGTGTTCGACGTCGTACGACTTGAGGGCGCCGACCTCACCCCCTGGTCCTACGCCCGGCGCCGGGCCGCGCTGGAGACCCTGTTCGCGGACACGCTGTTGACGGCGCCGTTCACGCTGTGCCCGTCGACCACCGACCCCGCCACCGCCCGGGACTGGCTCACCTGGACCTCTGCCGGCCTGGAAGGGGTGTGCTTCAAGAGGCTGTCGGAGCCGAACCGCCCCGAGACCAGGGCGTGGGGCAAAGTACAAGGTCCGCGTCACCACCGAGGCCATCGTCGGCGCCGTCACCGGAACTGCGGCCGCGCCCCGCATGCTGCTGCTCGGCCGCTACGACGGCACGGGCCGCCTGCGCTACACCGACCGCACCGTCCCCCTCGCCGGCACCGCGACGGCCGCCTTCGCGGAGGCGCTGGCGCCGGCTGTCGGTGAGCACCCGTGGACGGCGCGCACGTTCACCGCAGGGTGGGGCCGCGACGTCGTGGACGTCTCGCTCGTCGATCCGCAGCTGGTGGTGTAAGTCGCCGTGGACGTCGCCCGCGACGGCGCCGGCCGCTGGCGTCACCCGGTACGCCTTCACCGGGTTCGAGTCGAGTTGTATCCGATGCAAGTGCCTGAGTTCGGTGGTCCGGACTGACCGTCGGGTGCTGCCGCTGTCGCAGGGGCACCTACTGGAGTTCCTGATCAGCAGTTGTCGGAGTGGCCTGGTGCGGTGATGGGTTGGCGCAGGTCGAGGTAGCAGCGCAGTCGGACGCCTGGTTGTCCGGCTTCGCGTGTGGTGCGTTCCACCGAGGTCGTCGCCCACCGGGCGGCCAGCGCCGTGTGGAAGGCGAACGCGGTCTCGTCGTCGGCTGCGGCCACGTCGACCACGACCAGGCCAGGTTCGGACAGGTGCACTTCGTTGATCGCTTCCATGACCGGCACGACGATCCGGCTGCGACCGGCAGTTCTCCTCCCGCTTCATATTCACCCCTGCGGGGTGCTGGCAGGCCGGCACACGCTCCGCCGAGGGACAGACGCCCCAGAAGCGCAGGCACAGTTCCTTTACCTTGTCGTCACTCAGTGATCACGTCCGGTAGGCTCCGTGCGCTCCATTGGCACCATTGAGGGGGGATTCCTCATGCGCATCAGGCGCACTCTGACCGCTGCCGCGACCACGGCGGCCGTCACCGCTCTGGGCTTGGCCGTGGCCGCTCCTGCGCAGGCCGCCGAGTACTCCTCGGCCCTGAAGATCAAGGGCGTGCAGTACGACGCCCCGGGCCGGGACTCCAACAAGTGCTCGGGCGGCAACACGAAGAACGAGTACCTGACGATCAAGAACTACTCGAAGACCGCGACGGTGAACCTGAAGGGCTACAAGGTCAAGGACGCCGCCGGCAACTCCTTCACCTTCACCAAGAACCACACCCTGCAGCCCGGCGACCAGGTCAGCCTGCGCGGCGGCCGCGGCACCGACTCCGACGCGGGCAACGTCGCCTACCGCCAGAACTGCAACTTCATCTGGAACAACGACAAGGACACCATCTACTTCTACAAGCCCGGCGGCGCCCGGGCGGACGTCCACTCGTACACCAAGAAGGCCAACGACAAGGACGGCAACGGCTACATCACCTACCACGGCTGACCCCGGCCACCCACGGTAGAGACCGGCCGCCGGAGCAGATGCCCGGCGGTCGGGCCCGTTCCCGCACCACCGCCCGTGGTGGGGGAGGGGGTTTCGCGGCAGGCTCGTAGCTCACTTGCTGGTCCGGACAGCTGTTCGCCGCTTCCCGCAGTTCGCGACCTCCGTCTCGTCCGCCGTCGGGTTCCAGCGCAGTTTCGTGCCGACCCGTTCGTCGATGGACCGGCAGTGCACCTCGGCGGCCAGCGGCATCTACTGGGCCGGGTCCTGGTGGCCTTGGACCGGTTCGAGCGGGCTGTGACCGCGACCCAGCGACGCCTCCACCCCTGGTCGTTGGCGCCCGTCCCACGCCGCTGCGGCGTCCATGCAAGGCTCCGCTTTCCCAACTCTCGGCGAGAGGGAGGGGCACCATGTGCTCGGTGTCGAGGCCCGAGGCGGAGGTCACCCACACCTGAGCGCACGATGCCTGGTCCTGAAGACGTGAAGCGGCCGGTGCCCTCAGTCCGCCCAGTCCGCCGAAGCGGGTGGCACGGGCACCGGCCAACAACAGCCCTGGAGAGGGCGTCCGCGCGGCCGTTTGAGAGGTCGTTCTCTCCCGTTGTTTCGTCCCGGAATCTGCTGTTTGGTCTGCGGTGCCGGGCCGCGCCAGGAGATGGTGTTTTCGCTGGTTAGGCGGCGGGCCATGAGGTCTGTCATAGCTATGTGGATCATGGCTTCGGAGCGGGCGGGCCGGGTTTCGTAGTCGCGGGCCAGGCGGCGGTGGAGCATGAGCCAGCCGTAGGTCCGCTCGACCACCCACCGCTTTGGGATCGGGGTGAATCCCCTGGTCCCGGGCTTGCGTTGCGTGATTTCCATGTCGATGCCGAGGCTGGCTGCGTGCTCGACGAGGTGCTGGCGGTAGCCGCCGTCGACCTGGTTCAGTAGCTGGGTGCCGGCGATGGAGTCCTGCACGCTCGCCGCGGTGACCAGCACGGCAAGGAGAAGGCCCGTCGTGTCGGTGACGAAGCTCCGTTTGCGCCCGACGATCTTCTTCCCGGCGTCGATGCCCTGACTGGTGGCGAGCACGCTGGTGGAGTTTTTCACGCTCTGCGCGTCGATCACGCAGGCCGACGGTTCGGCCTCTCGGTTTTCCTTCTGCCGTAAGAGTTGCCTCAGCAGGCCGTTGAGCTGGGCGAACACTGCCTTCTTGTTGCCACCTGGCGAAGTAGCCGTAGACCGTGTTCCAGTGGGGGAAGTCGTGCGGGAGGTAGCGCCACTGAACCCCGGTGCGGTCGACGTACAAGATCGCGTCCATGATGTCGCGCAGATCGTGCTCGGGCGGCCGGCCGAAGTCCAGGGCTCGGCCGCGGCGCTCGAAACGCCAGGCCGTCAGGACCGGCTCGATCAACTCCCAGCGGGCATCGGACAGATCACTCGGATACGCGCGTCGCTTCGACATGCATCCGGCGTACTGCCCCGGGCCGAGTGCGCCCAGTCGCGCTGAATCGGCGCTCGAAGCACACAACCTCAAGGACCGGACACCCTGGGATGAGACGGGATTGAGGCCTATTCCGCCCCGTCAGCAACATCCCCTGCCCCGCAGGTATCGACGGCCTCCAAGACCTCGCCGGCACCATCATCCATCACCCAGAGAATCGTCCAATTACGACGCAAGAAAGGTGAAAACGACCTCTAAGTGGCGGCATGACACCACAAACAGGACCCAGATCTCTGTTCCCCTGGCCGTCTGCACCACCGGCCACCGCCACATCGCCTGACCACGCACATCGCACTCCGCCGACGGATCCTCACACGTCAGCACGGTCCGCCCCAAGCAGCTGGCTCGCGCCAGTTATTGAACACCCACGCCAGGACAAAAAGCTCTTGTAGAGCCAGTCCCTTGGTAGGGCGATCCACTGCTCGGCGCCCTTTTGAACCCTGTGGCATCGCGTATGGAAGCCTGTCCACATGGATACATTCGCGGACCGGCTCGATGGCGGGTGGAAGTGGTGGGAGGCCGCCATTGGAGAAGCCCATGAAGGGCGCTGGGTCCGCGACGCCGCAGAACGGCAGGTCATCAAGGACATCGGCGCCGCCACAAACGCTCTTCATGGCGGACGGATGGCCCCGTTCACCGAGGACTCGTGGCACGTACGCATCGGGAGGATCGCGAACTGGGCCGGGGTGCTGCGGCTCGCGGCCCGGTCAGGTGGATGGGTGCTCCAACCCGTTGCCGGCCGCATCCCGCCTGATCCTGCTGGCATAACTGAGCTACTGTCCGGCATCTACGCGATCGGCGAGCAAGGAGAAATCTGGATGCGGCAGCTCCTGGTGGGAGCGCTGCCACCAGAAGACGAGATCGCGAAGGCTGAACGCTTCCTTACAGGGCCCGGATCCGTCGAGGACCTTGAGCTCTTCTTCTACGACTGAAAGCCGTCGTTTCGTTGTCACCTCATACCCGGACGAGGACTTGTCCTGTAACTTCATGAGGCTGAAGGTCATGCTGTGTCAGGGTCGGCGCCGATGGCACCGACTGAGCGAAGCGAACGCCCGAGGTCCCCGGTGAGGAGGCGAGGGTGTCGTCGCCACCACCACAGATCGGGGCCCCGGGCGGCCCGCCTGCACCGTGCCGCCGGCGGATGACCGCGTCCATCCAGGGCGAACAGCGGCCCGCCGTGGTCTACCGCTGCCGGCGCCCCAGCCAGTGGCGGTCCACCGCTCGCCCAGCTGTCGGCGGAACGCCCTGTCGGCGGACAGCGGCCGCGGTCGCCCCGCGCCGCTGTCCCTCCACGCCAGCTCGGCCATGGCCGGGCCCAGCAGCGCGTCGGCGACGGCCACCACCTCCGGGAGGATGACCGGGTCCCGGCCCACGATCTGCCACCGCTGAAGATCCGTGCCCGCGTGACCGCCTGCCACCAGATGCAGGTGCTGCGGCCAAATTGCCTCCGGCTCCCAGTGCATGGCCTCCTCACACCACCGGGCCACGACCGCGGCCCTCCGCCGCATGATCCGCAACGAGAACCGCCCATAACCAGCCCCCTAGATGGCCGCCCTACGGGGCCATCGGATACTTGTCGGCATGTCCCTTACTCCAGATGATGAGGTCCGCAGCCGCGAGGAGCTGGCCGCTTTCGTCCGTCAGCTGCACCAGGACTTCCTGCAGCAAGGCGATGCGTGGGAGAACAACACACTCGCCACATTCCTGGAAGCCCTAGCCGCGTGGGTGCACGATTCTCCAGGCTTCTATCGGAACTTCGGCAAAGAGCTTCCGGCAGACGGTGACTGGACCTTCATCGCCCGCGCGCTCCAAGCAGCCACCGTCTATGAGTAACCAGAGCCCGACTTCCACGGGGTCACCTCGCACCACCTACATGCCTTACGTCCCGCACACAGACACGGGGTTCTGAACTGCAGTAAAGGCGTCCGAGCCCAAGACAACCGGCACGATCGTCGCGTACGTCGACGCGTAAGGGCCTGCCGAGCAGTCCCGCCCTTCGGTGCGGGCGCCGAGCCCGCCAGCGGCTGACCGCCCCTCCCGCCGTGTCCGATGCGGTCCGCTGGCTTCGTTCACTTCAGGCGGTTCTGGCACGACTTCCGTGAAGCGGTCACGGTTAGTGATCATTGGGTGTTTCGAGTGCTCGGAGGATCTGCCGTACTTCTTGGCGCCATTGTTCGGCGTCTGCGCTGTCCACCCAGCTGATTGCCATGTCTGATCCGTCCTGGAGAACCCGGTCCAGTGCGAGTCTCGCCGACGCGCGCAGGGAGGCCGGCAGCTCGGGCAGCGGTTCCCTGGGGCTATCGTCCGGGTCAATCACGATGGGACTGTCCGGGAGGGTGCTCGCGACGAGGGCACCGGCGGCAACGGCCTCGGCTCCGTCTCCGCTGTCGATGCGCTCTCCTGAGTCGGTGACTCGCTGGAATGCCCGCTCCAGCACTTCGATGACCTGCTGGTGGGTGAGTCTTTCGAGTTCATCGACGAAGTCTGCGGCGAGATCGCTGTCGAAGGGGCCGGTTCCCCACGTTCCCATGCACTGCTCCTGATAGGGCTACCTCGGACGAAGGCAGGGTTCCATGAGCCACTGACATCGGTCACCAGGCGAGGAGGACCCGATTGCGGAGCAGTGCGAAGCCAGCTGGACTTGGGTGATCTTGCTGTGTTCCTAAGGATGCGGGACCGTGATCTTGTGGCGTACAACCCTGGTTAAACGTCGGCTTCCTCACATGGCCTTCCGGAACTTGACGCGTTGTTGTCCGTTTCCTGCCCGTTGACCTGGCGTTTGTCTGGGGCGTTAGTTACTCCTGGCTACTTTGTGAATCTTGTGGGTGGGGTGTGGCGGGGATGTGGACCCGGGTGCGGGGCGGGCGGAGAGTGCTGCCTGGACGGAAGGGGCGTGCGGGAGAGCCAGCCGGTAGGCGGGGTTTCGGCACGGCCGCGAGTGTGTCGGCGGCGGTGAGCGCGGCGGTGCTCGCGTCGCTGGTGCCGGGCCCTATGGCCCTGGCGGCTGGTGATCAGCCCGCTGCTCCGTCGTTGTCTGAGGGGCAGAAGGCGCTCGAGCAGGCACAGGCCTCGGGCGAGCGGGTGGAGGTGACGGGGGAGCGGACGGAGCGGACGACGGTGTTCGCCAATCCGGACGGAGCCACGTTCACGCTCGAGGAATCGGTGGTGCCGGTTCGTGTTCCGGCGTCCGGCGGCGGCTGGAAGGCTCCGGACCCGACGCTGGAGGAGCGTTCGGACGGCACTGTGGGCCCGAAGGGCGCCGCCGTGCGGATGGCGTTCTCCGGCGGCGGTGACACGAGTCCGCTGGCGCGGATCGAGGACGAGGGCCGCTCCCTTTCGCTGGACTGGCCGGGCACTCTCCCCGCCCCGCGGCTGGAGGGGCCCAGCGCTCTGTATCCGGAGGTGCTGCCGGGGGTCGACTTGCAGGTCACCGCTACCCCGGAGAGTTTCCAGCATGTGCTGGTGGTGAAGACACCCGAGGCGGCGGCCAGCGAGGACCTGGAGAAACTCACCTTCGGGCTGAACACCAGCAACCTGACCGTCCGGGAGGGTGCCGCCGGCAACCTGGCCGCGGTCGACGGCAACGGCACCACCGTCTTCAAGGCCCCGCCGGCGCGGATGTGGGACTCAGCCGGCCAGGACGCCGCCGCCGGTGGTGCGCATCCGCAGCTGCTGACCGCGGACGGCCCCACCGGAACCGAGTCCTCCGCCCCTGCGGCCGAGCCCGCGGACCCGCCGCAGACCGCACCGTCCGGGTCGGCTCTGGAGCCAGGCCAGGGAGACACGGTGGCCCGCATGGACGTCGAAGTCGGGGCCGGTTCCCTGTCCGTCATCCCGGACACGCAGATGCTGACCAGCACGGACGAGTCGGCGTTCCCGCTCTACATCGACCCCACGGTCACGTGGGGCGAGTCCGAGCGCACGCTGCTGCGCAGCGACGGCTACGAGTCCTACGGATGGGGCAACGGCGACGACGGCCAGGGCAGGGGAGTGGGCAAGTGCGGTACGTGGAACGGCTACTACTGCGGTCCGGGCTATGTACAGCGCCTGTACTTCGAATTCTCGCCCGCCAGCCTCAAGGGCAAAAGGGTCCTGGACGCCACCTTCCGGGTGACCGAGCCCTGGGCGTTCCAGTGCGACCTGCGCCTGGTGGACCTGGTCCGCACCAACAACATCTCGTCCTCGACGACCTGGTCGTCGCGGCCGAAGGAACTGGACTGGATGGTCGACCGGTGGGTGTCCGCCGGCCGCGGATCCCTGTGTGACCCGGACTCGCCGGACGCACCGATCGAGTTCAACGACAACCCCGAGGAGTCCAACGAGAACCTCACCCCGACCGTGCGGGACTTCGCGGCCGGCAAGTTCTCCCGGCTGACGCTGGAGCTGCGCGCGAACAACGAGTCGGACACGGCCGCCTGGAAGCGGTTCAAGAACGACGCGGTCCTCGCGGTGAGCTTCGTGGGCCTGCCCGACAAGCCCACCGGTGTCGGCCTGCAGGGCGGCGGAACCAGCACGGCCCCGGTGTGCGAGCGCAGCGAGAGCGACCCGGCCATCGTCTCCGACCCCACTCCTTTGCTGAAGGCCACCGCGCAGACGAAGCCGGGCGGAGAGAACGACGCCCAGCTGCGGGTCTACTTCGACGTCGACGTGCAGAACGCCGACAGGACGTGGACGGACGTCAGCCCGGGCAACGGCTCCCTGAGCCCGTCCACCGGGTATGTCGGTGACGGCCGGGCCCTGTCGCTGACCTGGTCGAAACTGGCCGACGGCAAGCTCTACCGCTACCACGCATGGACCTGGTCCTACTACGGCTCCAGCTACCTGAGCAGCGCGCCGTCCGACGGCTACTGCTACTTCCGGGTCGACTCCATGCCACCCAAGGCACCGCAGGTCACCCTCGCCAGCCCCTACACCGAGTGCACCAGCAGCGCCTGCGTGGCCGGCGGCGGACCGGGAGTGGCGGCGTCTTTCACGTTCAAGCCCGCCACGGGTGATGCGAACACCGCCTACCAGTACAAACTTTCCTCCAGTGCCGCGTGGTCGGCCGAGCTGAAGGGCGCCACCGCCACAGCGAAGATCACACCCACCCGCGGGGGCCTGTACCGCATGTACGTGCGGGCCAAGGACAGTCTCGGCTGGGGCGAGCAGTCCGTGACCGACTTCCTCGTCGACTCCGGCGAAGCCCCCATCGGCCGCTACCACTTCGACGAAGCCTCCGGGAATGCGGTCGACTCCGCCACCGTCGACGGACGCGACGACGCCGCCCTGAACGGACAGGCCGCCCGGGACAACCACGGCCGGCGCGGCGTAATCACCCACGACGCCAACGACACCCCGCTCCCGGAGCCGGTCACGGACAAGGGCCTGGCCCTGAACGGCACCACCGGCTACGCCGCCACCAGCACCTCGGTGGTGGACACCCGCGCCTCCTACACGGTCTCCGCCTGGGCCATGCTCAAGCCGGGCGTGGCACAGAACCAGACCGTCCTCGGCCAGGACGGCGGCTTCTACAGCGGCTTCTACCTCACCTACCGGGAGGCGGAGAAGACGTGGACGCTGAGCACCTCACCCGCTGACGCCACGAGCGGCAACATCACCGAACAGAAGGTGACCGCCGCACAGCCGGCCGCACGCGGCGTATGGACGCATCTGGCCGCCGTGTACGACGCCTCGACGAAGCAGATCAGCCTGTACGTGAACGGCCGACTGCAGGGCAGCGACACCGTGTCGTCGGCCTGGGCCGCAGAAGGGCCGCTGCAGATCGGCCGCGTGCTGTGGCGCGACGCCTACACCGACTACTTCGCCGGCTCCATCGACGAGGTCACCGTCTGGCAGCAGGCCCTGACCGGCGACCTCATCGCTGACGACGCCCGCCTGATGAACTCCCCGGACCGCGCGGCGGTGGAACTGGTCGCCGACTGGTCGGCCGACCGCGGCAGCGGCACCACCGTCCCGGACACCACCTCCGGCTACGGCCGAGCGCTGACCCTGTCCGGCGGCGCGGTCCTGGACGGCGAGGCCATGGTGTTCGACGGCACGGACGACGCCGCCGCGACCGCCGGACCGGTCGTCGACGACACGGGCTCGTTCACCGTCTCCACTCTGGCCGCGCTCGACTCGGCCAAACTCCTGGCCAAGCCGGTCGGCTACACCGGCCAGGTCCTGGGCCAGCGGGCAGCTGACGGCTCGGCCTGGGGCATCTGGTTCGAGCGGGGCCAGAACAGGACCGTGTGGGACGAGGAAGCGTTGGAGGAGAGGACGGTGCCCACGGGCTACTGGAGCTTCGGCCGACTGAATGCAGACGGCACGTTCAGCGCGGTTTCCTCCACCGAAGAAGCCGTAATGGACGGCATGGTCCGGCTGACCGGCGTCTTCGACGCCCACACGGAAACGATCAGCCTCTACCTGAGCGCCACGGCAAACGAGGAACCGAAGTCGTTCACAGCGAAGGCCGGCTCGGGGGAGTTCACTCTCGGCAAGGGCTTCTCCAAGGACACCTGGCGCCACTATCTGCCCGTCAGTGTCGCCGAGGCACGCGTATGGACCGGTGCGATGGCCACCGAGGAGCAGGTCGGCGAGACCGTGGGGGACTGAACAAGAGTCCCGGTGAGGACAGTCAGCAGTGACGCGGTTGTCCTCACCGGGGATGGCGATGCGGCGGCCCGCCGGTGGGCTGCGAACGACGTGTGAATTTTTCCGAGATCCAGGAACTGGGTGGGGCGAGAACCATGGTCTTTGGCATAGACACCTCAAGGCAGCGCGAGGAGGGGGGCCGGCGAAGAGTCGGCCGGCTGCTGGCGCAGTCGCTGGCTCTTGCACTCGTAGTGCCCACCGGCCTGGCCCAGGTGGCTCAGGCCGTTGAGACAGACGCCCTGGGACGCCCCGACGTGCCCGACACGCCAACGTCCGAAGTCAAGGTGTTCGACGGGCCTGGCGCGGACAAGGCCCGTGCCAAGGTGGCCAAGGACCGCAAGGCCAACGCCGAACAGGCCGCTAGCGCGACCGGCGAACGGAAAGCCGACTGGCCGAAGCACGGCTCCGCAAGCCTCACGCTGGAGCGCGGCACACAGCGCACCGCGGCACCGGCCGGCGTGCCCGTCACTTTGAAACCACAGACCCTCACCAAACAACGCTCCGCGGCCTCCACTGCGGCCGCGGCCGGCGAGGCGCAGGTCACCGTCCTGGACCAGAAGGCAGCCCGCAACGCAGGCGTCACCGGTGTCCTCCTGACGGCGGCTGCGGAAAGCCCAGGAGCTGCCAGCCTGAGTGTCGACTACTCCGCGTTCGCCTCCGCCATCGGCGGCGGCTGGTCCCAACGCCTGAGGATCGTGCAACTGCCGGCCTGCGCACTGACGAGCCCGCGCAAGGCGGAATGCCGCAAGCAGACGCCACTGCCGTCGGACAACGACGTCACCCACCAGACCCTCACAGCGCAAGTCTCCCTGACCGAGCGGCGCCATGAGGGCCCGTCCACTCAGCTCCTGGGCAAGACGGGGAGCACCACGTCTGGCACGACGCTCCTGGCAGTCACGGCGGCCTCCCCGGCATCGGGCCAATCCCCCAAGGGCACCGGCGACTACTCGGCGACGAAACTGTCGGAGTCCTCCTCCTGGCAGGGCGGCGGCAGCTCCGGCTCCTTCACCTGGTCCCACGACTTCACCATGCCGCCCGCCGCGGCAGGCCCCGTGCCGCCTCTGTCGCTGTCCTACGACTCGGGCAGCGTCGACGGCCGCACCGCCACCACCAACAACCAGACCACCACAGTCGGCGAGGGCTTCACCCTCACCGAGTCCTACATCACCCGCACCTACGTCCCCTGCGACGAGGACGGCCACGACGACGTCTTCGACCAGTGCTGGAAGCACGACAACGCCAGCCTGGTCCTGAACGGAAAGTCGACCCGCCTGATCAAGGACAACGCCAGCGGCACGTGGCACCTCGCCGACGATGACGCCTCCACGGTGACCCGCTCCACCGGCGCGGACAACGGTGACGACAACGGCGAGTACTGGACCGTCATCACCGGTGACGGCACCAAGTACGTCTTCGGGAAGAACAAGCTGGACGGCGCCGGCACCCAGCGCACCAATTCCACCTGGACCGTCCCCGTCTTCGGCGACGACTCCGGCGAACCCGGCTACACCGGCGGTGACGCCTTCGCCGACCGGGCCCTGACTCAGGCCTGGCGCTGGAATCTCGACTACGTCGAGGACACCCGCGGCAACGCGTCCACGTACTGGTACACCGCGGAATCGAACTACTACAAGAAGAACAAGGCCACCAAGGCCAGCACGTCCTACGTCCGCGGCGGCTACCTCAACCGCATCGAGTACGGGCTGCGTAAGGACGCCCTGTTCACCGACAAGGCCGATGCCAAGGTCACCTTCACCTACGCCGAACGCTGCACCGCATCGGACTGCTCCAGTCTGACCAAGGACACCGCGGAGAACTGGCCGGACGTGCCGTTCGACGCGATCTGCTCCAAGGACGACGACGAATGCGACGCCGCAGGCGCCTCCTTCTTCACTCGCAAGCGCCTGACCGGCATCGACACCTTCTCCTACAACGCGACCAGCACCTCCTACGACCCGGTCGACTCCTGGGCCCTGACCGAGCAGTACCTGGACGGCGGTGACATCGGTGACAGCTCCGACCAGGTCCTCACCCTCAAGTCCCTCAAGCGGACCGCTAAGGCCGGCGACGCCGCAATCGCGGTCGACCCGATCTCGTTCACTTACCAGATGCGGCCCAACCGGGTCGACGCCACCGACGACATCCTGCCCCTGACCCGCCCCCGCATCTCCACCGTCACCTCCGAGACCGGCGCCATCACCGAGGTGACCTTGACGGCTCCGGAGTGCAAGCGCAGCGAGGTCCTGACCGCGGCGCCAGACACCAACACCCGCTCCTGCTACCCGCAGTTCTGGCACATCAACGGCGCCGAGAACGCGGCGATCGACTGGTTCCACAAGTACCGCGTCGCCGCTGTCGGCGTACACGACCCGGCCGCAGCCAACCCCGCCGTGGAGTACGCCTACTCCTACAGCGGCGCCGCCTGGCACCACAACGACGACCCGTTCACCCCCAACGACGAACGGACCTGGTCGGACTGGCGCGGCTACCGTCAGGTCACCGCCTACGTGGGAGCGGTCGGCACCACCAGGTCCAAGACCGTCTCCGTCTACATGCAGGGCATGGACGGGGACAAGAAGAAGGACGGCACCACGAAGTCCGTCACGGTCGACCCTCTGCTCGACACGGACGTCGACTTCTCCGGTGCAGCCGACAGGGATCACTGGAAAGGCCTGCTCCGTCAGCAGGTCACCTACGACGGTGCCCAGCCGATCACCAGCGCCTTTCACAGCTACACCCGCAAGGTGACCGCAACCCAGACGGTGCCCGACGCTGCCGACCACCTGGCTCAGTGGGTACGCGGAACCACCACCAACACCAGCACCTACCTCACCGGCTCCAAAACCTGGCGCACCCACGCCACCACCAAGCACTACGACGATCTCGGCATGGTCGAAGCCGTCGACGACTACGGCCAGAAGAATGTCAGCGGCGACGAAACCTGCACGCGCACGTGGTATGCCCGCAACCTCGACGCGGGCCTCACCAGCCTTGTCTCCCGCACCCGTACCGTCGCGAAGCAGTGCTCGGTCACCGACGCCAGCCTGAATCTGCCCGCGAACAACAGCGCCAGCGGCGACATCCTCACCGACACCGCGGCCGTCTACGACACGGCCGGTGCTACCACCTGGCTGGCCACCCAAAAGCCCAGCAAGGGCGAGGTCACATGGACCGGCCGCGCCACCGGTTACACCACCACCGCCGGCAGTGACGGACAACGCCTGCCCTCCGGCTGGCAGACCACCGCCATTACGACCTACGACGTCCTTGGCCGCCCCCTGACCGTCACCGACACCGCAGGACGCACCACCTCTACCACCTACACCCCCGCCGACGCCGGGCCGCTGACCAGAACCCTCTCGACTGACCCCAAGGGCTACCGCTCGGTCAGTTTCCTTGACCACCGTCGCGGCTTGCCGCTGCGCAGCTACGACATCAACTCCAAGAAGACCGAGCAGGCCTACGACGCGCTAGGTCGCCTCACCACGGTGTGGCTGCCCAACCGAGACCCGGCCAACCAGACTCCCAACGCCAAGTTCGCCTACCACCTTGAGAACACCAAGCCGTCCTGGGTGTCCGCCTCGTCACTGACCAACGACGGCGAGACCTACACCACCAGCTACACGCTCTACGACTCGCTTCTGCGGCCGCTGCAGACCCAGTCACCGACCCCCGAGGGCGGGCGGCTGCTGACCGACACCCGCTACGACACCCGCGGCCTGGCCTACGAGACCTACGCCGACATCTTCGACACGACCAGCGCTCCCAACGGCACCTACACGCGCGCCGAGTACGGCCGCGCACCCCAGCAGACGGAGACCGTCTTCGACGGCGCCGCCCGGCCCACCACCAGCACCCTGTACGTCAACGGCGTCAAGAAGTGGGCCATCACCACCAGCTACACCGGCGACTCCACCGCCACCACCGCCCTCGACGGCGGCTCCGCCCAGCGCACCATCATCGACGTCCGCGGCCGCACCACCGAGACCCGTTCCTACGCCGGAACAAGCCCCGCTGACGTCGGCTTCGGCACCGGACCCGGCGCCACCTACACCTCCACCAAGTTCACCTACGCCCTCGACGGCCGGCAGAAGACCATCACCGGCCCCGACGGCGCCATCTGGTCCTACGGCTACGACCTCTTCGGCCGCCAGACCAGCGCCGACGACCCCGACAAGGGCAAGACCACCACGCAGTACAACGCCCTCGACCAGGTCATCAAGGCCACCGACTCCCGCGGCAAGTCGATCCTCAGCGCCTACGACGAGCTCGGCCGCCCCACCGGCACCTGGGCCGCCACTAAGACCGACGCCAACCAGCTCACCAGCTACACCTACGACACCCTCCTCAAGGGCCAGCTAACCGACTCCACTCGCTACGTCGGCGGCAAGACCGGCGCCGCATACACCCAGGCCGTCACCGCCTACGACACCATGGGCCGCGCCACCCACACCGAGCTCCGCCTGCCGGCCACCGACCCGTTCGTCAAAGCCGGACAGCCCGCCACGCTCAAGTTCGAGACGGCCTACAACATCCCCGGCGCCGTGCAGAGCACCAGGGACCCCGCGCTCGGCGGCCTGCCCGACGAGCAGACCTCATACAAGTACGACCGCCTGGGCAACCTCGCCTCGATCGGCACCTACCTCACCGACATCGACTACTCGGCCCTGGCCGAACCACAAACACTCACCCTGGGCACCGGCGCCACCAGCGTCTACATCGCCAACACCTTCGAGCCCGGTACCAGCCGCCTGACCAACAGCTACGTCCAGGACGAGATCCACTCCTACCGGCCGCAGGACCTCACCTACACCTACGACCAGGCCGGCAACGTCACCCAGATCCGCGACGCCACAACCCTAGGCGGCACCAGCAGCCCTGACACCCAGTGCTTCACCTACGACGCCCACCAGCGCCTGACCGAAGCCTGGACGCCCGCCTCCCAGAAGTGCACCGACACCCGCAGCGCCACCGCCCTGTCGGGCCCGGCCCCCTACTGGAGCAGCTACACCTACAACACCGCCAGCCAGCGCACCACCGAAACCCAGCACACCAGCACCGCCACCCCCAAAACCACCTACTGCTACACCAACAAGAACCAACCCCACACACTGACCGGCACCACCACCGGCACCGACTGCACCGCACCCCAACGCACCTACACCTACGACACCACCGGCAACACCACCCAACGCCCCGGAACAGCCCCTAACACCACCCAGAACCTGACCTGGTCGGAAGAAGGCAAACTCACCCGCCTCACCCAGGACGACCAGTCCACCGACTACCTCTACGGACCCGACGGCACCCTCCTCATCCGCACCACCGAGAACGGCGAACGCGTCCTCTACGCCGGCGCCACCGAACTCCACCTCCGCGCCGACGGCACCACCTGGGCCCAGCGCTTCTACGCGGCAGACGGCATCACCGCCGCCGCACGCTCCAACGAGACCGGAACCACCAAGGTCACCTACCTCGTCAGCGACCACCACGGCACCTCCCACCTGGCCATCAACCGCGACAGCGCGCTCACCTTCACCAAGCGCTACACCTCTCCCTTCGGCGCCGACCGTGGCAAACCCCAGTTCGGTCCGTGGCCGGACGACAAGGGATTCCTCGGAAAGACCCAAGACACCACCACAGGCCTCACCCACATCGACGCCCGCGAATACGACCCCACCATCGGCCAATTCATCAGCGTCGACCCGCTCCTCAGCCTGGACCAGCCGAACTCACTCAACGGATACAACTACGCCAACAACAATCCCGTCACACTGAGTGACCCGGACGGACTCAGGCCAGTCACTCTCTGCGAACGAGGATGCCAAGAAGACGGCGTCACGTACCGGGACAAATTGACGCACAACGGCGATGGCACCTTCTCCTATGAGTCCGAGACCATCACCTACTTGTACGACTCGGAGAATGAGCTTCACAGCACCGTGACCAGAGGAACCGGTCACCCCCCGCAGGGCACGAAGCTCCTCTTCAAGCACTACAACCTGAAGCCCCAGAAGGCAGTCTTCAACGCAGCGAAATCCCTTGTGCTGCCCGACCTGTCCAACTGGAACGACTGCATGTCCGGCGATGGAGTGTCAAGCTGCGCCATGGCCAGCACGGACCTCCCCTGGCTCAAGGTCCTGAAGCTGGTCCCTGACTCGGCCATCAAGAAGGGCGCCAAGTATGTTGAGGATTGGCTGGCGAAGGGCGGCAAGGGCTGTAAGTGCTTCCTAGCCGGCACTGATGTCCTCATGGCCGACGGCAAGACCAAGGACATCGAGGACGTCCAGCTCGGAGACAAGGTCCTCGCCACTGACCCTGAAACCGGGAAAACTACTCCTCGCCAGGTGACACGCCTCATCGTCACCGACGACGACAAGCACTTCAACGAACTTGCCATCGCCACTGATGACGGCATCGAAGAGCTCACCGCCACACACGAGCACCCCTTCTGGTCACCGTCGGAGCACGCCTGGGTCGCGGCCGGAGAGCTCAAGCCAGGCATGACCTTGCGCACCGACGACGGCGACACGGTCATCGTCACCGGCAACCGGTCCTTCTCCATGAAGGCGCGTACGTACAACCTCACTGTCGACGACCTGCACACGTACTATGTGCTGGCGGGGGAGACTCCGGTCCTCGTTCACAACAGCAACGGATGTCCTACGGGTAAGGCGCCTGAAGCTCCTACCATCGACATCGGTAACTACCGAGGTAGGTTCCAGGCGTACTTGCACCGCAGCGGCATGAAGCGGCTGCCAGATGATTGGGATGCCCACCACGCCATCCCGCAGGAGTATCGAAACCATCCGGGGTTTGGTGACTTTGATTTCGATGCGCCATCCAACATGCGTGGAGTGCCCGGTAGTAGGATGAAGTCCCGTGGAGCCAACGTCCATCAAGAGATAACCAACCAATGGAAATGGTTCCATGACATGAATCCGAACCCCTCGCGAGCTCAAATAGAAGACTTTGCGGGGCAGATCGATAGGGGATATGGTGCCTATTTCTGGGCCGAACGTTGATGGCTGGATCGACGAAATGTCGCGCCTGGCCTCACGGTTCGCCGCAGGGTTCGAGACCACGTACGGGTATCCGCCAGGTGAGCACTATGTGTCGAGAGCCGCTGATAGTAGCGGTCGTGACGCGCTCGCTGCGGTCTTGAGCGACGCGGGTGCGAAGGATTTGATCGAGTTCTATTCGCACGTTGCGCAAATCTCCTTGCCTGATGTCGGTCCAGGGTTCTTTGTCGATGAGGCCGAGTATGTGGTTGAGGGGTTGCGTGGCGCTCAGCCAACACAGGTGAGTAGCGTGCCCAATCGGACTGTCGCCGTGTTTGGCTCTGACGGTGGCGGTGCATTGTTTGCTGCCGATCGTCAAACCGGAGAGATTGTTCGGCTGGAAGGTGGATCCCTCGTCGGTGATGTCTACGAGGTGGAAGAGTCTGGGGTACTGGTGATTGCCCGAGATTTCGAGGGATTCATGCAATTCCTGTCTGGTGAATTGCTGCGACAGCTTCCCTCTGGGGGATAGGCAACTGGAAGCGACCGAGCTGATGCCGAGTCCGGCATATGCGGCAGCAATGCAGAAGCCCCGTCAGGTGCGCCCTGGCGGGGTTTCTGCGTGGGGTGACGGCAGTAGTTGACGGCAACGTCAGCGGGCGGGGGTGGCGCAAGGTGGCGGTTCGTCGTTGTCGCCGTTGGCCAGTCTCACTGGCTGTTCTCTATCCGTG
>MUMD01000520.1 GCA_002155895.1 Streptomyces rochei
ACGCACTCTCGCCGCACGGGGCCCTGACCCGAGTACATCCCGTACGAGGGTCAGGGCCCCGCGCGCCGAGAGCACGCGCCTGACGCCGCGAGGCCCGCCCTCCGGACGGAGGACGGGAGTGTGACGACAGGACCTAGCGGCGCGAAGAGGTCGACGCCGTGGCCGTCGGGGTCGTTGACGACGGCGTACCGCTGGCCCCAGGGGGCGTCCCAGGGCTTGCGCTCGCCGTGGCAGCCGGCGCCGGTCAACTCCTCGTAGAAGGCGTCCACCTCGGCGGGCGTGTCGCACAGCAGGGCGAGCGAGTGCCGCCCGCCGCCCGCCGGCGGCTCCCAACCCGGGGTGAAGGAGCGGACGGACTCCTCGGTGTCGAGCATCAGCCGGATGCCGCCCGGCAGATCGGCCTCGGCGTGCGGCTGCCGCTCGGCCCCCTCGGGGAAGGCGAAACCGAGCCGTCGGTAGAAGGTCACGGAGGCGGCCATGTCGGAGACGACGAGGCCGATGGCGTCGAATCGTGCGGTCATGGGGCCACCGTAGGCGGGGCTGCCGGGAGCCGTCTTGAAGGAATCGGACACCGCGTCCGGCTCAGCCCTGCGCGGGGACCGCGCCGCTCCGGGCCGCCTTCCGTCGGCGTGCGCTCAGGCGGGAGCCTGACTCGCGGCGGGCGGCGCGGCGCAGCAGGGGGACCGCGAGGAGGAAGCCGAGGACGGCCCACGCGGTCAGGACCAGGGCGACCATGGGCAGTTCCCAGGAGCCGGCCGGTTCGGCGGCCCGCGCCGCGTCCGGGAGCAGCGCCGAACGCAGCCCCTGCGCCATCCACTTGAGCGGGAAGACGGAGGCCACCTGCTGGACCGGCACGGGCAGCGTGGTGATCGGGAACACCGTCCCGGACATGATCAGCAGCGCCATCACGGGCAGCATGATCAGCGCCAGCGCCTCGCGCGGGTTGGGCAGCACCGCGCCGATGGCCGCGCCCAGCGGCACGACGGCGAGCAATCCGAGTGCGGTGACCCACAGCAGCGTCAGCCAGCCGGCCGCCCCGCGCGGCACGGGCCCGTCCACCAGGACGGCCCCCGCCAGCAGGAGCAGCGCCAGCGTGCCGACCGCCGTGGCGACCACCAGCACGCACTTGGCGATGAGGTAGGCCGGGATCCCTCCCGGTGTGGCGCGCAGCCGCAGCAGGGCGCCTTCCTCCCGCTCGGTCACCAGGATCTGCGGGAGGTTGACCAGCCCGACCTGGAACAGCAGGTAGGCGGCGAAGCCGGCCAGCGTCAGGTGGGCCATCGGGATCCCGGTGCCGGGCACGTCCTCACTGATGAAGGCGGCCACGGCCACCGCGACGGCCACGTTGGTCAGGTGACCGGACAGCTCCTTCGGGTTGCGCAGGAGCTGGCGCAGTTCGATCCGGCCCCGCTGGAGACCGGCGCGCCGGTAGCGCGTCACGCGGGTTCCCTTCATGCGGCCCGTGCCTCCTCGTCCTCGGCCTGGTCCGTTCCGTCGGCCGCCCGTTTCACCATGTGCAGATAGGTGTCCTCCAGGGTCGGGCGGCGGACCTCCAGGCCGGCGATCGGGCCGTCGGCGTCCCGGTGGAGTTCCCAGACGAGTTGTGAGGGGTCCGCGGTGCGTTCGCGGCGGGGCGTCCCGTCGTCGGCCGTCCAACGGACCTCGGCCTGTGCGGCGGCCCGGCGGGCCAGCTCGGCGGGGGTGCCCAGCGCGCGGATGCGGCCGCCGACCAGCATGGCGATCCGGTCGGCCAGCCGTTCGGCCTCGACGAGGTCGTGGGTGGTGAGCAGGACGGTGACGCCCTCCTCGCGGGCCAGCCGCTCCACCAGCAGGTGGAACTCGTGCCTGGCCTCGGGGTCGAAGCCGGTGGTCGGCTCGTCGAGGAAGAGGAGTTCGGGGCGGCCGACGATGCCGAGGGCCACGTCCAGCCGCCGTCGCTGGCCGCCGGACAGCCGGTTCACCTGCCGCCCGGCCTGGTCGGTGAGCCCCACCAGGGCCAGCAGCTCGGCCGGATCGCGCGGGTCGGGGTAGTACGTCGCGAAGTGCGCGAGCAGTTCGGCGACCCGCCAGCGGGGGTGGTCCCGCCAGGACTGCAGGACCAGCCCGAGCCGGCCCCGCCAGGCGTCGTCGCCGCGCTCCGGGTCGGCGCCGAGGACCCGGACGTCTCCGGTCGAGCGCCGCCGGAAGCCCTCCAGGATCTCCACGGTGGTGGTCTTCCCGGCGCCGTTCGGACCGAGCAGGGCGAAGACCTCGCCGCGGTGGATGTCCAGGTCGACGCCGCGCAGTACGTCGACGTCGCCGTAGGCCATGGTCACGTCCCGGGCCTCGACGACGACGTCGTGGGCGGGGACCGGCCGCCGCGTCATCGGGCGGCCTTCGTGGGGAGCGGCCGGTCCGCCGGGGTGGGGGCGGCGGGGCCCCCGGCGCCGTCGACGATCGCCCGGAGCGCCGCCACGTGTCCCTCGAAGGCGGCGCGCCCGCGGTCCGTGAGTCTCACCCGGGTGCGCCGCTTGCGGCCGCCGCCCTCCTTGCGCAGTTCCAGGTACCCGGCCTCCTCCAGGGTGTGGAGCTGTTTGGAGAGCGCGGAGTCGCTGAGCGAGAGGCTGTCACGGACGAAGGCGAAGTCCGCCCACTCGGTGGCGGCGAGCAGGGCGACCACGGACAGCCGGGTCGCGGGGTGGATCAGCTCGTCGAATCCGGCGGGAGTGCTCACCGGCCCGCCCCCTCGCCGGCCGAAGACCCGCCCCGGCCGCGCAGCGAGCCGGTCGACCACCGGGTCATCGGCCCGACGAACAGGACGAAGACCGCCGCGGAGACGGTGGCCTGGATCAGCGCGCCCGTCACCGGAGCCAGCGGCTCGACCAGGCGGCCGGACAGCAGGACCGTCCCCCCGGTCACCACCGCCCCGGCGACGAAGCCCGCGAACATCCGCCAGTCGCAGCGGGAGCGGTGCAGCCGCACCTGGCTCCTGCGGTGGTACGCCCGGGCCAGCGCGCCCAGCACCAGCAGGTACCCGGCGAGGGCCAGCCAGACCCCCCACGTTGGCGGCTCCAGTCCCAGGGCGGCCAGGAAGACCCACATGAGCGCCGCCGTCGCCCAGGTCGCGCCGGGGCCGCCGGACGCCGCCCGCTCGACCTCGTCGTACACCCTCTCCTGCGGCACCCGGATGCGCTGCAGGTCCCTCCATGCCTGTTCGGCATCGACCGGTGTGCTCACGGCCACCGCCTCCCCGTGCGTGTCCCCATCACAACTTTCCTGCCGGGAAAGTTATCGGTTGCTTTCCCGGTGGGCAAGTCGAGGGGCGCGCTTCACCGGCCGTCGCGCGGCGGGGCCGTGCTCGCCCGCTCCACCAGACGGGTCGACAGCTCCGTGCGGGTGCTCTCCGGACGGTGGCCGTCCCTCAGCCGCAGCAGCAGGCGCAGGGCGGTGGCCGCCATGTCGGAGAACGGCTGGCGGACCGTGGTCAGCGCCGGGGCGGCCCAGCGCGCCTCGGGGAGGTCGTCGAAGCCGACCACGCTCATGTCGTCGGGCACCGTCAGCCCCCGCTCGGCCAGCGCCTCGTACACGCCGAGCGCCATGGCGTCGGAGCAGGCGAACACGGCCGTCGGCGGGACGGGCAGGTCCAGCAGGTCACGGGTGCGGCGGCGGGCGGCGGCCCGGTCGAAGCCGGCGTGACGCACGTACTCGGGGCGGTGCCGCACGCCCGCGGAGGTCAGGGCGGACCGGTAGCCGGCGACCCTCGCGCCGCCGCACAGCTCCCGCCGCGGCCCGGCGACCACGGCGATCCGCTCGTGCCCGAGGCGCAGCAGGTGCTCCGTCGCGGTCACGCCGCCCTGCCAGTTCGCCGAGCCCACCGACACCACGCCCGGCGGCGGCTCCACCGCCGGGTCGATCAGCACGAAGGGGACGCGGTGCTGCGCCAGCGCGGCGTACTGGACGGGGGTCAGCCGGGCCAGGTTGAACAGCGCCCCCTCCGAACCGCGCGCGACGAACCTGTCCAGCCAGCCGCGCTCCGCCCGGGGCGACCGCGGCGCCCCGGGCCGCGGCCGGTCCAGGGCCGCCGAGACGACCACCTCCAGCCCCGCGTCGTACGCCGCCTCCTCCACCCCGCGCAGCACCGCTCCCGACCAGGAGCTGTCCAGCGAGTGCACGACGAGGTCGACCAGCCTGGGGGCCCGCGCGGTGTCGAAGCGGGGGCGGCGCACGTAGCCCAGCCGGTCCAGCGCCTCCGTGACGCGCCGGCGGGTCTCGGGCGCCACGTCCTCGCGTCCGTTGACCACCTTGGAGGCGGTGGGCACCGAGACCCCCGCCTCCCGGGCCACCACCGCGAGCGTCGGCCCGGCCGACGTGCTCGCACTCGCCGTACGGACCATCGGGCAACCACCTCTCGGCCCGTCCGGGGCCCGGGACAGAAAGCGCGGCACAAGCGCGGCAGGGAGGGCGCGATCTTAGAAAGCGCTTCCTATCCTAGGTTCGGCGCACCCGCGCGTGAAGACCGGGGAGGGACGGCGACGGGCGGCCGGTCAGGGCGCGAAGGTCACGACGGTGTCCACTCCGGCGTGCCGCAAGGTGCGGTGGACGGCCGGACGGGCCCCGCGCACCGTGATCGCGACCTCCCTCTCCGGCGTCCCGGTGACCGCGCGCAGCAGCGCGTACGCGCAGGCCAGATCGATGTGTTCGAGGGCGGACATGTCCAGCGTCCAGGCGGTCGGCTCCCGCAGCCGGTGATCGAGCAGCAGCTCCTCCAGGACACGCAGCGCGGGGGCGTCCAGGTCGCCGGCGAAGGCCAGCACGGCGTGCCGCCCGTCCGCCTCGGCGATCCTCACGGGCGCGGTGGGCGTGGGGCTGGAGCGACGACGGTCGACGGTCACGACGGCCTCCTCGGCAGCACTTCGCGGGCGGACGTGTCTCCCATTGTCCACCCCTGGGGCCGAGCCGGTCGGACGGAATAGTTCTCCGCGCCGCGACGCTCTGGCTTGAGCGGCGCGACGGCGCGGAGAAGGGCTGGTGAGCGCGTGATGGCAGGGCAGAGACATCCCGTGGTTCCCACTCCCCACGGGGCTGTGCGCGGCCGGTACGAGCAGGGCGTCGCCGTGTTCCGCGGCATCCCCTACGCCGCGCCCCCCTTCGGGCCCCGCCGCTTCCGGCCGCCGGAGCCGCCCGAACCCTGGGACGGAGTGCGCGAGGCGGCCGAGTTCGGTCCTACGGCACCCAAGCCGCCGTACTCCGAGGCGTTCGCCCGGTACCTCTCCGACCCCGAGATCCCCGGCGACGACTGCCTCAATCTCAACGTCTGGACCCCCCACCCGGGTCCCGGCGCCCGGCTGCCGGTCCTGGTGTGGCTGCACGGCGGCGCCCTGACCAGGGGTTCCTCCGCCGTCCCCGTCTACGACGGCAGTACCTTCGCCCGTGACGGAGTGGTCTGCGTATCGGTCAACTACCGGCTGGGCGTCGAGGGCTACGGGCTGTTCCCGGACGCCCCCGCCAACGCCGGCCTGCGCGACCAGCTCGCCGCCCTGGAGTGGGTGCGGGACTCGATCACGGCCTTCGGCGGCGACCCCGACCGGGTGACCCTCGCCGGCCAGTCCGCCGGGGCCATCAGCACCGGCGCCCTCCTCGCCGCCCCGCGGGCCCGGGGGCTCTTCCGGCGGGCCGTGCTCCAGAGCGGCGCACCCGAGGCGTCCGACCGCGACAAGGTACGGCGGATGGTCCGCCGCATGGCCTCCCGCCTCAAGATCCCGGCCACCGCGGAGGCGTTCGCCGCCGCCGACCGGGGTGCGCTGCTGCGCGCCCAGGCCGAGGTGGGGCGCTTCAGCAGCCCCGTCCTCGGCGGCCCCGCCTTCGGGATCGTCGTCGACGGCGACGTGCTGCCGGTCGACCCCCTCGAGGCGCTGGTGGAGAAGGACGCGGCACCGGGCGTCGACCTGATGATGGGCTGGACCCGCGACGAGTACCGGCTGTGGCTGGTCCCCGGCGGCCTCCTCGAACGCGTCGACCGGCTCGGCGCGGTCGCCCTCGCCGGGGCGCGGGCCCGCTGCCACTGCGGCAACGAGGTCGTGCGCGGCTACCGCGCGCTGCGCCCCGGCGCGGGTGCCGCCGAGACCGTGGGCCAACTGGTCACCGACCACCTGCTGCGCGTCCCGCTGCACCGGGTGGCCGACGCGCGGCCCGGCTCGTCGTACGTCTACGAGTTCGCCTGGCCGTCCGGCCTGCCCGGACTCGGCGCCTGCCACGCCCTGGAGCTGGGATTCGTCTTCGACTCCGGGGACCGGCCGGACTCCCGCCGGCTCGCGGGCGAGGGTGCTCCGCAGGAGTTGGCCGACGCGATGCACGGGGCGTGGGTGCGGTTCGTCGAGACCGGGGACCCGGGGTGGCGGGCGTGGGACGCCACCCACCCCGTGCGGGTCTTCGGGGACGGCGCCCCGCACACGGCGTACGGTCCGCGCGACCCGGAGTTCGACCTGTGGAAGGCCGACGTCGCCGTGCGAGCCATGCGGTCCGGGTCGCCGGCGCGACGGTGACGGTGCCGCCGGCGAC
>MUMD01000521.1 GCA_002155895.1 Streptomyces rochei
CGGCCCGGTACAGGCCGCCCTTGTCGCCGAACGCCGCGTACAGGGACCCCTGCCCGATCCCCAGATGCCGGGTCAGATCGCGCACCGAGGTCGCCTCGTACCCACGCGTCCAGAACAGTTCCATGGCGCGGCTCACCGCGCCCTCGGTGTCGAACTCCCGGGTCCTTGCCATGGCTCCACCGTAACTTATCTGGATCGCTCGCTCAAGAAAGAGCCCTCGACCGCCCCGGGGTCACCCCTCCAGTCCGTTGAACGACAGGCGCCGGAACGAAGATGGTGCACTGAGGAGCGGCGCCCGCCTCTCCAGCCGAGTCCTCTACGCATGGTGGCCGCACGCATAGCCAACCCTCGAACTATGTCGCCCCGCCACATGTGCGCCTCACCTGCGGATTCCTACGGTATGGCGACACGCAACCGTCCCCGCAGATCCCCAGGAAGTGGTGCCGATGTCGTCGCCCGCAACCGCCCCGCCGGCCCCGAACAACCTCAAGCGCATCGTCGCCGCGTCCCTCATCGGCACCACCATCGAGTGGTACGACTTCTTCCTCTACGGCTCCGCCGCCGCGCTCGTCTT
>MUMD01000522.1 GCA_002155895.1 Streptomyces rochei
GGGGGAGCGGCGTGACCCCCTCCACCACGGCCTCCGCCCCCGCTCCGAGGTGCAGGGGGTCACGCCGCTCCCCCACCACGGCACCGTCGAGGTCCACCAGCACCGCCCGCAGCTCGTCCCGGTCCAGGTGCACGCCGAGCGCGTGGCCCGCCTCCGGGACCAGGCGCAGTACCGTACGGGGCTTGCCGCCCGTGGAGGCGCGGCGTCCGGCCTCGGCGGCGAGGCCGTCCTGCCGGAGCCTGGCGGTGATCTTGCTGACCGCCTGCGGGGTCAGCCCGGTCCGCTCGGCGAGTTCCAGCCGGCTGATGCCCCCGGCGCCGGCGGTGCGCAGCAGGTCGAGCACCAGGGCGGTGTTGTGGCTGCGCAGGGCGAGCAGATTGGCCCCGCCGGCCGCGCCGCGCATCCCGACGCCGGCCACCGCGGGGACCGCGCCCGGACCGCGCCCCGCCGCCACGCCCGACACCCGCGCACCCGCACCCGCACCCACACCCACACCCACACCCACACCCACACCCGCAGTACCGGTAGGACCACCCGAGGCACCCGAGGTACCGGTAGGACCACCCGAGGCACCCGCCCCCGCACCTCCGCCGTCACTCCTCTTCACGCCCCCATTGTCCCCGGCGCTTGCACTTTGGCAACACCGTTGCGAAAGTGGGGAGCATGACTGGTACTCCCCCCGGCAGCCCTCTGCGCGTCGGCCTCGTCGGCTACGGACTCGCGGGCTCCGTCTTCCACGCCCCGCTGATCGCCGCCACCGAGGGTCTGGCCCTGGACACGGTGGTCACCTCGAACCCCGACCGGCAGCGGCAGGCCCGCGCCGAGTTCCCGGACGTACGGACCGTCGCCGGACCCGACGAGCTGTTCGACCGGGCCGCCGAGCTGGACCTCGTCGTCATCGCGTCCCCGAACAAGACGCACGTACCGCTCGCGAAGCGGGCGCTGGAGGCCGGGCTGCCGGTCGTGGTGGACAAGCCGCTCGCGGGCACGGCGGCCGAGGCGCGCGAGCTGGCGGCGCTGGCCGAGGAGCGCGGCCTGCTGCTCTCCGTCTTCCAGAACCGCCGCTGGGACAACGACTTCCTCACCCTCCGCAAGCTGCTCGCCGAGGGCGCCCTGGGCGACGTATGGCGCTTCGAGTCCCGCTTCGAGCGCTGGCGGCCCAAGCCGAAGGGCGGCTGGCGCGAGTCCGGCGACCCGGCGGAGATCGGGGGGCTCCTGTACGACCTCGGCAGCCACGTCGTCGACCAGGCCCTGGTCCTGTTCGGCCCGGCCACCCAGGTGTACGCCGAGTCCGTCGTGCGGCGGGCCGGCGCGGAGGCGGACGACGACACCTTCATCGCGATCACCCACGCGAACGGCGTCCGCTCCCACCTCTACGTCTCCTCCACCGCCGCCCAGCTCGGCCCGCGCTTCCGGGTCCTGGGCTCGGAGGCCGGGTACGTCAAGCACGGCCTGGACCCGCAGGAGGCGGCGCTGCGCGAGGGCAAGCGCCCCGGCCCCGGCTGGGGCGAGGAGGACGAGTCGCTGTGGGGTCGCGTGGGCGCCGGGGAGTCCCCGGTGACCGGCGGCGGACGCGTGGAGGCGACCCTTCCGGGCGACTACCCGGCGTACTACGCGGCGGTCACGAAGGCCCTGCGCGAGGGCGGACCGAACCCGGTCGAGGCGCGTGAGGCGGCGGCCGCCCTGGACGTACTGGAGGCGGCCCGCGAGTCCGCCCGCGACGGTCGGGTGGTGACCCTGTGAGCCCCTCCCCCGACACCGCCGTCCCGACCGTGGAGGAACTGGAGGCGCAGGAACGCCGCCTGGTCTTCCGCCGCTTCACCCACGACGACGCGTGGGCGCTCGGCTCGCTCCTGGTCGAGCTGGCGCGGGAGCGCCGGGCACCGGTGGCCATCGACATCCACCGCGCCGGCCAGCAGCTCTTCCACGCCGCGCTGCCCGGCTCGACCCCCGACAACGACGCCTGGATCGCCCGCAAGCGCCGCGTCGTGGAACGGTACGGCTCCGCTTCGTACCTGGTCGGCTCCCGTTTCCGGGCCAAGGGCACGACCTTCGAGGAGTCCTCGCGCCTCGACCCCGACACCTACGCGGCGCACGGCGGCTCCTTCCCCCTCACCGTGGCCGGCGTCGGAGTGGTCGGCGCGGTGACGGTGTCCGGGCTCCCGCAGGTGGAGGACCACCGCCTCGTGGTGGAGGCGCTGGAGCGCTTCCTGGGCGAGTAGGCCCCCTTCCGGCCCGCTGGTCCCCCGGACGGCCCGCTCGGGGAATCAGCGGTGGGTACCCGTGGTTGGCAGGCAGGTACGCACGATGATCACGGTGCCCACCGGAGGGATCGCAACCGATGAGCGACGAGACGGCTCCCCTGAAGGAATCGGTCGGACGGTACGGCGTGTGGAGCGCGGCCCTGCGCGCCGACGACCCGGGCCGCGCCGCGGAGCGCGCCGAGGCCGTCGCCGAGCTGGAACGGCTCGGGTTCGGCGCCGTGTGGCTGGGCGGCAACACCTCCGCCCAGGACGCGGCCCCGCTGATCGAGGCGAGCGAACGCATCGTCGTCGGCACCAGCATCCAGAGCATCTGGGAGCACCCGGCCTCCGAGACCGCGGCCCGCTTCGCCGAGCTGGAGGTGGCCCGTCCCGGCCGCTTCCTGCTCGGCCTCGGCGTGAGCCACGGCCCCCGCGTGCAGGGCTACAGCCGCCCGTACTCGACGATGGTCGGCTACCTCGACGACCTGGACCGGGCGGGCATGCGGGCGGGCCACCGCGTCCTGGCGGCGCTCGGCCCGAAGATGCTGGAGCTGTCCCGGGACCGGGCGGCGGGCGCGATCCCGTACCTGGTCACCCCCGAGCACACGGCGCAGGCCCGCGAGCGGCTGGGCGCGGGCCCGCTGCTGGCCCCGGAGTTCAAGGTGGTCCTCGACTCCGACCCGTCCCGCGCCCGCGCGACCGCCCGTGCCTACCTCGGCCGCTACCTGGAACTCCCGAACTACACGAAGAACTTCCTCGCCCTCGGCTTCACCGACGCCGACGTCACCGGCGGCGGCAGCGACCGCCTCATCGACGCCGTCTTCGCCTGGGGCGACGAGTCCACGATCCGGGCCCGGATCGACGCGTTCCACGACGCGGGCGCGGACCACGTCGCCCTCCAACTGGTGGAGGACGACATGACCACCCTCCCGAGGGAGGGCTGGCGCAGGCTCGCCTCACTCCTCACGTGAGAAGACGCGCCCGCAGGGGCGCGGGGAACTGCGCGATCAGCCACGACCGTCCTGCGGCCGACAACGCACCGCACTCCCCGGCGCCCCTCCTCCAGCGGAGCGTCTACGCGCTCTTCAGCTCCTGCCGCTGCCGCCCCAGCCCCTCGACCTCCAGCTCCACGACGTCCCCCGCCCGCAGATACGGCTTCGGCTCGGGCTGCCCCATCGCCACCCCCGCCGGCGTCCCGGTGTTGATGACGT
>MUMD01000523.1 GCA_002155895.1 Streptomyces rochei
CACGTGTGCGGGCCACCGGCCGGGCCGGTGGCCCGCCCCGGCCCTCGTCACCGTTGCCGTACCCGGGCTCCCGCACCAGCGGGTCCGCGACCGATCCGACGTCGGCAGCCGTGGCGGCCGCCGCCACCTTCCTCGGGCTCGGCACGGTGCCGGCGGTCTCCTTCCCGGAGGCGCCGCTGAAGTGTCCGGCCCCCGGCGTGCCCCTCCCGGTCGGACCGGGCATCGTCCGGCTGGTCTTCCGCGCGCTCGACCTCGCCGAGGCCCCGTCGCCGTCGCTGTGGCGGTGGGCCCGGGCGGTCCCTCCGCGGCAGCCGTCACGCTCACCGCGGTGTCCGTGGCCGGTCCTGCCGGTCAGCCCGGCGTCGTCCGCCCGTGTCCGAGTGGCCGCTCCACCGCCGTGCTCGCGGACGAGGACCGGCGTCGCACCGCTCCCGTGCCCACCTGTGCTCCGTGGCACTGGAGGTGGTGAAGGTCATCGCCCTCCTCGCGCCGGGCCCCGTGCTCCGGGACGGCTGAGCGGCGCGCTCGGTCGCGGCCCCTACCCGTCGGCCTCGTCGCGGCCGTCCTCCCGCGCCCCTCCGGAACGCCGGACGGCGGCGAGCGCGGCGAGCACCACCCCGACGGCCACCACCAGGAGACCGCGCAGCCACACCTCGGCCTCGATCTGCGTGGCGAGGGCGACGCAGGACGCGGCGCCCAGCACGGGCAGCACGGTGGGGGCCCGGAAGTGACCGGCCTCGCCGGGGTCGCGGCGCAGGACCAGTACGGCCGTGTTGACCATGAGGAAGACCACGAGCAGCAGCAGGACCAGGGTGGACGCCAGGGTGGCGACGCTGCCGGTGAGCGCGAGCAGCATCGACAGGAGGGTGGTGAGCGCGATCGCCACCCACGGCGTACGACGACCGGGCAGGACCCTGGTCAGCGCGGCGGGCAGCAGGCCGTCGCGGGCCATGCCGTAGGCGAGGCGGGAGGACATGATGCCGGTGAGCAGCGCGCCGTTCGCCACGGCGACGAGGGCGATGGCGCTGAACACCCGGGGCGGCACTCCGCCGGCCTCCTCGACGACCTCCAGGAGCGGCCCGCTCGACTCGGCCAGCCGGGCCGTCGGGACGGCGACGGACGCGGCGAGGCCCACCAGGACGTACACGGCACCGGCGGTTGCCAGGGCACCGAAGAGGGCGCGGGGGTAGGAGCGGCGGGGGTCGCGGGTCTCCTCGGCGACGTTCACCGAGGTCTCGAAGCCGACGAAGGAGTAGTACGCCAGCACGGAGCCGCTCAGTACGGCCGCTGCGGCCCCCTTCTCCGGGGTGCCGAGCTGTCCCAGCCGGCCCACGTCGCCGTCCCCGCGCAGCAGCAGCCAGCCGCCGAGGGCGACGATGACGAGGAGGCCACCGACCTCGACGACGGTGGCGACGACGTTGGCGCGGGTGGACTGCTTGATACCGCGCGCGTTGACCAGCGCGAGCACGGCGAGGAACACGACCGCGACGAGCCCGACGGGCAGGGTCACGAACGCCGACAGGTAGTCGCCGCCGAAGCCGCGGGCCAGGGCGGCCACGGAGACGATGCCCGCGGCCAGCATGCAGAAGCCGGCGACGAACCCCGCGAACGGCCCGAAGGCGCGGGTCGCGTAGTGGGAGGCGCCACCCGCACGCGGGTACTTCGTGGCCAGCTCGGCATAGGAGGCGGCGGTCAGCATCGCCAGGAGCAGCGCGACGCCCAGCGGCACCCACACCGCGCCCCCCGCGTCGGCGGCGACCTGTCCCACCAGGACGTAGACGCCGGCGCCGAGGACGTCGCCGAGGATGAAGAAGTACAGCAGCGGAGTGGTCAGCGCGCGCTTGAGCGCCGGGCTGCCAGGGGTGTCCGCGGGTCGTCGTGTCGCGAGTCTTGCCATGGCGCCTCAGGTTTCCCGTACGAGGCGAAACACGCCCCGAACACCTGGGACGCCGGCGGCCGAGCCGGCGGAGGAGGCCGGAGCGGGACACTACGTTGACCCACGCGACGCCACGCGGGGCAGAGCCGACGTGCTCGGAGCTCTCCAGGAGGGACCTCACACCATGACCGCCGCACCGCCCGTCACCTTCGTCGACGTCCGGGACGCCGCCGCGCGTCTCGACGGCGTCGCCCACCGCACCCCGGTCCTCACCTCCCGCGCGCTCGACGCCCTGGTCGGCGCCGAGACGTTCGTGAAGTGCGAGAACTTCCAGCGCGTCGGCGCCTTCAAGTTCCGCGGCGCCTACAACGCGGCCTCCCGGCTGTCCGCCGGGCAGTTGGCGAAGGGCATCGCCGCGTACTCCTCCGGCAACCACGCCCAGGCGGTGGCGCTGGCCGCCCGGGAACTGGGCACCACCGCCGTCGTCCTCATGCCCGAGGACGCCCCGCGCGCCAAGCGCGAGGCCACCGCGGGGTACGGCGCCGAGATCGTCACCTACGACCGCTACACCCAGGACCGCACCGCCCTCGGCGAAGCCCTCGCCGAGGAGCGCGGCCTCGCCCTGATCCCGCCGTACGACCATCCGCACGTCATCGCCGGCCAGGGCACCGCCGCCCTGGAACTCCTGGAGGAGACCGGCCCGCTCGACGCCCTCGTGGTCCCCGTCGGCGGCGGTGGACTCATCGCCGGCAGCGCCACCGCCGCCAAGGCCCTGCACCCCGGAATCCGGGTGATCGGCGTGGAGCCCGAGGCGGGCGACGACACCAAGCGGTCCCTGGACAGCGGCGCACGCGTCACGATTCCCGTCCCCCGGACCATCGCCGACGGCCAGGCCCTGCCCACCCCGGGCGAGCTGACCTTCTCCCTCAACCGGCGCCTGGTCGACGCGATCACCCTCGTCAGCGACGACGAGATCGTCGCCGCCATGCGCTTCGCCTTCGAACGACTGAAGATCGTCCTCGAACCCAGCGGCGCCACCGCCCTGGCCGCGCTCCTGGCCGGACGTCCGGAACCCCGCCCGCGCCGGATCGGCGTCATCGCCTCCGGGGGCAACGTCGACGCCGGACGGTTCGCGGAACTGATCGGCCGCTGAGGGGGCGGCTCACCCGCCGCCGGCCGTCACGGAACGCGAAAGCCCCGGAAGGTCACCGCCGCGCGGGTCTTGAACCCCAGTCCCTCGTAGAGCGCGATCGCGGCGGTGCTCGCCTCCGCCACGTGCAGGAAGGGCCGCTCACCGCGCGCCAGGACACGGGCCGCCAGCGCACCGACCAGGCGGGCGGCGAGCCCGCGTCCGCGGGCCTCCGGGGCGGTGCAGACGGCGCTGATCTCCGTGCAGCCCGGTGGCCGCAGTCGTTCACCGGCCATCGCCACCAGCGTGCCCTCGTGCCGGATGCCGAGGTAGGTGCCCAGTTCCACGGTGCGCTTCCAGAACGGTCCCGGCCGGGTCCGCTCGACGAGATCGAGCATCTCCGGCACGCTGTCCGCGCCCAGCTCGACCACGTCCGCCCCGGTGGCCGCCGGGGCGGGCCGGCCGGTGCCGGGCCAGATCATCTGCCGGCCCGCCAGCTCGAAGACCGGCTCCCAGTCCGGCGGCGGGGTCGCCGGGGAGCTGAACAGGTCGGCGAGTTCCCCGGGGCCGAGGAGCCGGGCGAGGTCGGCCCACACGGTGGCGTCCGTCGCCTCCGGAGCGGCGGCGTCCGGGCCGGCGGGCACCGCGGCGAAGGTCGCGACGTCCGGCAGGTAGCCGAGGGCCCGGCCGTACCGGCGGGCCAGAGGGGCGTGGTGCCCGAGGAGCGACTGCCCCACCGGGTCGTCGAGCGCCGCCAGGTCGCGGTCCACCATCGTCGGATACCCCTCACCGCGCGTCGCTCGGCCGGCCGTCACCCCCCGAGTCTACGGGCGGTGGATCATCCCGGTCCTCGGCGGACCGCTTGTCCAGCACCCCGACGAAGGCCGAGGCGACCAGGGCGACGGCACGGTCGTCGTCGCGGGCCAGCCCGCGCAGTACCTCCAGCGGGGCGTCCCCCGACAGCTCGACCAGTGCCTGCGCCAGGCGGATCCGCGTCGCCGGGCCGGCGGAGGGGGCCGCCAGTTCACCGACCAGGGCGGCCATGATCCGCTCCGCGCGGTCGGGGTCCCGGGACAACGCCCCCAGGACCTCGGCCGCGTCGACGTCGTTGACGCCCTCCACCACCATGCCGACCAGGGCCGGGACGGCGGCGCCCACACCGCGTCCGCCCAGCGCCAGCGCCGCCTGCCCGCGCACCGTCGGGTCCGTGTCCCCGAGCACCTCCTCCAGTGCCTCCGAGGCCGCTGGGGTCTCGGGCAGCGCGGCGATCGCGAGCACCGCGCGCCGCCGTACGTCGGCGTCGTCCGAGTGGAGGCCGGCCGCCAGGGTCGCGAGTCCGTCCCCGTCCGACCGGGCGAGCGCCCAGCGCAGGGCACCCGCGACGACGGGGTCGGACTCGGACAGGACCGCCCCGGCCAGCAGCTCGGCCGGGAAGACGGCGCCCTCCCGCCGGCCCAGCACGGTCTGCTGTCTGCGCGCGGCGCTCGCCGAGTCGAGGCCCTGCATGAGGGAGACGACGTGCAGGACGTCCTGCCAGTCGGCGGGAGCCGACGCGTCGATGGCGCGGAGCCTCGCCAGCAGCTCCCGTTCCCGTTCCAGTCGGTCCTCCGTCCACCGGATGAGGTCGCCGACCAGGGCGGACGGTGAGAAGGCGGGATCCTCCAGCGCGCGCCCGATCTGCTTGAGCGACAGCCCGAGGGAGCGCAGGCTCTCCACGTGGAAGATCCTGCGGACGTCCTCGGCGGAGTACGCGCGGTAGCCGCCGACGGTGCGTCCGGTCGGCCGCACCAGCCCCAGGGCGTCGTAATGCCGCAGCATGCGGGGGCTCACCCCCGAGCGCCGGGCCACTTCACCGATCAGCACTCGGCGGTCTCCGGGGTCTCGTCGGGTTCCACGGGCCTCGCCGTCTCCTCGTCGGACGCGGCGGCGTGCGCGGGGCCGAGGGCGACGATCCGCTTCGCCTCCTCCACGGCGGCGTCGAACCCCGCCTCCGGGTCCCGCCGGAGCAGTTCGGTGGCGCGGGCGTGCGCGGCGACCTCCGGGTCGGGGGACGCCGACGCCTTCGCCAGGACGGGCTCCGTCACGTCCCCGAGGTCGATGAGGGCCCGGCTGAGACTGAGCCGCACCTCGCGGTCGCCGCGGCCGAGCTGTCCGGCCAGTTCGCCGGCCAGGTCCTCCTTCTCCTCCTCGGGTACGAGGACGACGGCGACCCGCCACGCGGTCCGCGCCACCTCGTCGTCGGCGTCCCGCAGCATGCCCCGGGTGATCCAGGCCCACGCGCTCCGGTCACCGATCTTGGAGAGCGTGTGCAGCGCCTGGCTGCGGGCCTGGGCGCGCTCGGCGCCGAGTTCGCGGCGGACCCGGGGCAGGGTGACCTCCGGCGGGAGCCGGGTCAGCGCCCAGGACAGCATGTCCCGCACGAAGAAGTCCGGCTCGACGGCGCACCGCCCGACGAGCGCCTCCAGGAAGGCCGGGTCGGGGTGCGTACCGGCCGCCAGGGCCGCCTGGAGCCGGACCGACCCGTCCTCGGCGCTCAGGGCTCGGGCCACACGGGTGTTGCGGTCGGTTCCGTCTGTGGTGTTGATCGGGACCACCTCCTGCACCCAGGGCACACCTTAACAACGTGTCAAGGTCAAGCCCGGCCGCGCAGCCACCGGGGGCGGGGCGTCCTCATCGGAGGTCTTCTGGCCGCCATGACCGCCATGACCGCCGTACTGACCTCGCCCTCCCGCCGGCCTCCGCCCCCCCGGCCGCCGGACGCGCACCCGCACCCGCATGCCCTACACCCGTACGCCCCGCGGTGGAC
>MUMD01000524.1 GCA_002155895.1 Streptomyces rochei
CGGTGGGTGCGGTGGGTGCGGCTGTGTTCGGCGAGGAGGACGAGTACGGGCATACGGAGGTCGGCCACGCGGGGGCGGCCTCCGGTGATGAGCTTGCGGTCGGGCACGGTGTGGGCCAGGGCGTAGAGACGCTGCCAGGCCGGGTCCGGACGGGCGGGACCGGTCTCCCAGGCGAGGAAGGAGCGAACCCGGTCCTCGGTGGGGCGGACGAGCGTCGGCAGCGCCCGCAGCAGGTAGCCGGGCCGGAAGCCGAAGAAGACCTGCGTGGGATCGATCAGGCCGAGACGGGCGACCCGTTCCGGCGCGTGCAGGGCGTACCCGGCGGCGATCCAGGCACCGTAGGAGTGACCGCACAGGTGTACGTCGGCGGCTCCGATGCCGTCCAGCAGGGCGTCCAGCCACGTGTTCAGGTCGTCAGCGTTCCTCAGCGGCGTGCCGCGGCGCTCGGTGCGGCCGGCGTCGCCCACGAGGTCGACGGCGTGGACCCGGTAACGCCGGCCGAGGGCCGCCGCGTTGGCGAACCAGACCAGT
>MUMD01000525.1 GCA_002155895.1 Streptomyces rochei
GCGCAGTTCCACCACCCGGTCGTGGGCGTCCAGTACGGCTTCCAGTCCCTCACCGGACGGGGTGGCGGCGCCGTACTCGGGTGTGAAGGTGACCAGTTCGTCGGGGTTGGTGCAGGTGACGTCGTGGAGGGGCCGGGAGGTGGGGGCGTCGCCCGCGCTGCCGCCGCAGTTCCTGATCAGGCCGGGTACGCGGTTGATGCCGTTCAGCGGGAGGGAGGTGGCGCCCGCGTCGACCCGGCCGCGCCAGGTGAGGCGGGTGACCTCGGTGCGTCGGCCGTTGTCGTGGGTCACCAGGGCGGGGCGGCCGGCGACGGGCTCGCTCAGGAGGCGGCCGTCGTAGACGCCCACGCCCGCCGGGTCGCCGGGGGCGCCCGCCTTGGGGTCGAGGACGAAGAATCCGGCGTTCACGGCGGCCGTCGCGCCGGCCGTCCGGGACAGTTGGCTGGTCGGTTCGCGCCGCTCCAGGTCGGGACCGTACGACGCGTCGAGGCGGCCTCGGAACTGTCGCGGGTCGATGGTGAGCACGTCGACGTGCCAGGGGCCGCGGGCGTCGGCGTCGCCGTCCCAGCCGGTGTGGACGGCGGATCCGGTGTGGCCGGCCGCTCTCAGGCGGGTGCGCTCGGCGGTCGCGGCGGACTGGGAGTCGAAGGTGCCGACGCGGACCCGCCAGCCGAGGGTGCCGCCCGCGTAGTCCGCCGTGCGCTCCGTCCTGACCTGCTCAGCGCGCGCCTGGAAGCCCTTCGACTTCAGCTCGGCGGTCAGCTCCTCGGCGCTCGCCCGGTCCTTCAGGGTGGTGGGCGGAGCGTCGGGGTCCGGTGAGGTCGCGCCGCCGGGGATGGAGACCTCGACGGTCCAGTGCGGGGCGGGGGCGGCGGTCTCGTCGCCGCCGCCCCGCACGATGCGGGTGAGGGTGACGCCGGGCTGGAGCGTGGTGGTGGTACGGGTCTCGGTCAGGTCGGCGGGGCCGAGAGGGAGCGTGTGCCGGGCCGGCTGATGCGGACGGGTCGCCGGGGAGGACGCCTGGGCCGGAGGTGCGCCCGCCGTGACGAGGACGCCGAGGACGGCAGCCGCACCGCACAGTCTCTTCTTCATCTGCACCGCCTGGAGGGAGGGGACCGAAGACCTGGGACGATCATTCGCCGTCCATCCTCTCCGCTCACTTCTGACGCGGACGTGGACAGCGGTGCAACGCTCACTGCACAAGTAGTGACCCGTTCCGGCGCACCGTCAAGGCCGCGGTTCCCGGAGGTCGGTCATGAACGTCATGGCCACGAGGCCCGCGCCAGGGCGGACCGCGGCGGGGCGGACCGCGTTGTCAGTGGTCGCCGATAGATTCGATCTCGTTCCGCCGAGGTGGCGTGAACGCCCCCCTTCGCATGCATGGGAGATGGTGCGTTGTCCGACTGGGAGAAGTCGAGCACGGCGCGGGTGGTGCCGTCCGCCCGACCGCGCAAGCTCGCCAAGGTGCCGTTCGTGGAGCTGGCCGACGGGCGGTTGCAGGGTGTGGTGTCCAGCGGGTCGGACATCGGGCGGGTGTACGTGTCGTCGATCGCGGCGGGGTCGTACGCGTACGCGTGCAGTACGAACAACAACCGTCCCTGCGGCGGGGCGCGCGGCTCGTTCTGCAATCACATCCGGGCGCTCGTGAGCGAGGCCGTGCTGCAGTACGGGACCGAGCGCGTGGCCCGGTATCTGAAGGTCGACGCCGAGGGGACCGCCGACGCGCACGTCCTCACGTCCGCCATGACCGCCACGGGGCCCGGGGCCGGTGACGCCTCGGCCGCCGCGCAGGTGTTCAGCCGGTTCCTGCGGCACCTTGCCTATCTCGAACTGCCGGCGAGCACCGCTCCGTTGCCCGAGATGCAGTGGTTCCCGACGGCCGGGGCGGTGGCGGCCTGATGCGTACGGATCTGCTGGTCGACGTCGTCGACGGGCTCGACGAGGCGCTTGCCGCCGTGGACGGTTTCGACGCCGCTCTCGTGGGCGGGCTGCTGCGCCCGCAGCCCGGGCAGGCCGGGGGGCTGACCGGACTCGCGGACGCCGTCGCCGGGACGCCGCTCGCGTCGCGGGTGGCCGAGGCCGCCGAGAAGACGGCCGCCGGGGCCGGTGACGAGGGGCACTTCGTCGCGCTCGCCGCCGCTCGTACGGCGCTGCTCGGGTCCGTCCACGACGCCCTCGTCGCCCGGGTCGAGGAGGCCACCGGGCGACCGGCGACGGGCGACACCGACGCCGTGCCGGCCGGCGCGGGCGCGGAGCAGGCAACCAACCTGCTGGTCGCCGCGCGTAGTTGGCTGTCCGACCTGGCGCGCGCCGGGTGGCAGGGCATCGACCACGAACTGGTCGGCGGGGCCGCGCCCGTGGTGTCCGCGATGCTGCCCGACCCGGCGCTGCGCCGGCTCGCCACGCTCCTCGACGGCTTCGCGGCCGAGCTGGCCGCGTCCTGCCCCGGCGCGACCCTGGAGCGGGTGCCGGTACGGCGGTGGGCGGATCTGTGGTCGCGGGCCGTGCTGCTGACGGTGCCGGGGGCCGTGTCGGCGCGGGCCGCCGACGAGGCCACGGGGCGTCTGCTGCCGCTCGGCGTCGACCTCCAGGAGCACGCCACCGCCGTCCAGGCGCAGGTGCACGCGGTGTTCGAGCCCGCGGACGGCGGGGCCGCCCGGCTGGTGCGGGCCTCGGTGTCCGCGCCGAAGCCCGACACGGTCGTCGGGGCCGGGCTGTGGCAGCTGCTGCGACCGCACATGTCGCTGTTGGCCGCCGTGAGCGAGGGCCGTTCCATGGAGCTCGACGCGATGCCCCTCACCGGCGAGGGTGACCTCATATGGGACGACGCCCGGGCCCGGGCCGGTGAGCCCGCCGACGCTTTCGCCACCGCCAGGGTGGCGCTGCCGGCCGCCGCCGCGTTCGCCGTCGCGCCGCTCGACCGGCATCCGGCCCGGATCGCGGTGCCGGTCCTGTTGGAGGGGTACGGCGTGGAGGAGGCCGAAGGGGACGGCGGGGTGGTGTTCGACGTCGCCGGGTGCCGTATGGCTGTCGACACCGGCCGCGTACCGGCCGCCGGGCCGCTGACGCCGGAGGCCGTCGCCTCGTCCAGTGCCTGTCTGGGGCTGCTGCGCTGGGACGCGGGGGCCTTCCTGCTCCAGCCTCTCGCGGTGGAGCGGACCGTGCGGAAGAAGGCGGTCGCCGTGCACGCCGGGGCCTGGGCCGGGGGGACGGCCGACAAGGCCGGGGTACGGGCCGAGAAGGCCGCCACCGACGCCGTGAAGGTGCTGCGCGAGCGCGCCGGGAAGCTGCTGCGGAAATGACCGAACAGAACACCGGACACGGCCCGGGCGCCGCGGCCGATGCCCCGGACCCCGACGACAACCGTCGGCAGGTGCTCTACTGGCGCCTGCTCGCCCGCCTCTTCGACCACGAGGAGCAGCCCGCGCTCGAGTCGGCGAGTCTCGCCGTGGTCGAGGACATCGGCCTGCCGCCCGCCCTGCTCGACCCGGGGGCGTCCGTCGGCTCCGTCGTGCAGCGGCATCCGGAGCTGGCCGCCGAGTTCGACGGGCTGATGACGCCCGAGCCGGAGCAGGACGGCGGGCGTGACCGGGCCGCCGAGGTGCGGCGCGCGGCGCTGGCGTCGAAGGTGCTGCTGAACGTCTTCGCCTCCGGTTCCGGCACGGTCACCGCCGAGCAGCTGGCCCGCTGGCAGTCCGACGCCGAGTGGTTCGAGCGGGCCCTCGGCTGCCGGCCCGGCGAGCTGCGGGGCGGACGGGGCGGCGCGGGACGTGCGGCTGCCGGGGGCGGCACCGGCGTCGGCCCGACGGGCACCGGCGTCGGCGGGCCCTTGCCCGACCTCAGCCGGCTGATCCCCGCGATCGGCCCGGAGCTGGGCTCCATCGAGGCCGGTCTCGTCAAGCGCATGCGCCTGCGTGAGGTACTGGCCGATCCCGCGCTGGCCGCCCGGCTGACCCCGAGCATGTCGCTCATCGAGCAGTTGCTCCGGGACAAGGACAACCTCTCCGGCGTCGCCCTCGCCAACGCCAAGGCCCTGATCCGGCGTTACGTCGACGAGGTCACCGAGGTGCTGCGCACGCAGGTCGAGAAGTCCACGGTCGGCGAGCTGGACCGGTCCGTGCCGCCCAAGCGGGTCTTCCGCAACCTCGACATCGACCGCACCATCTGGAAGAACCTCACCAACTGGGACCCGGAGGGGGAGCGGCTCTACGTCGACCGGCTCTACTACCGGCACACCAGCCGCAAGACGACACCCCAGCGGCTGATCGTGGTCGTGGACCAGTCGGGTTCGATGGTCGACTCGATGGTCAACTGCACCATCCTGGCGTCCATCTTCGCGGGTCTGCCGAAGGTCGACGTCCATCTGATCGCGTACGACACGCAGGCGCTGGACCTCACGCCCTGGGCACACGACCCGTTCGAGACGCTGCTGCGCACCAAGCTCGGCGGCGGCACCGACGGCACGGTCGCCATGGCACTCGCCCAGCCGAAGATCGCCGAGCCGCGCAACACCGTGGTGGTGTGGATCTCCGACTTCTACGAGTGGCGGCAGCAGGAGCTGTTCGACAGCATGGCCGCCGTCCACCGCTCCGGGGCCAAGTTCATCCCCGTCGGGTCGGTGACCAGCTCCGGGCGCGGCAGCGTCAACCCGTGGTTCCGGGAGCGGTTCAAGGACCTCGGCGCGCCGGTGATCTCCGGTCACATCAAGAAGCTCGTGCACGAACTCAAGACGTTTCTCACCTGATCACCGAAGGCGCCCCGCAACGCCCTTCTTCTCTTCGTGATCACCGTACGGAAAGGCTTTCCCTCATGTCCGACCTGCTGCGCGCGCCCGCCGAGATCAAGTACGCCGAGGAGCTGGACTGGTTGGAGTCGATCGACGACAACCCGAAGCCGTTCTCCTGGCGTCTGTCGCCGAAGATGGTCCGGCTGTTCATCCTCGGGTCCGAGCGGTCCGACGGCCTGGACCGGGAGGTCTCGCAGAAGTGGTTCGGCGACCGCAGTTTCGTGGAGCGGTCGATCGTCACCCTCGCCTCCGACCGGGGTCTGCTGCTCATCGGTGACCCCGGCACCGGCAAGAGCTGGCTGGCCGAGCTGCTGTCCGCCGCGATCTGCCGCAACTCGACGCTGGTGGTGCAGGGCACGGCCGGCACCACCGAGGACCACATCAAGTACTCGTGGAACGTCTCGATGGTCATCGCCAAGGGGCAGTCGCGGGAGTCGATGATCCCCTCGCCGATCATGACGGCGATGGAGGCGGGGTCCATCGGACGCTTCGAGGAGCTGACCCGGTCGACCAGTGACGTCCAGGACGCGCTGATCTCCATCCTCTCCGAGAAGTACATCTCCGTGCCCGAGCTGGAGAGCGGCGGCGGTGACGACAACATCGTCTTCGCCAAGCCCGGCTTCTCGATCATCGCCACGGCCAACAGCCGCGACCGGGGCGTCAACGACCTCTCCTCCGCGCTCAAGCGCCGTTTCAACTTCGTACGCATCCCGGTCGTGACCAACAAGAAGAGCGAGGCGGAGATCGTCCGCTTCCGCACCGAGGAGCTGCTGCGGCGGCACTCCATCGACCTGGACGTGCCGCCGACGCTCCTGGACGTGCTGCTGCAGAGCTTCGCCGACCTGCGCGCCTCCGCGGCCGCCGCGGGCAGCGACGACGAGAAGCTGGAGTCGGCGCTGTCGACGGCCGAGCAGATCGGCGTGCTGGAGGACGCCGTCCTGCACAGCAACTTCTTCGGCGAGCGCGCCCTGACCGCCCGTACGCTCGCCTCCTCCCTCGTCGGTTCCCTCACCCGCCGGGAGCCCGAGGACCTGGCCATCCTCAACAAGTACCTGCACGGCGTCGTCGAGCCGCGCAGCAAGGAGGAGGGCGGCTCCTGGCCCGAGTTCCTGGAGGGCGGCCGCGACGCGATCGCCACGCTGTCATGAGTGGCCCCCAGGAGAGCGGGGCCCGGGTGAACAGGTCCCAGGAGAGCAGGTCGCAGGAGAGCACCTCGTTCGCCGCGCTGCGCGGGCAGTTGCAGGAGGCCGCCGCCGCCTTCGCGGGCGGGCCCGACGCGCTGGAGGGCATCCTGCTCGGGCTGGTCGACGACGTCGACCGGGCGGTGCGGGAGCCGCTGGAGATCTTCCCGGTCTGTCACCACTCCCCCGCCTCGGCGACGGCCATGGCCCGCCGGCTGCGGGAGAAGCAGCCCAAGGTCGTGTACCTGGAGCTGTGCGAGGACATGGCCCCGCTCCTGACCGAGCTGCGCAACTGCCGGCTGCCGGTGGCCGTGCAGGCGTTCGCCGGCGACGTGGACGGCTTCCCGCAGGAGTGGGCTCCGTTGTCGGTCGTCGCGCCGATCACCGAGGCGTCCGCCGAGTACCAGGCGATCGCGTACGCCCTCGACACCCCGGGGGTGGAGCTGGTCCTCGTCGACCGGTCGGCGGACCACGTCTTCCAGTGGGACGACCGGGGAGAGAAGGCCGCCGAGGACGGCGAGGCCGCTCCCGAGGAGCCCGAGGCCGGGCTGCACGGCGAGGCCGTCGGCGTCGAGATCGGCGACCTGCGTCCGCGCTTCTCCGAGCTGGAGGAGCACCTGCTGCGCCACGGCAAGGTGCGGCACTGGTCGGAGTGGTGGCACCAGTACGTCGAGGTGCCGCTCGGCGACAGCGCGGCCGACCACGACACCTACCGTCAGGTCATGTTCCTCATCGGCAGCCTCTTCCGGCGGCTCGCCCCGGGTGACGGTGCCCGGGTCCGGGTGGACGAGGACCGCGAGCGGTACATGTGGACCCGGATGCGCGAGCACATGGCCGCCACCGGGACGGAGCCCGCGGACGCCCTGTACGTGTGCGGGGCCTTCCACGCGGCCAGCCGGGTGGCCGAGTTCGGGGTGGACGGCAGCGACACGTTCACCATCTCGCCGCGTTCCGGCACCACCTGGCAGTACGGGCTGATCCCGTCCAGCAACGCGGCGATCGAGGCGCAGTTCGGCCTCGCCGCGGGCTCGGTGTCGATCGCGGCGACGGAGTGGGCGAAGAGCCTCAAGCGCACGCGTGTGCGGCCGTTCCGGCTGGCGGGTCAGACGGGTGGCAAGCAGCGCCCCGCGAAGAAGGCCGCGCCGGCCCAGCGGGCCCAGGTCTCCTCCGTCCCTGCGGCGGATTCCGCCGCAGGGGACCGGCTGTCCGGGTTCCTGCGGCGGCCGCCCGTGATCGACGCGTTGGACGAGGCGGAGCTGCTGGGCTGGTCCGTGGACATCGTGCGCGCCGCCCGGCGCAACGGGTACCTCGCCTCCACCGCCGACGCCATCGCCGTCTTCGAGACGTCGATCCTGCTCGCCGGCATGCGCGACCGGGCCAAGCCGACGCCGTACGACTTCCAGGACGCGGCGGTCACCTGCATCGAGAAGGACGTCGTCCCCGGGCGGCGGGACGTGCGGCGGCTGGTCGAGATCATGATGGGCGGCGACCGGATCGGCCAGGTCGGCTACGAGGCGCTGCCGCCGCTCGCCCGCGACGTGCACGACCGGCTGGCGCCGCTGGGGCTGAAGCTCCAGCAGCGCGGGGTGCAGCGGGCCCTGCTCGACATGGCGTCGCGGCCGGAGCTCCAGGCGTGTTCCGACGTGCTGTGGATGCTGCGGCGCCTGATGCCGCACGGCGCGGCCCGGCCGATCATGGGCGAGCGGCGGCTCGGCGAGCGGTCGATCCAGGAGTCCTGGGACGTGGCGCTCGGCACCCATCAGCGGGCCCTCATCGAGCTGGGCTACGAGGGTGTCAGCATCGAACAGGTGCTGGAGCAGCGGCTGCGGCGCGACGCCTACGGGCCGCGGGCGACGACGGCGAGCGTGCTGGCCGCCGTCGAGGACGCGACCCTGTACCTGGACAGCCGCCGTCTCGCCGACGAACTCGGCACCCACGCGCTGAAGGTGCTCGCCGGCGAACGCAGCGTCGACGGCGCCCCGGAGGTGCTGCGGCGGGTGCGGGCCCTGCTGGCGTACTACCGGACCAGCGAGCCGGTGCTGCCGGCGTGGATCGAGTCGTTCGTCAAGACCGGGTACGCGCACTACTGCACGCTGCTGCCGACGGCGTTCCGGGACGAGGACGCGACGGTCGGGCAGGTCGCGGCGATGCTGGGCTTCCTGTTCAGCATGGAGAGCCTTGCCCTGTCGCTGGGCTGCGACCGGGCGCAGCTGGAGCTGGCGGTCGCCCAGTCGCATCCCGAGGACCCGTCCAAGACGGCCCTGTTGTGGGCGGCGCAGGTGCAGCTGGGCACGCTGTCACGGGCCGAGCTGCGGGCCCGGTGCGACGAACTGCTGGACAACCCCCTGGTGGTGCCTTCCTACCCGCGCTACCTCAGCGGCTTCGTCCACGCGCTGGAGCCCGTGCCGGGGCTGGCGGACGTGGTCGTGGAGGCGGTGTCGAACGCGTTCGGGCGGCTGCCGGACTCGGTGCTGCTGCCGTGGCTGCCGCTGCTGATCACGACCCTGCGGTCCGGCGCCGCGGATCTCGCTCCGCTGCTGATCCGCGAGGCCGGGCGGATCTTCCCCGGCCGGCTCGAGGCGCTGGACGCGTGGGTGCCGCCGTGGCGGGCGCCCGCGGACCCGTCCGGGCGCGTGCGGGCCGACGTCGGCCGCCGGGGCGCGGCGTTGCTTCCGGCGCACCCGGCGACCTGCGACGCGGTGGCCGACCTGCTGGGCTGCGCCGAGGGGTGGGCTAGCCCCGGGGTCCCGGTCGGAGCGGCGCGGTCGGGAGTCGAGCTGCTGGCCGCCCATCCGGCGACCTGCGACGCGGTGGCGGAACTGCTCGGCTGCGACGGGGAGTGGGCGACGCAGGCCGGCGGCACCCAATCGGCGGGGGCCGTCCTGACGTCCCGTCACCCCGCGACGTCGGTGGCGCTCGAGGCGCTTCTGACGGGCGGATGACGGACGGACCGCTGACGGACGGACGGTTGACGGACGGGCGGTTGACGGACGGACGGGCTCCGGTGCCGACCGACCCGCCGCCCGTCCCATCCCGCGAGTCGCCCGTCCCGTCCCCGCGTCGGCGGTACCCCCCTCGGATGGGACAAGGCTCAGATCTGTCTCAAGACGGTTGGCGTCGAGCAGCCGGCCACGTAATGATCTTGGCCAGAACACCGGCCACACATCCGACCGTCTGACCAACGGTCCAGTGTCCGTCCGGTGCGGCATGCGCACACGACGCATGCGCTGCGGAACAACCGAAGAAGAAACAGGGGGAAGACGTGACCGCGTCATCCATGCATGAGAACCGTCCGGCCATGGGGCACAGCCGCGCCGGCCACGGGAGAAACCGGCTGCGCGAGATCGCCGCGTTGACGGCGGCCGCGGTGGCCCTGGGTGTGGCGGCGCCGCTGGCGAGCGCGACCGCCGCGGAGAGGCACACGACAGCGCCCCTCGCGGCGCCGGCGAGCGCGACGACGGAGCCGGGACCCGGCCTCGACGAGCTGGAGAATCTCGAGGAGGAGGCCGCGTTCGCCGGCCTGGAGGATGCACTCCGTCTCATCACCGAGATCCCCGACCCGGTGCTGGCGAAGGGCCAGGCAGCCACCGAGCAGTGGCTCCAGGCACGGTTGGGGGACACGGCGGGCGAGGGCGGTGGAGCCATCCAGCCGATGAAGTTCAGTGCGGGCGGCTGCGCCCGGGGGATCCTGCTGGCCGTGGGGTCGAACATCCTGGCCATCGGCAAGATCTACAAGGTGAAGAAGGCCATCGACAAGCTCGGCGGCGTCAAGAAGGTCGTCAAGAAGATCCAGGACAAGAAGAAGCGGGGCAAGAAGAGCTTCAAGAAGGCGATCATGGAGGTCTTCGAGGAGAGCGGCACGGGCATCGGAGCCATCGCCGCGGAGATCCTCGGCGTGGACCAGGTCATCAAGCACTGCTGGTGAACCGGCCGTAGGACAAGGAGTCACATCATGCACACGATTGCTGTGGCACTGCAGTGGACGGTGCTCGTCGCCGGCTTCACCGTCCTGGTCGCCGCCGCGGTCAGCTCGATACGGGTCAGACTCTCCGGAGCCGGGTTCGGCACCGTCGTCGAGCACGTGGAGCGGCGGTGGTTCGGGGCGGGGTCGGTGCTTCTCGCCCTGCTCACCGGTGCGGCGGCCATGGTCGTCGCGGGACGCCTCACGGGGGGAGGCGTCGGCATCGACGAAGCCGCGCTCGTCGTCTTCCCGCTCGCGCTGGTGGCGTCCTTCGCGGTCCGCAGACTCACCGCGCGGGACGCTCAGCGGACGACGGCCCGCGTGACGGGCCTGGTCGTCGTCCCGGCGCTGCTCGGTGCGGTGATGTCGGCCACCGGCTGAGCATCCGCCTCGCGGACGCGGGCCGTCGTATTCCTCTCGGGGTGGCGACGGCCCGCTCCTGATGCCGGCGCACGGGACACCGACGTGGCGGACGGTGCCGGCGTGCGAGGCGTGGCGGGGCGGGCAGGGTCGGTTGGCGTCAGCGGCGCCGCCGGGCAGCAACTCGTCTCAGCGCCGCCGCCGGGCAGCGGCTCGTGTCAGCGGCGCCGCCGCCGGGCCACGACTGGCGTTGGCCCGGCGCTGAGGTCGACGCGGCCGACCGGCCGGGTGTTCGACCCCGCTCACGCCGACTCGCGCCCCGCACGGGATCGTCCCCGTCGGGGACGTCGACCGTGCCGTCGACGGTGGTGCGGTACCCCCTGAGCGGGCCCGGTGCTGCCCCCGCCCGGGGCCGGACGGAGGCAGCCCCCCTCGCACTACCGCGCTACCGCGCCGGTGCCTCGGCCGGGGCCGGGGCGTAGCCGGTCGGACGGGCCGTGAAGGTGCCGCGGCCCTGGGTGCGGCTGCGCAGCCGGGTCGCGTAGCCGAACAGCTCGGCCAGCGGCACGGTGGCCGTGACGACCGCAGCGCCGCCCCGCGTCTCGGAGCCGGTGACCCGGCCCCGGCGCGCGGCGAGGTCGCCCAGCACGCCGCCGACCGCGTCCTCGGGCACGGTGACCGTGACCTCGACGACCGGTTCCAGCAGCACCATCCGCGAGGCGCGCAGGGCGTCGCGGAGACCGAACCGGCCGGCAGTGCGGAAGGCGGTGTCCGAGGAGTCCTTCACATGGGTCTGGCCGTCGGTGAGCGTGACCCGGAGGCCGGTCACCGGGTGCCCGCCGAGGGGGCCCTCGGCCAGCGCGTCCCGGCAGCCCGCCTCGACGGCCCGCACGAACTCCTGGGGCACGCGCCCGCCGACCACCGTGGAACGGAACTCGAATCCACCCTCCTCCCGGGGTTCGACATCGAGGACGACGTGCGCGAACTGACCGGCCCCGCCGTCCTGCTTGACGTGCCGGTGCACGAACCCGGTCACGCCCGCGCCGACCGTCTCTCGGTACGCCACACCCGGCCGGCCGACGGTCACCTCGAGGCCGTGTTCGCGGCGCACCCGCTCCACCGCGACCTCCAGGTGCAGTTCGCCCATGCCCGACAGAACGGTCTGCCCGGTCTCCGGGTCGGTCCGCACGGCCAGCGAGGGGTCCTCCTCGGTCAGCCGTGCCAGCGCCGAGGCCAGCCGGTCGGTGTCGGTGGCGCGGCGGGCCTCCACCGCCACGTGCACCACCGGTTCGGCGACGCCCGGGGGTTCCAGGACCAGCGGGGCGTCCGGCGCGCACAGGGTCGAACCGGCGCGGGCGCCCTTCAGGCCGATCACCGCGACGATGTCCCCGGCGACCGCCCGTTCCAGCGGGTCGTGACGGTCGGCCCGTACCCGCAGGAGGCGGCCGACGCGCTCGGTGCGACCGGTGCCCGCGTCCCGCACGGTGTCTCCCTTCTCGATCGTGCCCGAGTACACCCGCAGGTACGTCAACCGTCCCGTCGGGGTGGCGTTCACCTTGAACGCCAGTGCCGCCATGGGGGCCGCCGGGTCGGCGGGCCGTTCCTCGTCCGCGCCGTCGTGCGTGCCGCGTACCGGCAGGACGTCCAGCGGGGACGGCAGGTAGGCGACCACGGCGTCCAGCAGCGGTTCGACCCCGCGGTTGCGGTAGGCGGAGCCGCACAGCACCACCACGCCGTCGCCGGTGCGGGTCAGGTCGCGCAGCGCGCCGGCGAGGGTGGCGGCGGTGAGCGTCTCCCGGTCGCAGAACTCCTCCAGCGCGGCCGGGTGCCGTTCCGCCACCGCCTCCTCCAGCAGTCGCCGTCTGCGGGCCGCCTCTTCGCTCAGCGCGGCGGGGACAGGCCCCTCCTCGGGCGTGTCCGCACCGTCCGCCCACACCAGGGCGCGCATGCGCAGCAGGTCGACGACGCCGGTGAAGCCGTCCTCGGTGCCGATGGGCAACTGGGTCACCAGGGGCACCGGGTGCAGCCGTTCGCGGATCGAGGCGACGGCGGTGTCGAGATCGGCGCCCGCGCGGTCCATCTTGTTGACGAAGGCGATCCTCGGCACCCCGTGCCGGTCGGCCTGCCGCCACACGGACTCGCTCTGCGGTTCGACGCCCGCGACGGCGTCGAACACGGCGACCGCGCCGTCCAGCACGCGCAGGGAGCGTTCGACCTCGTCGGCGAAGTCGACGTGCCCCGGGGTGTCGAT
>MUMD01000526.1 GCA_002155895.1 Streptomyces rochei
GCCACGCCCGGCCCGCCTCCTCGAGCACGTACGAGGTGTGGTGCGGGGTGTGGCCGGGCGGTGGCGGTCTTCACCGGCGGCTCGCTGCTGATCGGCGGTGTGGGCCGCCCCGACCTGGTGGAACCCCGGCTGACCGAGGAACTGGCCCGCGCCCAGCACGCCTCCGCGCACCGGCTCGCCGAACGGCTGGACGACGAGGTGCCCGTGCTGCCGACGCACGGGTTCGGCAGCTTCTGCTCCTCCTCGCCGGCCGGCGGCGCGCGGAGCACCATAGGCGCCGAGAAGGCGGCCAACCCGGCGCTCCTCCAGGACGTCGACTCCTTCGTGGCCGGGCTGCTGGCAGGGCTGGACGACGTACCCGCCTACTACGCCCACATGGGCCCGGCCAACACGGAGGGGCCCGCCCCGGTGGACCTGACCGAGCCCCGGCGCGCCGACGCCGACGAGATCGCCGGGCGGCTGGCCGCCGGCGAGTGGGTCGTGGACCTGCGCAGCCGGGTGGCGTTCGCCGCCGGGCACGTGGCCGGGTCGTTCAACTTCGAGGTCGACGGGCAGCTCGCGACCTACCTGGCGTGGATGATCCCGTGGGGCAAGCCCGTGACGCTGCTCGCGCACAGCGCCGAGGACGTCGCCCGCGCCCAGCGCGAGCTGGCCCGGGTGGGGATCGACCGGCCGGCCGCCGCGGCGGTCGGCTCCCCGGCCGACTGGGTCCAGGACGGCACCCGCCCGGCCTCGTTCCGTCGGGCCGCGTTCGCCGAGCTGGCCGCGGCGCGCCGGGCCGGCGAGGACGTGGTGGTGGTCGACGTGCGCCGGACCGCCGAGCGCGCCGACGGCTGGATCGAGGGCAGCGTGCACATCCCCGTCCACGAGATCCACCGGCGGCTGCACGAGGTGCCGCCGGGCACGGTGTGGGTGCACTGCGCGGGCGGGATGCGGGCGGCCGTCGCCGCCTCCGTGCTGGACGCCGCCGGCCGTGAGGTGGTCGCGGTGGACGACGGCTTCGCGGCGGCGGAGGCGGCCGGCCTCGCGCTGGTCGCGCCGTCGGACGACCGTGCCGCATGACCGCCCTGGTCCTCGCCCTGCTCGCCGGTGCCGTGGCCGGTCTGGCGCTGGGCGCGCTGGGGGCGGGCGGCAGCATCCTCACCGTCCCCGCGCTGATCTTTCTGCTGGGTTTCACCCCTGCGGCGGCGACCACCGCGAGTCTGGTCGTCGTGATCGTGTCGTCGGTCGCCGCCCTGGTCGCCCACGCGCGGACCGGAGCGGTCCACTGGCGGGCCGGGCTGCTCTTCGCGGCGGCGGGACTGCTGCCCGCCGCCGCGGCCGGCGCCCTGTCCGCGCGGATTCCCGGCACGGTGCTGACGCTGGTGTTCGCGGCACTCGCCGCACTGGCCGCGCTGCGGATGCTGCGCCGCCGCGAACCTCGCGAGGGCGGCCCCGTGTCGGGGGCGCGGGCGGTCGGGGCCGGGGCCGGGCTGGGCGCGGTGACCGGGTTCCTCGGGGTCGGCGGCGGGTTCTTGGCGGTGCCCGCGCTGGTGACGGTGCTGGCCGTGCCGATGGGCGCGGCGGTGGGCACGAGTCTGCTGGTCGTGACGGCCAACGCGCTGGTGGCCCTCGCGGCCCGGGCCCACACCGCCGTACACCTCGACCTCACCCTGCTGCTGCCCTTCCTGGCGACCGCCGTGCTGGGCGCGTGGGACGGCAAGCGGCTGGCCGCCAAGGTGTCCCCCGGGACGCTGCGGCGCGTGTTCGGCGCCGCGCTGCTCGCCGTGGCCGTGGCGATGGCCGCCTCGGCGGCGCTGTGAGCGGCGGCGCCGGGAGCGGCGCGGGCCGCGGCTCAGGCCAGCGAGAGAAAGAGCTTCTCCAGACGGGCCCGCATCTGGGCCGAGTCCCGCACCTCGGGGTCGTCACTGGTCATGCACTGCTGCAGGCCCGTGGCGATGATCGAGAAGCCGGCCCGGTCCAGGGCCCGGGAGACGGCGGCCAGCTGGGTGACCACGTCCTCGCAGTCGCGCCCCTCCTCGATCATCCGGATGACTCCCGCGAGCTGCCCCTGAGCGCGCCGCAGCCGATTGAGCGCCGACTTCAGCTCGTCGGCGGACATGTCCAGTTCCACGCTTCCTCCTCCACCCGGCCCCTTATACCCCCGCGGGTATCCTACCGCGAGGGTGCGCGCGAACGGGGCGCACGACAACGAGAAAGGTTCTTCCTCATGACCACCCGCACCACCCCGACCGCCCTCGCCCCCGCGCAAGCCGCGGCACGGCTCGACGCGTTCACCGTCGTCGACGTCCGCTCCCCCGGCGAGTACGCCGGCGGCCACCTGCCCGGCGCGCACAACGTTCCGCTCGACCGGTTCGACGAGGCGGCGGACGCGCTCACCGCGGCAGCCTCGCGCCGCCCGCTGCTGCTCGTGTGCGCCTCCGGCAACCGGTCGGCGCAGGGGCTCGCCCGGCTGGCGGCACGCGGCGTCGAGGCGTCCCACCTGGACGGCGGCACCGGCGCGTGGGCGGCGCAGGGGCACCCCGTCGAGCGCCCCGCGGGCGCCCGCACGCCCTGGCCGATGGACCGGCAGGTGCGCTTCGCCGCCGGTTCGCTCGTCGCCCTGGGTTTCCTGGCGGGCCGCGCCTGGCGCCCGGCGCACTGGCTGTCCGGCGCCGTCGGCGCGGGCCTGGTCTTCTCCGGGGTGACCGGCACCTGCGGGATGGCGGCGGTGCTGGCCCGGCTGCCGCACAACCGGGCGGCCGGGGACGCCGCGCCCTTCGAGGAGACGCTGACGCACCTCGCGGGCTGATCCGGGACACCACCGCACGACGGCACGACGACGGGCGCCGCTCCTCCCGGGGGCGGCGCCCGTCGTCAATTTTGCATGCCGTGCATCTTTGCATACCATGCAACTTATGTCGGAGAGGGGAGCCGCGGGGGGCGGCCTGCGCGAGCGGAAGAAGCGGGCCACCCGTGCCGCGCTCGCCGAGGCCGCGGTACGGCTCGCCGCCGAGCACGGGGCCGAGAAGGTCACCGTGGAGGCGATCAGCGCCGCGGCCGGGGTGTCCGTACGCACCTTCTTCAACTACTTCGAGACCCGTGACGACGCCTTCGTCGTCATCGACGCGGACGCGGGCGCGCGCATGCGGGCCGCCGTGCTCGACGCGCCGCCCGGGCTTCCCCCGCTGGAAGTCCTGCGCGGGGCCCTGGCGGCGGAGATCGCCGAGGCCGAGCAGCAGCACGAGCTGTGGCGACTGCACGCCGAGGTGCTGCACGCCTCCCCCCACCTCCTGGCCCGGGGCGTCGGCGCGCACATGGCGGCCGAGGCGGAGCTGGCCGAAGCCATCGCCGAGCGCCTCGGCGACACCGGGGGCCTCTACCCGCGGCTGCTGGCGGCGGTGGCCGGCACCGCGGTGCGCATCAGCATGGACCACTGGTCGGCCCACCAGGAGGAAGCCGCCTTCCTCGACGTCTTCCACGAGGTGTTCTCCCTCCTGGCCGCCGGTCTGCCGGCCCCTCCCGCGTAACCGCCTCAGCACCACCTCCCCACCGCGCCGGGCGCCGGCGCGAATTCGTCAGTCCACCACCGAAAGAGATGCCGTGACCGCAGCCCAGGCGCCCGCCGACGCGCCGCCCACCTCCATGAACCAACGCCAGATACTCCAGGCGATGTCCGGCCTGATGGCCGGCATGTTCGTCGCCATCCTGGCGGGCACCGTCGTGTCCAACGCGCTGCCGACGATCATCGCCGACCTCGGCGCCAGCCAGTCCTCCTACACCTGGGTCGTCACCGCCGAGCTGCTGGCGATGACCGCGACCGTGCCCCTGTGGGGCAAGCTGTCCGACCTGTTCAACAAGAAGCTGCTGCTCCAGCTCTCGCTGCTGATGTTCGTGATCGGCTCGCTGCTGGCGGGCTTCTCGCACGACACGACGCTGCTGATCTTCAGCCGGGTCGTCCAGGGCATCGGCGCGGGCGGTCTGACCGCGCTCGCGCAGGTCGTCATGGCCGCCATCATCCCGCCCCGGGAACTGGGCAAGTACTCCGGCATCTTCGGTGCCGTCTTCGCCGTCGGCACCGTGGCCGGGCCGCTGATCGGCGGCGTGCTGGTCGACACCGACTGGCTGGGCTGGCGCTGGTGCTTCTTCATCGGTGTGCCGTTCGCGCTGCTGGCCATCTTCCTGCTGCAGCGGACGCTGAAGCTGCCCACCGTGAAGCGCGAGGTGAAGATCGACTGGCTCGGCGCCTTCCTGATCGTCGCCGGCGTCTGCGCGCTGCTCATCTGGGTCTCGCTGGCGGGCAACCAGTTCGACTGGGCGTCCTGGCAGACCGCCGCCCTGGTCGCCGGCGGCGTGGTGCTGCTGGCCCTGGCGGTGCTCGTCGAGGCCCGCACCGCCGAGCCGGTGATCCCGCTCGACATCTTCAGGAACCGCACGGTCACCCTGACCACGGTCGCCAGCCTCCTGGTCGGTGTCGCCATGTTCGGCGGCACGGTCTTCCTCTCGCAGTACTTCCAGGTGTCCCTGGGCAAGTCACCGACGATCGCGGGCCTGATGAGCCTGCCGATGATCCTCGGTCTGCTCGTCTCCTCCACCGTCGCCGGACAGCTCATCAGCCGGACCGGCAAGTGGAAGGGCTACCTGGTGGCGGGCGCGGTCATCATGACCGCCGGCCTCGCCCTGCTCTCCCTGATCGACGCCGACACGCACTTCGGCCTCCTCAGCCTCTACATGGCCGTCCTCGGCATCGGCGTCGGCATGCTGATGCAGAACCTGGTGCTCGCGGCGCAGAACGACGTCCCCGCCGCCGAGCTGGGCGCCGCGACCTCCGTGCTGTCCTTCTTCCGCAGCATGGGCGGCACGATCGGCACCAGCGTCCTGGGCGCGATCCTCGCCAACCGGGTCGCGACCGAGATGACCAAGGGGCTGGAGAAGGCGGGCGCCGCCGGTGCGGCCGAGGGCGGCTCGGGCGGCGGCCACGGCGCCGTCCCGGACATGAGCACCCTGCCCGCCCCGATGCGGGAGATCGTGGAGCACGCCTACGGTGTCGCCACCGCCGACCTCTTCCTGGTCGCCACCCCGTTCGCGCTGCTGGCCCTGGTCGCCGTGGTCTTCATCAAGGAGAAGCCGCTGAAGACCACCAGCGGCATGGAGCGGCTGGCCGAGGAGGCCGGCGAGGCCCCGGGCGCGGGGATCTCCGTCCCGGCGCAGCGCTCCGGTGACGCGCCGTCGAAGGCCGACAGCGGACCGGCGTCGCCGGTCGCCTGAGCCGGACCCGGCCCACGTCGCCGAAGGGGCCGCCCACCGCACACGGTGGGCGGCCCCTCGCGCGTACCGGCGCCTCAGCAGCGCGCGACCGCGGTCGGTCCGGTGT
>MUMD01000527.1 GCA_002155895.1 Streptomyces rochei
CGCGGGCGCAGAAACGGGCCGGCACGCGCGATGCCGTCGTGCGCCGTGCCGGCCAGTTTCTGCGCCTGCGCCTTGGACAGGTCCGCGTCCGTGGCGACCACGGCGAGCGTGGTGTTCAGCGGGGGCGGCGCGTTTCGCGCCGCGACCTCGGCGAGACGCCGCCCCGCGGCCTCGTGCACCTCCGGCGCCGGGTAGCGCACCCGTCCGCCCGCGAACAGCTCCCCGTACAGCACCCCCGTCTCCGGGTCGGTCACCGAACCCGCCGCGTTGGCCACCACCAGCGCCGCCACCGTGATCCCCGAGTCCAGCACGGTGCTCGCGGTGCCCACCCCGCCCTTGAGCGTGCCGACCACCGCTCCGGTGCCGGCCCCGACGCACCCCTCGGCCACCTCCGCACCCGGCGTGCTCGCGTGGGCCGCCTCCACCGCCTCCCGGCCGGTGGCCGCGTCCGGCCTGGCCCGGAAGTCGCCACCGCGCCCGAGGTCGAAGACGCAGGCGGCGGGCACCACCGGTACCACGTGGGCGGGGTCCGGCCCGACCCGCACTCCGCGGCCCCGCTCCTCCAGCCAGGCCATCACCCCGGACGCCGCGTCGAGCCCGTACGCGCTCCCGCCGGTCAGCACCAAAGCCTGGACCCGCTGCACCAGATTGCGCGGATCGAGCGCGTCGGTCTCCTTCGTGCCCGGGCCCCCTCCGCGCACGTCCACCGCGGCGACCGCCCCGGCCTCCGGGGCGAGGACCACCGTGGTGCCCGTGAGCCACCCGTCGCCCCTGCGCGTGGCATGCCCCACCAGGACACCGGGGACATCCGTCAATGCGTCGACTGTCATGCCGTCAGTGTGGGCCCCGCACTGCGCCCCGGTGGGCACCTGGTGGACTCGGCCGAGGGGCCGGCGTCGTCAGGAGGCGGGCGTCGTCCGGGCGCGGCCCGGCGCGGTCCGCCGCGCGGTCAGGATCACCCCGGTCGCCACGGCCGCCGCGAGGACGAGTCCCGCCGCGAGCACCGCGAGGTCGCCGACGAAGGTGCAGCAGATCACCAGCAACGCGGCCGTGGGCAGCACCAGCTGTTCGGCGACGCCCACCTTGAAGTGCCGGCGTGCAGCGCCCACACGGTGAGGAGGAACAGCGCCGTCGGCAGGGTCACCGAAGCGGACGCCGCGAGCGTCGAGATGTGCGCCTCGCCCACGGCCTGCTCCACCGCCACCTCCAGCCCCGCTCCGATCGCCGCCGCCGACGCGAACACCAGATAGTGGCCGTAGCCCCACAGGAACGCCTGCCTGCTGGAACGCAGGTGGCCGTGGACCGGCACCACGAAGTACACCCACCAGGCGGCGAAGACGATCAGCAGCCCGCCCGCCGCGATCGGCAGCAGCTCGCCCAACGCGTCGTTCTCGTCGATGCCCGACTTCACCGCGACCGTGGCCGCGGCGATGGTCTCGCCGAGCACGATGATCGTGAGCAGCCCGTACCGCTCGGCGATGTGGTGGGGGTGCCAGGAGGACCGGTGCCGCCGCTCGGCGAGCACCGGCACGCTCAGCTCCAGCACCACCATCACCAGGAACAGCCAGCCCCGGCTGCCCTCCGGCAGCAGCAACAGCCCCAGCCAGCCCACCTGGCAGACCAGCACACCGCCCGCGTACTTCAGGGCCATCGCCCGCTCCGGGGGCGGGGCGCAGCGGGCGGCTCTGAGCCACTGTGCCGACAGGGCCACCCGCATGATCACGTAGCCGATGACGACGGCCGTCCAGTCGTGCTCCTCGAAGGCCCGGGAGACCCCGGCCGCCAGGACCAGCACGCCCGCGATCTGCACGAGGGTCACCAGCCGGTAGGGCACGTCGTCGTTGTCGTAGGCGGAGGCGAACCAGGTGAAGTTCATCCAGGCCCACCAGATGGCGAAGAAGACCATCGCGTAGTTGAGGACGCCCTCGCCGGCGTGGCTCTCGGCGACGGAGTGCACCAGTTGGACGCCCGCCTGGGCGATGGCGACGACGAAGCACAGGTCGAAGAAGAGCTCCAGCGGAGTGGCGGCCCGGTGCGCCTCGTGCCGGTGCCGGGCCGTCAGAACGCGCAGCGGCCGCTGGGCGGCGGACGGCCCGGAGGACGGATCGGAGGGCGGTTCCGCGGAGGGAGTACGGGACATCATGGCCTCCAGCACACCAGAGGCGACGCGGATCTGCCTGCCTACCCACCCGCCCGGCGGGGCGAGCGGGCCGGCGGAGCACCGTCCCCACCCGCCCCCGGGGCGGGCCGTACCCTGGGAGCATGAGCAGCACCCCCGAATCCCACGGTCCCCGAACCCCCGGGGCCGAGCCCGCCGCGCCCAGGCCGGCGCTGGTCTTCGACGACCCGCTGGACCAGCAGACCTCGGACGACACCGACCGCGGCTGGGGCGACCGGCCCTCGGGCGACGCCGCGGCCGACCTCAAGCGCTTCCTCGACGAGAAGCCGCCCCACCACATCTGAGCGGCGGCGCGGGTGCCGCCCGCCGCCGGGCCGCTCGCACGGCCCCGTGTCGCACGGGCGGACCCGCCGGACCCTACGGGCGGTCGTGGCCCGAACCGCGCTGCGCGACCAGCGCGTCGCGGATCTCCTTGAGCACCTCCAGCTCGGAGACCTCGATGATCTCCTCCGCGCCTTCCTTCGCCTTGCGGCGGGCCTCCTGCCGGGCCAGGTACTTCGACATGGGCAGCACCATGAGGAAGTAGACGACGGCCGCGGTGATCAAGAAGGTGAGGGTGGCGCCCAGGACCGAGCCCCAGAGGATGCGCACGCCCGTCGCGCTGTCGCCGGTGCCGGTGCACGGGCCCTTGAGACAGGAGCTGTAGCTGTCCAGGCTCTGGGTGCCGAACGCACCGACCAGGGGGTTGATGACCCCCTTCACCACCGAGTTGACGATGTTGGTGAAGGCGGCGCCGATGACTACGGCGACCGCCAGGTCGATGACGTTTCCGCGCATCAGGAAGGCCTTGAAGCCCTCCCAGACGCTCGGGCTGTTCTTCTCGCTCACCTCGAGGGCACTCCTTGACTGAACCGGCGCTGGAACAAAACGCTCCGCAACCTACGTCAGCGTTGGGCCGTCCTGTCCAATCCGGTCCCTCGAACGAGGGACTTGACGGGGTCAGCACAGCGTCACCGCGAGCCGCGTCGACGCCCCCGCACCGGCCAGCCGGTGGGCCACGGCGCGGGGCACCGAGACCACGACCAGCGCGCCGTCCGCCGCGGTCCCGTCCACGGGCTCCGGGACCTTGGTCACCCGCGCCCCGCGTGCGATCACGGTCGCGTCGCCCGAGCCGCCGTCCCCGGCCGCGACGACGTCGACCCGGTCGCCCGGCCTGAGCAGCCGCACCGTGGCCGCGTCGGCGATCCGCACGGGTGCCGCCACCGGCCGCGCGCCGGACCGCTCGCGTGCCGGCTCGGTCACCGGATGGCCGCGCGCCCGACGGGCGTCCGGGGCGCCGGTCCCCGGGTGTGGGCCCGCCGCCACCAGTGCCGCGGCGGTGACCGCGAGCCCGGCGGCGACGGCGCGGCGCCGGTGGCGCAGGAGGCGGTGGAGCTGGTGCCGTCCACCGCGCACCCGGACCGGGGCGAAGTGCGGCACCTCGCAGGTGTGCGGGGTGTCGGTGCCGAGCGGCTGCGGGGAGGGGACGGCAGAACGGACGGAACGGGACACGGTGACCACCACCAGGGACGAGGGATCGGCTTGCGCGTCCACGATGGGGCTTCTCGCCGCATCCCGCCGGAGGCCGTGGGCTACCGCCCGGTTGTGGACAACTCCACCCCCCGAACGCGCCGTTCCACCCCGCACCGGGCCCCCGCCACCCAACCC
>MUMD01000528.1 GCA_002155895.1 Streptomyces rochei
CCCAGGTGGGGGCGGTGGCGGGCATGGGGCCTCCAGGGATGGGCTGTCCGGGCCGGGTACCCAGCGTCACCCCACCACTCTCTCGACGTCAAGAGAATCGACATCAAGAGACTTCACGTCGACACAACCACTACACTGATCGTCATGGAGGACGAGGTCGATCGGCTGGTCGCAGCGTGGCGCCGGGAGCGCCCGGACCTCGACGTGGAACCGCTCGAGGTCCTGAGCCGGGTCAGCAGGCTGGCCCGGCACCTGGACCGCGCACGCCGCCTCGCCTTCTCCGAGCACAATCTGGAGCCCTGGGAATTCGACGTCCTGACGGCGCTGCGCCGCGCGGGCACCCCGTACCAGCTCTCCCCGGGGCAGCTCCTCACCCAGACCCTGGTCACCTCCGGCACGATGACCAACCGCATCGACCGCCTCGCCAAGAAGGGCCTGGTGGAGCGCCTGCCCGACCCCAGCGACCGGCGGGGCGTGCTGGTCCGCCTCACGGACGAGGGCCGGGACCGGGCCGACCAGTCGCTGGCCGGCCTGCTGGCGCAGGAGCGCGCGATCCTGGCCGAGCTGTCCCGCGCCCAGCGCGGGGACCTGGCGGCGCTGCTGCGCCGGCTGACCGCCCCGTTCGACAACATCCCCGGCTGAGGACCGCCGGGCGCACCGCGCCTCGGACACGGGCCCGCCACCCACCTCGACCCCGCTCCCCGGCGCCGCTCAGGCGCTGTTGCTCTGCTGCGGCCCGATCCGTCCGGGCGGTCCCAGGTCGGCCGGCCCCACCCCGGCCCTGCGCGCCAGCGCGACGGCGGCGAGGGTGGAGTGCACGCCCAGCTTCCCCAGTACGTTCTGCATGTGCGTGCGCACGGTGTGCGGGGACAGGTACAGCCGCTCGGCGACGGCCTTGCGCCCGAGGCCGGCCACCATGCAGCGCAGCACCTCGCGCTCCCGCGGGGTCAGCGACTCCACCAGCCGCTCGCTCTCGGTGCGGTGCTTGCGGGCGGCGGTCAGTTCGCGCAGCACGCCGGTCAGCAGCGCGGGCGGCAGATGCGTCTCGTCCCGCAGGACCCCCCGGATCACGCTGAGCAGCCGCGACAGCGAGCAGTCCTTCGCCACCCAGCCGCAGGCCCCGGCCCCGAGCGCGAGGGCCGCCCGCCGGGGATCGTCCTTCTCGGCGAGGACCACGACCCGCACCCCCGGCTGCGCCGTCCGCACCCCCGCGACCAGGGAGATGCCGTCGACGAGCCCGTCCTCGTCGCCCTCCCGCACCGGGACGGCGGGCCGCGCGCCGGGCACGTGCCCGCCGAGGTCGGCGTCGACGAGCAGCACGTCGTACCGCCGCCCCTCGGACGCGGCCCGCTCCAGGCAGCGCAGCGCGGCCGGACCGCTGCCGGCCGCGGAGACCTCCACGTCGGGCTCGGCCGCCAGGGCGGCGGCGAGCGACTCGGCGAAGATGCGATGGTCGTCGACGACCAGGACTCGGACACGCACCACGAAACCCCCTCCCCCAGGCTCCTGGCGGAGCGAAGGGCCACCCATCGTCTGTCCACCCACGGAACACGGAAGACGACACGGCACGGGTACGGCGCCCGAAGCCCCGTATCCACCTGTGTGTTCGGTACTCCGGGACGGGGCGCCGCGGCCGCACGGCCGCCGCCGCGCAGTAACCGCTACCCCCGCCCCGGGCGCCGCACCCTGCTGTCTCGCCCCCTGAACGGCACCGGCCCCCACCGGTGCTGTTCATCAGAGTACGGGCGGGCGCCGGGAGCGGAAGGTTATTTGCAGAACTGACAGCCCGGCACGTTTATGGTGAGCCGCATGTTTCGTCTCGTGACAGAAGTGGACAGGACTCGGCGCGACTTGCTGCGCACCCGCCTGCGGGACACGAACACGGCTGCCTCCTCCGTCCTGCGGTCCCTGCGCCAAACCCCTCACGAACGCGAATCCCCCCTGCACGTCTGGGCCCTCGACGAGTCCGGCGACCTGGCCGGCGGCCTCGTCGGCCACACCTGGGCGACCTGGCTGCACGTGACCTATCTGTGGGTGGACGACCGCCACCGCGGCCTCGGCCTGGGCTCCGCCCTGCTCACCGAGACGGAACGAACGGCCCGCACCGAACGGTCCTGCGCCGCGTCCCGCGTGGAGACCTGGGACTTCCAGGCCCCGGACTTCTACCGCAAGCAGGGCTACGAGGTGGTGTGCGTGATCCCCGACTACCCGCCGGGGATCACGGAGTACACGCTGGTGAAGCGGTTGGTCTGAGCGCTCAGACCAACCGCCGCGCGCCCGCCGAGGGAATCGCCTCGAAGACCCGCGGCGCGGTGAAGCCGGCCGCCGCGAAGGCCTCCTTCACCGCCTTGGTGATGGTGTCGACCTCGGACACGTCCGCCAGGACGATCGCCGAGCCGCCGAAGCCCCCGCCCGTCATGCGGGCGCCCAGGGCGCCGGAGGCCAGAGCCGTGTCGACGACGAGGTCCAGCTCCGGGCAGGAGATGCGGAAGTCGTCGCGCAGCGAGGCGTGGCCCTCGACCAGGACGGGGCCGATCGCGCGGGTGTCGCCGGCCTCCAGGAGCGACACGACCCGCTCGACGCGCTCGTCCTCGGTGACCACGTGCCGGACCAGGCGGCTGACCTCCTCGTCGTCGGCCAGGCGCTCCAGCGCCGCGTCGAGTTCGGCGTACGGCACGTCCCGCAGGGCGTCGACGCCCAGCAGGGCGGCGCCCTTCTCGCAGCCGGCGCGGCGCTTGCCGTACTCGCCCTCGCTGTGGGAGTGCTTGACCTGCGTGTCGACGACGAGCAGGCGCATGCCCTCGGCCGCGAGGTCGAAGGGGATCTGACGCTGGGACAGGTCGCGGGTGTCGAGGAAGAGGGCGTGGCCCGCCTCGCAGCACGCCGACGCGGTCTGGTCCATGATGCCGACCGGGGCGCCGACGTAGACGTTCTCCGCGCGCTGGCACAGGCGGGCCAGCTGCCAGCCGCGCAGACCGAGGGAGTACAGGTCGTTCAGGGCCAGGGCGACCACGACTTCGAGGGCCGCCGAGGAGGACAGGCCCGCGCCGGAGGGGACCGTCGACGCCAGATGGATGTCGGCGCCGGTCAGCTCGTGGCCGGCCTCGCGCAGCGCCCAGACCACGCCCGAGGGGTACGCGGTCCAGGACCGGTCCGACCCGGGGGTCAGGTCGGCGACGCGCAGCTCGACCACGCCGGCGTCGATGTCGGCCGAGTGCAGGCGCAGGAGGCCGTCGTCCCGGCGGGAGACGGCCGCGACCGCGGTGTGCGGCAGGGCGAACGGCATGACGAAGCCGTCGTTGTAGTCGGTGTGCTCGCCGATGAGGTTGACCCGGCCGGGCGCCGCCCACACCCCCTCCGGCTCCGCGCCGTACAGCTCCCGGAACCGCTCGCCGACGGCCTCCGCCACAGCCTCGCCCATGCCCTGCCCCTCGCTCTTCCTCAGTCCTGGCCCGCGCGCCGCCGCGCGAACTCCCACGCGTCCGTCACGATGCCCGCGAGGTCCGCGCGCGACGGGTTCCAGCCCAGTTTCTCGCGGGCGGTGTCCGCCGACGCGACCAGGACCGCCGGGTCGCCGCCCCGGCGCGGGGCCACGACCTCCGGGATCGGGTGGCCCGTCACCCGGCGGACCGTCTCGACGACCTCGCGGACCGAGAAGCCGTTGCCGTTGCCCAGGTTGCAGATGAGGTGTTCGCCGGGGACGGCGGCCTTCACCGCCAGCAGGTGCGCCTCGGCCAGGTCGGCGACGTGGATGTAGTCGCGCACACAGGTGCCGTCCGGTGTCGGGTAGTCGTCGCCGAAGACGGAGATGGCGTCGCGGCGGCCCTGCGCGACCTGGAGGACCAGGGGGATGAGGTGCGACTCGGGGTCGTGGCGCTCGCCGTACTCGCCGTAGGCGCCCGCGACGTTGAAGTAGCGCAGGGACACCGCGCCCAGGCCGTGGGCCGCCGCCTCGCCGCTGATCATGTGGTCGACGGCGAGCTTCGAGGCGCCGTACGGATTCGTGGGCCTGGTGGGCGCGGTCTCGACGATCGGGACCTGCTCCGGCTCGCCGTACGTCGCGGCCGTGGAGGAGAAGACCAGCCGCCGCACCCCCGCCGAGCGCATCGCGTCCAGCAGGGCCATGGTGCCGCCGACGTTGTTGTCCCAGTACTTCTCGGGCTTCACGACGGACTCGCCGACCTGCGAGAAGGCGGCGAAGTGCAGCACGCCGTCGTACGAGGCGTCCAGCCACTTCGCGGCGTCGCGGATGTCCCCCTCGATGAACGTGGCGCCCGCCGGGACGCCCTCCCGGAAGCCCGTCGACAGGTTGTCGAGGACGACGACCTCGTGGCCCGCCTCCAGCAGATGCTGGGCGACCACGCTGCCGACATAGCCGGCCCCGCCCGTCACCAGGTACTTCCCGCTCATGAACTCGCTACCTCTCGCAGTCGCTCGGCCGCGCGCTCCGGGGGCACGTCGTTGATGAACACGTCCATGCCGGACTCGGAGCCCGCGAGGAACTTCAGCTTGCCGGACGTACGGCGGATCGTGAAAAGTTCCAGGTGGAGCGCGAAGTCGTCCCGCGTCACACCCTCGAAGTCCTCCAGCTGCCCGAACGGGGCCTGGTGCCAGGCCGCGATGTACGGCGTCGGAGGCTCGCCCTCCCCGAAGATCCGGTCGAAGCGCCTCAAGAGTTCCAGATAGACCTGGGGGAACTCTGTGCGGGCCGCCTCGTCGAGGCCGAGCAGGTCCGGCACCCGCCGCTTGGGGTACAGGTGCACCTCGTACGGCCAGTGCGCGGCGTACGGCACGAAGGCCGCCCAGTGCTCACCCTCCAGGACGACCCGCTCCCCGGCCAGTTCCTCCTCCAGCACGGCGTCGAAGAGGTTCTCGCCGCCGGTCGCGTCCTTGTGGGCGGCGAGCGAACGGAGCATCTCGGCGGTGCGGGGCGTGGTGAAGGGGTAGGCGTAGATCTGCCCGTGCGGGTGACCCAGCGTCACCCCGATCTCGGCACCCCTGTTCTCGAAGCAGAAGACCTGCTCCACGGAGGCCAGATGCGACAGCTCCGACGTGCGGTCGGTCCAGGCGTCGAGCACGAGCCGGGCCTGCTCCACGTCCAGGTCGGCGAAGGAGGCGTGGTGGTCGGAGGTGAAGCAGACGACCTCGCAGCGGCCGGAGTCGCCGGCCAGCGAGGGGAAACGGTTCTCGAAGACCACCACGTCGTACGACGAGTCCGGGATCTCGCTCAGCCGCTCCCCCTGCGACGGGCACAGCGGGCACTGGTCGGCGGGCGGGTGATAGGTGCGGCCCTGGCGGTGCGAGGCGATGGCGACCGAGTCGCCGCGCAGCGGATCGCGGCGGACCTCGGAGGTGGTGACGGTCCGCTCCAGCGGACGCCGGTCCACGGCGTCGCGCACGGCGTCGTCGTGCAGGTCGTAGTAGACGAGCTCGCGACCGTCGGCCAGCCGGGTCGACGTCTTCTTCACAGCCGCTCTCCTCTGCACCCACACCCAATCACTCAACACAATCAAACATAACACATCACAACTCACCAGCCTGCCGATCATCACAATCAAACAAAGAACATCACCAGAAGTGTTCAATTACTGAACGCGGAGGCGTAGGTTCCGCTGCGGATCAGTTCGCGCAACGAAGCGAGTTCGTATGCATACCCCCACACATCTAGCCGCGGAGCTTCGACTCCCCACCAACTGGCTCGACTACTCGATCCTCGGGATCTACTTCGTCGTCGTCCTCGGCATCGGCTTCGCCGCCCGCCGCTCCGTCAAGACCAGCCTGGACTTCTTCCTGTCCGGCCGCTCGCTGCCCGCCTGGGTCACCGGCCTCGCCTTCGTCGCGGCCAACCTGGGCGCCACCGAGATCCTCGGCATGGCCGCCAACAGCGCCCAGTACGGCGTCTACACGACCCACTGGTACTGGATCGGCGCCATCCCGGCGATGGTCTTCCTGGGCCTGGTGATGATGCCGTTCTACTACGGCTCCAAGGTCCGCTCGGTACCGGAGTTCCTGCTCCTGCGCTTCGACAGGTCCTCCCACCTCCTGAGTTCGATCCTGTTCGCCGTCGCGGCCATCCTGATCGCCGGCGTGAACCTCTACGCCCTCGCGATCGTGGTCGAGGCCCTGCTCGGCTGGCCGCAGTGGGTGGCCATCGTGGTCGCCGGCTTCTTCGTCCTCGCCTACATCACCCTCGGCGGTCTCTCCTCGGCGATCTACAACGAGGTCCTCCAGTTCTTCGTGATCCTGGCCGGCCTCATCCCGATCACGGTCCTGGGCCTGAAGAAGGTCGGCGGCTGGGACGGTCTGTCCGACTCCCTCACCCAGACCCGCGGCGGCGACTTCATGACCGCCTGGGGCGGCACGGGCATCGGCAGCGACAACCCGCTGGGCGCCAACTGGCTGACCATCGTCCTCGGCCTCGGCTTCGTGCTCTCCTTCGGCTACTGGACGACGAACTTCGCCGAGGTGCAGCGCGCGCTGTCCGCGAAGAACCTCTCGGCGGCCCAGCGCACCCCGCTCATCGCCGCCTTCCCGAAGATCTTCATCGTCTTCGTCGTGATGATCCCGGGCCTGGTCGCGGCCGTCCTGGTCCCGAAGATCGGCACCCCCGGCTCGGACCTCCAGTACAACGACGCCATCCCGTACCTGATGCAGCAACTGCTGCCCAACGGCGTCCTCGGCATCGCGGTCACCGGCCTGCTGGCCGCGTTCATGGCCGGCATGGCGGCCAACGTGTCCTCCTTCAACACGGTCTTCACCACCGACATCTGGGCCCGGTACGTCGTGAAGGACCGCGAGGACGACTACTACGTCCGCTTCGGCCGCCTGATCACGGTGATCGGCGTGCTCGCCTCGATCGGCACGGCGTTCCTGGCCTCCTCCTTCTCGAACATCATGAGCTACCTCCAGACGCTCTTCTCCTTCTTCAACGTGCCGATGTTCGTGGTCTTCATCATCGGCATGTTCTGGAAGCGGGCGTCCATGAAGTCCGGATTCTGGGGCCTGATCGCGGGCACGACCGCCGCGATGGTGAACTACTTCGTCATCTACAAGCAGGGCATCATCGACATCCCCTCCGACCAGGGTGCCAACTTCGTCTCCGCGATCGCGGGGTTCGTGGCCGGCGCGGTGGTCATGGTCGCCGTGTCCCTGTTCACCGCGCCGAAGCCCGTCTCGGAACTGCAGGGCCTGGTCTACGGCACCGTCTCCCCCGGCATGTCCGAGGCGCCCGCCAAGGGGGACGACGCGTGGTACCGCAAGCCGGCGCTGCTGGGTTGGGGGGCGGTCGTGCTGGCCGCCGCCTGCTACATCCCGTTCTCGTTCTGATCGCGGGAGGATTGAGAGAGCATGTCCGATTCCTACTCCGACAAGAACGTCCAGGACGAGGTCTCCGAGCTGGAGACCAAGTCCGTCACGGCCGCGCGGCTCTTCGACATCCGGCGGATCATCGGCGGGCTGTTCGTGGTCTACGGCGTCATCGTGACGATCGCTGGCCTGGTGGCGTCCGACGACGAGATCGACAAGGCGCAGGGGGTGAACATCAACCTGTGGACCGGGCTGGGGATGCTGGTGCTGGGGTTGTTCTTCCTGGCGTGGCTGAAGCTGCGGCCCACGGCTCCGCCGCCGCCCTCTGCCGAGGGGGCGGGGCCGGAGTGACGCGGGTGCCGTGACCGGCACGGGGGTGCGCGGCGTCTACTCCGCACCCGGCGTGTGTGTGAGCGCGGGGGTGGGTGCGCAGCCCGGCGCCGACGGGGTGCCGCTGCGCCCACCCGTGCCGCCCCAGCGGCACGACTGCCCGCAGCTCAGCGTGGACAGCCGGCTCAGGCTGCACGGCGGGGTAGCCGCGTACGGCGGGAGGGGACGTGTCGGGGGGTGTCCGCCCGCAGCGGTTGGCGCGTCCGCGCCGTTCAGATCTGTGGCCGACCGATTTCGCGCCGTTCCGAGGACGGACACCCCCCGGCGCGGCCCCGACCCACAACGAACCGATCGCGCTACGCGCACCCCCACCGAACCCGCACAGGCCGCCGCAGGCACCCCCGCCCAACCGCCGTAGGCACCCCCGTTCAACCGCCGGAGGCCGGGGTGGCGCGGTCCAGTAGTCCTGTCCGGGCGGCCAGGGCCGCCGCCTCCAGTCGGGAGCCCACCCCGAGCTTCATCAGCACCCGCTGCACATGCGTCCGGGCCGTGGACGGCGCGATGCCCATCCCCGCCGCGATCAGCCGCGTGTCCTCCCCGTCCGCGACCCGGACCAGCACCTCGACCTCCCTCGGCGTGAGCATCCGCAGCAGCCGCTGCCCCTCGTCGTCCGGCTGGGCCGCAGGGTTCAGCAGCTCTCCGAACGCCCCCTGCAACAGCGCCGGCGCCACCGCCGCCTCCCCGGCCCGCGCCTTCATGATCGCCCGCTCGACGCCCTCTATCCGCTCGTCGTGCCGCACGTACCCCGACGCCCCGGCCGCGAACGCCGCCGCGATCCCGCGCGGACTCGGCACCGGCCCCAGAACCAGCACCGCCACCTGCGGACGCTCCCGCTTGATCCGCACCACGGGATCGAAGATCCCCGGCTCGGCCGGCGTCGCCGTCCCCAGCAGGCACACCTCCGGCGCCCGGCTGATCACCAGCTCCGCCGCCCCCGCCGACGGCGCCGCCGCGGCCAGCACCCGATGCCCCCGCAACTTCAACGCCGAGGCCAACGCCTCGGCGAGCAATCGGTGATCGTCGACCACCATGAGCCGTACGCCCATCGAGCAACCCCCCAGTCACCCTCCCCGGTCCCCCGGAAGCTACACGCTGGGGCCACCGCGCGCTGCCCCTACCGGCAAGAACCGCCCCGGAGCACCGAAAATCCATGCAACACGGCCCCGCCCCCGGGAAGGGGACGGGGCCGTACCGGGCCGGGGCGGCGGAGCCGCCGGGCTCAGCCGCTCGTGCCGAAGGCGATCGCCAGGTACTCCTTGTCGTCCGCGCTGCTCGGCTCGCTCGCGAACACCTGCGACATGTACAGGTGCCCCTGCGAGTAGCGGATCTCGGAGTAGTCCGGCGACATCCGGGACTCCACGTCGCGCACCGCCTCGGTCGCCGGGTTCTCCATCAGCGTGGTCTGCTTGAACGTCCCGCCGTCGATGCTCACGACCTGGCCGCCCTTGTCGTACGGAGGGCGCTTGTACGCGATCACGTTGCCGCCGTCCATGCGCAGCGGGGTGATCGTGTAGCCGTCACCGGCGTCGGCGCGCTCGCCGGTCTGCTTGCCGGTGGTCAGGTCGAAGGCGACGACCTCGTTGGTGCGGCTGTAGGACTCGCCGCCGCCCTCGTGCTCCTCGGTGGCGATGTACAGCCGGTTGTTGCCGACCGCGAGACCGCGGCAGTTCTCGATCTCGGTGATCGACTCGCAGCTGGCGCCGAACTCGTCACCCGGCGCGGAGATGCGGTTCAGGAGCTTGCCGGTCTTGTTGTCGATGGAGAAGAAGTCGGAGATCCCGCTTCCGTCCCCGGCGGAGTCGCCGACGTCGGCGGCCACGACGAGCGGCTCGGTGGAGACGACGGCGGCGTACTCGATGCCCTTGGCCATCTTGTACTCCGAGATCACCTTCCCGCTCTTCGGGTCGATGGTCTGGATGTTGAGCTGCCGTGCGTCGTACGTGCCGCACTTGCGCACCGCGACCAGCTTCTCGCCGCCGCCGTAACCGGCGTCGTAGCAGGTGTCGGTGGGCTTGGGGGACCAGAGTTCGTCACCGGTGGCGATGTCCCACGCGATGCCGCCGCTGGTGCTGCCCGCGGCGACGGTGCCGCCGCTGAGGGTCACGTTGTTCAGGGACATCGGACGGCCGCCCGACTCGACGGACTTGGACCACGCGGTCTTGCCCGCCGCCAGGTCGAGCACGGCGACCTCCGTGCAGGACTGCGGCTCGGCCTTGGTCGGCATGGCCGGCTTGTGGATGATCGCCGTCTTGCCGTCCTCGGTGACGCGGTGGCTGGCCTCGCACACCGGTCCGGGCAGGTCGATCGTCCAGGACTTGGTGCCCTTGTCGCGGTCGTAGCCGACGACCTCCGCGATGCCGCTCTTGGCGTACACCTTGTCGGTGAGCCAGGAGCCGGAGACGACGATGGTGCTGTCGTCCTTGCTCACCGCGGGCATGGGGACCTGGAAGAGCACCTTCGACGCCGGGTCCGAGGGCACCTTCTCCTCGCCGCCGGAGGACTTGCCGCCGGAGCCGCCCTTCTGGTCCGTGCCGCCGTCCGTGCCGCCCGAACTGGCGGTGTCGTCCTTGCCGTCGCCGTCACCGGAGGAGTTGGCGTACCAGACGCCGCCACCGATGATCAGCGCGATCGCGACGACCGCCGACACGATGATCGCCAGCTGAGCGTTGATCTTCCCCCCGCCGCCGGACCCGCCGGCCTGCGGCTGCATCGGCACGGTCGGCGGCTGGTAGCCGTACCCGTACTGCCCGGGCTGCCCGGGCTGCCCGGGACCCGGCTGCCCGTACGCAGGCGTCGGATGCCCGTACGCGCCGGGCTGGCCCGGCTGACCCGGGTAGCCGTACCCGGGTTGCGGCTGCTGAGGCGGCGTCTGCGGGTACCCGTACCCCGGCTGCGGCGTCGGCCCGGACGGCGGGGCCGCCGGGGGCGCCTGCGGGGGCGTCTGCGGGGCCGCAGGCGGCGTCTGCGGGTAGCCGTACCCCGGCTGCGGCGCCTTGCCGAAGTCGGGGCCGCCACCGGCCGGCGGGGTGGGCGGCTGCTGCGGCGGCTGGTTC
>MUMD01000529.1 GCA_002155895.1 Streptomyces rochei
CTTCGGGGGGCGGTCTGCGGTCAGTACGCCGGTCATGGGTGCTCTCCTGGGGCGGTCCACTGGACGCGGGGCGGTCCGCCACAGTTCTTCCGACGCCGGCTGTACTGCGCGTGACCGGCGCCGGGAGAGCGGGTGTGCGCTTGCTGAATGCCGGGCGCGCATGCGAGACGGGGCCGGGAGGAGCACCTCTCCCGGCCCCGCCCGTCCGCACCTTCCGGCGAACGTCCGTGGGGCTACTTCCCGGCCGCCTTGCGCGTGGCCCGCAGCCACTCCTTGTTCATGCTGGTGATGGAGACCAGCGGGATGCCCTTGGGGCAGGCCGTCGCGCACTCGCCGGTGAGCGTGCAGCCGCCGAAGCCCTCGTCATCCATCTGCGCCACCATGTCCAGCACTCGGGTCTCCCGCTCGGGCGCGCCCTGCGGCAGCACGTTCAGGTGGTTCACCTTCGCGGAGGTGAAGAGCATCGCCGCGCCGTTCGGGCAGGCGGCGACGCACGCGCCGCAGCCGATGCACTCGGCGTGCTCGAAGGCGAAGTCCGCGTCCGGCTTCGGCACCGGCGTGGCGTGGGCCTCGGGGGCGGCACCGGTCGGCGCGGTGATGTAGCCGCCGGCCTGGATGATGCGGTCGAAGGCCGAGCGGTCGACGACCAGATCCTTCACGACCGGGAAGGCGGCGGCCCGCCACGGCTCGACGTCGATGGTGTCGCCGTCCTTGAAGGACCGCATGTGCAGCTGGCAGGTGGTGGTGCGCTCGGGGCCGTGGGCGTCGCCGTTGATGACCAGCGAGCAGGCGCCGCAGATGCCCTCGCGGCAGTCGTGGTCGAAGGCGACCGGCTCCTCGCCCTCGAGGATCAGCTCCTCGTTGAGGGTGTCGAGCATCTCCAGGAAGGACATGTCGGGCGAGATGTCGTCCACCTCGTACGTGGACATGGCACCTTCGGCGTCGGCGTTCTTCTGCCGCCAGACGCGCAGGGTGAGCTTCATGCGTAGCTCCGCTGGGTGGGGTGGACGTACTCGAAGACCAGGTCTTCCTTGTGCAGGGTGGGGGCCTCGCCGGTGCCGGTGAACTCCCAGGCGGCGGCGTAGGCGAACTCGTCGTCCTTGCGGGCCGCCTCGCCGTCCGGGGTCTGGGACTCCTCGCGGAAGTGGCCGCCGCAGGACTCGGAGCGGTGCAGCGCGTCGAGGCACATCAGCTCGGCCAGCTCCAGGTAGTCGACGATGCGGTTGGCCTTCTCCAGCGACTGGTTGAACTCCTCGCCGGTGCCGGGCACCTTGATCCGCCGCCAGAACTCCTCGCGGATCTGCGGGATGCGCTCCAGGGCCTTGCGCAGTCCGGCGTCGGAGCGGGCCATGCCGCAGAACTCCCACATCAGCTCGCCCAGTTCACGGTGGAAGGAGTCCGGGGTGCGGTCGCCGTCGACGGACAGCAGCAGGTTCAGCCGGTCCTCGGTCTCGGCCAGCACCTCCTGGACCACCGGGTGGTCGGCGCCGACCTCCTCCTTGTGCGGGTTGCGGGCGAGGTAGTCGTTGATGGTGGCCGGGAGGACGAAGTACCCGTCGGCCAGGCCCTGCATCAGCGCGGAGGCGCCGAGCCGGTTGGCGCCGTGGTCGGAGAAGTTGGCCTCGCCGATGGCGAACAGGCCGGGGACGGTGGTCTGCAGGTCGTAGTCGACCCACAGTCCGCCCATCGTGTAGTGCACGGCGGGGTAGATCCGCATCGGCACCCGGTACGGGTCCTCGTCGGTGATCCGCTGGTACATGTCGAAGAGGTTGCCGTACTTGGCCTCGACGGCCTTGCGGCCCATGCGCTCGATCGCGTCGGCGAAGTCCAGGTACACGCCCTGGCCGCCGGGGCCGACGCCGCGGCCCTCGTCGCAGACGTTCTTCGCGGCGCGGGAGGCGATGTCGCGGGGGACGAGGTTGCCGAAGGACGGGTAGATGCGCTCCAGGTAGTAGTCGCGCTCGTCCTCGGGGATCTTGTTCGGCGGCCGGTCGTCGCCCTTGGCCTTCGGTACCCAGATCCGGCCGTCGTTGCGCAGCGACTCGCTCATCAGCGTCAGCTTGGACTGGTGGTCGCCGGTGCGCGGGATGCAGGTCGGGTGGATCTGGGTGAAGCAGGGGTTGGCGAAGTACGCGCCGCGCCGGTGCGCCCGCCAGACGGCGGTCGCGTTGGAGTTCATGGCATTGGTCGACAGGTAGAAGACGTTGCCGTACCCGCCGCTCGCCAGGACCACCGCGTCCGCGAAGTAGGTGTCGATCTTGCCGGTGATCAGGTCCCGGGCGACGATGCCGCGCGCCCGGCCGTCCACGACGATCAGGTCCAGCATCTCGGTGCGCGGGTGCATCTCGATGTTGCCGGCCGCGATCTGCCTGCTGAGCGCCTGGTAGGCGCCGAGCAGCAGCTGCTGGCCCGTCTGGCCGCGGGCGTAGAAGGTGCGGGAGACCTGGACGCCGCCGAAGGAGCGGGTGTCGAGCAGGCCGCCGTACTCGCGGGCGAAGGGCACGCCCTGGGCCACGCACTGGTCGATGATCTCGACGGAGATCTGCGCGAGCCGGTGCACGTTGGACTCGCGGGAGCGGAAGTCGCCGCCCTTGACGGTGTCGTAGAAGAGGCGGTGGACGGAGTCGCCGTCGTTGCGGTAGTTCTTCGCGGCGTTGATGCCGCCCTGCGCGGCGATGGAGTGGGCCCGGCGCGGGGAGTCCTGGTAGCAGAACTGGACGACCCGGTAGCCCTGCTCGGCCAGGGTCGCGCCGGCCGAGCCGCCCGCGAGGCCGGTGCCGACGACGATGACGGTCTGCTTGCGCCGGTTGGCGGGGTTGACCAGCTTCGCCTCGAAACGGCGCGTGTCCCAGCGCTCGTTGACCGGCCCGGACGGGGCCTTGGTGTCGGCGATCGGCTCACCGGTCGTGTAGTCGGCGTAGGTTGTCATGTCAGCTCACCACTCCGGTCATGACGCCCACGGGTACGGCGACGAAGCCGATCGTGAGCAGCAGCGCGAGGACGTTCGCGGTCGTCTTCAGGGCGCGGTCGCGGGTACGGCTGCCGGCGCCGAGGGTCTGGGCGGCGGACCAGAAGCCGTGCCGGATGTGCAGGCCGAGGGCGAGCATCGCGGCGATGTAGATCGTGTTGCCGTACCAGGTGGAGAAGGTGTCCACGACGTTCTGGTAGGGCTTGCCGGTCTCGAAGCCGCCGGAGTGCACCGTGCCGGTGGTCAGGTCCAGGATGTGCCAGACGATGAACAGGCCGAGGATGATCCCGCCCCAGCGCATGGTCCGCGTCGCGTAGTCGGCCCGCTTCCTCTTGTGCACGTACTTGCTGGGCCGCGCCTTGATGCCGCGGCGGCTGAGCTGGAACGCGGAGACGGCGTGGGCGACGACGGCCACGACCAGCACCACGCGGATCAGCCACAGCGTCCACTCGTAGTGCATGAACGGCTCGCCGACCGTGCGCAGCCAGTGGGCGTACTCGTTGAACTCCGTGGTCCCGAAGAAGATCTTCAGGTTTCCGATCATGTGGGCGACCAGGTAGAGCAGCATGACGAGACCGCTGACCGCCATCACTGTCTTCTTGCCGACGGTCGAGTCCCACACGGTGCGCGCCATGGACGGCCGTCGGTCCGTCCGCGTTGCCAGAGCCATGTCACAAGACGCTACGGGGACGAGGGGCCATCGGTCCAAGACATGGTCCGCCTCGTTTCCATAGGCTCTCCCTATCGGCCGGTTACGCTGGGGGCATGCAGTTGCAGCAGCTCCAGTACTTCGTCGCGGTCGCCGAGACCCGGCACTTCACCCGGGCCGCGGAGACCGTGCACGTGGCGCAGCCCTCGCTGTCCCAGCAGATCAGGGCGCTGGAGCGGGAGCTGGGCGCCNNNGAGGTGCTGGAGCTGGTGCAGCTGCGGCGCGGGCGGATCCGGCTGGGCGCCACCCCGAGCCTGTGCACCGGGCTGCTGCCCGACGTGCTGCGCGCCTTCCACGACCGGTATCCCGGCATCCGGCTCATGATCGAGGAGAGCGGCTCGCACGATCTGGTGCGGGAGCTGGCGCGGGGCGCCCTTGACCTGGCGCTGGTGGTGCTTCCGCTGCCCACCGCCTCCCCGGCGCTGACCACGGTGGAGCTGCTGCGGGAGGACCTGGTGGTGGTGTCGTCACCGGAGTCGCCCCGGCCGGGCGGCGGCCGGCGCGCCGTGCGCATCGCGGACCTGGAGGGCGAGCGGCTGGTGATGTTCCGGCACGGTTACGACCTGCGGGAGCTGACCGTGGCGGCGTGCCGCGCGGAGGGTTTCGAACCGGACTTCGCCGTGGAGGGCGGGGAGATGGACGCGGTGCTGGGGTTCGTGCGGGCGGGGCTGGGGATGGCGGTGGTGCCCCGGATGGTGGCGGCGCGGTCGGGGCGGGGGCTGCGGGTCACTCCGCTGGCCCGGCCGGGACTGTCCCGGACGATCGCGCTGGCGCACCGCAGTGACGTGGCTCCGCCCCGGGCGGCTCGGGAGCTGCAGCGGATGCTGTTGGAGCGGTGACGGTCCCGCTGGGCGCAGGCAGTCAGAGCGGTGACGGTCCCCCTGGGCGGAAGCAGTCGGAGCGATAACGGTCCCCCCCTGGGCGGAGGCAGGGCCCGGCGGCGCCGTGGTGTGGGTGTTCGCCGAGGTGCCGCGC
>MUMD01000053.1 GCA_002155895.1 Streptomyces rochei
ACCCGAACCATCCAACGCAGGTATCGACGCGAGGCTGTCGGCCTGACCAGCGGGGTGTGTGTCGTCCTGACCGGCCTGGTCGTCCGGCAGACGCGTCAGCCTGGGCACCAGCACAGCGCCCCCACGCACCGCGACCTCGGACTCACCCGAGACCACCGCCGCCACCGCGGCATCCACATCAGCCGGCACGCGCGCGTCGGGGTCCAGATCCGCCAGGGCGAACCGCCCCGGGTTCTCCGCGAGCGCCGCACGGACCAGACCCCACACCGGAGCCTGCACCACATCACCCGCAGCAGCCGAACCACCCACACCCACCGGCATAGCACCCCGCGTCACCACCACCAGACGCGAACCCGCGAACCGCTCACCGGCAAGCCACTCCTGCACCACACCCAACACCCGGTCCAACACCGACCGCACACCCACCGGCACACCCACCGAACCGTCGGACGCGCCAGGGGCGTCGGCGGCACCGCAGTCCAGGACCACCACGTCCGGCACCGCGCCGGCAGCGTCGGCTACCTCGTTCCACGGGATCCAGCGTGCGTCCGCCCCACTCTTCCCGGTGTCCGGCACCCAGGTGATGCCGTACAGCGCACCCGTTTCGCCCGGGACCGCGCCGAGTTGCTCGGTGGAGACCGGGCGGCCCACCATCGAGCCGACGGTCAGGACCGGCGCGCCGGTCACGTCGGCGACCCGGATGTCCATGCCGCCGTCCTCGGCGGTGGCGATCCGGACGCGGACGGCGGCGGCGCCGACCGCGTGCAGGGAGACGTCGTTCCAGGCGAACGGGATCACCGTGCCGCCGCCGTCGTCCTCGTGGCCGGGGTCGGTGCTGTCGTTGAGGATCGCGGCGTGCATGGTGGCGTCGAGAAGCGCCGGGTGCAGGCCGAACCGGCCCGCCTCGTCCGACGCCTCCTCCGGAAGCGCCACCTCGGCGAACAGTTCCTCCCCCCGACGCCACGCCGCCCGCAGCCCCCGAAACACCGGCCCGTACCCGTAACCACGCTCACGGAAGACCTCGTACGCCGCCTCCACCGACAGCGTCTCGGCACCCACGGGCGGCCACTGCTCGTCGAGCCCGGCCGGTGCGGTCTCGGCGACCGTCTCCGTCAGGAAGCCCGTGGCATGGGTGGCCCAATCCTGCCGGGTGCCCTCGGGGCGGGAGTAGACGGTGACGGTGCGGCGTTCGGCGGTGCGCGGCCCGACGATCACACGGACCTGGACGCCGCCCCGCTCGGACAGCACCAGCGGCGTCGCGAGGGTCAGTTCCTCCAGGGTGGCGCAGTCGACGGCCGCGCCGGCCGCCAGGGCCAGTTCGACGAGGACGGCACCGGGCAGCAGGATCCGGCCCAGGACCACGTGGTCGGCGAGCCAGGGCTGCGCCTCCACCGACAGCCTGCCCGTCAGCACCACGCCACCGGAGTCCGGCAGAGTCACCACCGCACCCAGCAAGGGGTGATCGGCGGCGTCGAGTCCGACGTCCTCCGTCGCCGCGGGAGCCGCGCCGGTGGCGGCGAGCCAGTAGCGCTGCCGCTGGAAGGCGTACGTCGGCAGGTCGACGGCACGGGCACCGGTCCCGGCGAAGAAGCCGGACCAGTCGACAGCGGTGCCCGCGGTGTGCAGGTGTGCGAGCGCGGTGAGGAGAGCGAACGTCTCGTCGCGGTCCTTGCGGGCCGTCGGCACGAGCAGGACGGTGGCGTCCTCGGCACGGTCGAGGCAGGTCCGGGCCATCCCGGTCAGGACCGCCTCGGGGCCGATCTCGACGCAGCGGTCCACTCCGGCGGCGCGGAGTGCGCGGACACCGTCGGCGAACCGGACGGCCCGGCGGACGTGCGTCACCCAGTAGTCCGGGGTGGTCAGTTCGCCGGCCTCGGCGATCCGGCCGGTCACGTTGGACACCACCGGCACCAGGGGCTCCGCGAACGACAGTCCCTCCACGACCTCACGGAACGCCGGGAGCATCGGCTCCATCAGCGGCGAGTGGAACGCGTGCGAGACGCGGAGCCGGCTGACCCTGCGTCCCCGCTGCCGGAACACCTCGGCGACTGTCTCGACGGCCTCCTCCAGGCCCGAGACCACCACCGAGGTCGGGCCGTTGACGGCGGCGATCGACACGCTGTCGGCCTCGTGGAAGTCCAGCTGTTCCCGGACCTCCGCCTCGGTGGCCTCCACCGCCACCATGGTGCCGCCGGCGGGAAGCGCCTGCATCAGCCGGCCACGCGCGGCGACCAGCGCACAGGCGTCCGCGAGGGAGAACACCCCGGCGACATGTGCCGCCGCCACCTCACCGATGGAGTGGCCGGCCACCAGGTCGGGAGTGACGCCCCAGGACGCCAGGAGCCGGAACAGGGCCACCTCGACGGCGAACAGACCCGCCTGCGCGTACGCGGTGCCGTTCAGCGACTCGGCGTCCTCGCCCCACACCACTGCGCGCAGCGGACGCTCCAGGTGCTCGTCGAGTCCCGCGCACACCGCGTCGAATGCCTCCGCGAACACCGGGAAGTTCTCGTACAGTCCACGCCCCATGCCGAGGCGCTGGGAGCCCTGACCCGAGAACAGGAAGGCGGTGGTGCCGACGGACCGCGCCTCGCCGGTGATCACGCCGGGGGCGTCCGTGCCCTCCGCGAGGGCCCGCAGTCCGGCCAGGATCTCGTCTCGGCCGGTGCCGAGCACCACCGCGCGGGACTCCAACGCGGTGCGGGCGGTGGCCAGCGCGTACGCCGTGTCCACCGGACGGTCGTCCGGGCGTGCCGTCGCGTGGTCGAGCAGCCGGGCTGCCTGGGCGCGCAGCGCCTCGGGGGTGGCCGCGGACAGCGTCCAGGGCAGGACGGCGGGTGCGGGGTGCCCGGTGGCGGAACCCGTTCCGGCTGCGGGCCGCGCTTCGTCCGCGGTCCGGGTGGGGCTCTGCTCCAGCACGACGTGGGCGTTGGTGCCGCTGAGACCGAAGGCGGAGACGCCGGCCCGGCGCGGCCGACCGGTGGCCGGCCAGGGCCGTTCCTCGGTGACCAGTTCGGCGTGGCCCTCGGTCCAGTCGACGTGCGGGGAGGGACGGTCGACGTGCAGGGTGCGCGGCACCGTGCCGTGTTCCATCGCCATGACCATCTTGATGACGCCGGCGACACCGGCGGCGGCCTGGGTGTGGCCGATGTTCGACTTGACCGAGCCGAGCAGCAGCGGCCGGTCCTCGGGCCGGTCCTGGCCGTACGTGGCGAGAAGCGCCTGCGCCTCGATCGGATCGCCGAGCGTGGTGCCCGTACCGTGCGCCTCCACCACGTCGACTTCGGACGGGGCGACTCCGGCGCCCAGCAGCGCCTGGCGGATCACGCGCTGCTGGGAGGGGCCGTTGGGGGCGGTCAGTCCGTTGCTCGCGCCGTCCTGGTTGACGGCCGTGCCCTTGACGACCGCGAGCACCCGGTGCCCGTTGCGCACCGCGTCCGAGAGACGTTCCACCAGGAGCACGCCGACGCCCTCGGACCAGCCGACACCGTCCGCCGCGCCCGCGAACGCCTTGCAGCGGCCGTCGACGGACAGACCGCGCTGGCGGCTGAACTCGACGAACATGCCGGGCGTCGACATCACGGTGGCGCCACCTGCCACGGCGAGCGAGCACTCCCCCGACCGCAGCGCCTGCACCGCCAGGTGCAGCGCGACGAGCGAGGACGAGCAGGCGGTGTCGACGGTGACGGCCGGGCCTTCCCAGCCGTAGGTGTACGAGAGCCGACCGGACGCCACGCTGCCACCGGCTGTGCCGGAGGGCGAGACGTTGAGCGCGTAGTCGTGGTACATCACACCGGCGAAGACACCGGTCCTGCTGCCCTTGAGCGAGCTGGGGTCGATGCCCGCCCGCTCCAGGGCCTCCCACGAGGTCTCGAGCAGCATGCGCTGCTGCGGGTCCATGTACAGGGCCTCACGGGGGGAGATGCCGAAGAAGCCGGGGTCGAACTGGGCCGCGTCGTGCAGGAAGCTGCCGCGGCGCGTGTAGCTCTTGCCCTCCTTGCCCGGTTCCGGGTCGTAGAGGTCCTCCACGTCCCAGCCCCGGTCGTCCGGGAGGTCGGAGACCGTGTCGGTGCCGTCCATGACCAGGCGCCACAGCTCCTCGGGGGTGGTGACCCCGCCCGGGTAGCGGCAGGCCATGCCGATGATGGCGATGGGCTCGTCGTCGGCGGGCCGTCCGGCGCCGGCACCGTTCGCGTCGGCCGCCCGTGCGGTCTCGCTGCCGTCGAGTCGGGACACGATGTGCTCGGTGACGGCGAGGGCGTTGGGGTGGTCGAAGACCAGGGTCGCCGGGAGACGGAGCCCGGTCAGCGTGTTCAGCTGGTTGCGCAGTTCGGTCGCGGCCAGCGAATCGAAACCCAGCTCCTGGAAAGCCCGGTCCGCGCCGACCGCCTCCACCGAACCATGACCCAGCACCGAAGCCACCTGCTCGCGCACCAGACGCAGAACCGTCCGATGCCGCTCCGCCCGGCCAAGCCCCGCCAGCCGACCAGCCGGCGAACCCCCCTCACCCGCTCCGGCCGCCGGCAACGCCGCAGCCGCCGCACGCCTCACCGGCACCAACCCCCGCAACAGAGCCGGCACCTCATCACGACGCACACCCAACGCCGCAGTGTCCACCCGCAACGGCACCACCGTCGCCTCACCACGATCCAGACCCCGCGCGAACAACGCCAGACCCGCATCAGCCGACAGCACCGGCAAACCCTGCGCAGCCATCCGCCGCCGGTCCACCTCAGACAAGTACTGACCCAGACCAGCACCCACATCCCAGAACCCGAACGCCATCGACGTCGCCACCAACCCCTCGGCCCGACGCCACGCCGCCAACGCGTCCAAGAACACATTCGCCGCCGCATAGTTACCCTGCCCGGCCGTCAACACC
>MUMD01000530.1:0-373 GCA_002155895.1 Streptomyces rochei
CACCTCCGCCTCACGCTCGAAGTCCCCGATCCCGTCCGGCGAGCGGACGACGGCCGGGCGCGGAGTCTTCACGGCCAGGTCGATGTCCCAGCCACGGTGGTGGACCCGGTGCACCAGTCCGAGGCCGCCGGAGCGCACCACATCCAGGACCTCGTACAGATCCAGGATGACGTCACCGCGGCGCCAGGTGGCCATCCGCGTCAGTCCACCACGGCGGCGTACAGAGGTGTTCCGAGCAGTACCGACGTGCCGGTACCGTCCGGGCTTTCGCCGTGCAGCAGCCGCTTCGCCACGAACTCGACGTTCTGCGCCGGCCAGCGCAAGCGCGCGACGGCCCGCTCAACACGGCCCAGCGCCGCGCGATCGACGCGGT
>MUMD01000530.1:419-1677 GCA_002155895.1 Streptomyces rochei
GCCCGCCGAAGAACACCAGGGAGGACGCGGGGTCGTCACGGAACGAGCCCCATCGCATCCGCAGCGAACCCCAGAAGTACCGGCCCGGTGCGTCCACCGTGCCGAGGTCACCGTGGTCCCGGAGGTACCGGACGACTGCCTCGAGACGCGTGATCCGGTCGTTCGGCGGGCCGTCGGTGGTGCGCTTCGCCGACAGCACGGAGAGGTTCACGCCCACCTCCGTCTGTCGCTTGGCCCCGAACCCGGGGTCGATCTGCGGCAACAGCATGTCGACCTTGCTGTCGGAGATGTACACGTAGTAGCTCAACGACACTGCCGGATCCTCCCGAGCCTCGACCCTCCCAGCCTATCGATCACGACCGTCGTGAACCATGGAATGCGCGGTCGAAGGGAGTTGAGCGAAGCGGCGACGGCGCTCCGGATCACCCAGGCGGTTGCAGTGCACCGAAGTCCGACAAGACCGATCACAAGCAGCAGCACATGGTCGAGTGCGGGATCAACCGGCTCCAGCACCACCGGGCCGTGGCCACCCGGTGCGTCGAACTCGCCGTCCGCCACGGAGCGACGGTGCTGGTCGCAACCATNNCGAACGCGGTCAGACGAGCTGGTCCTTGTCGGTCGGGAGCCAGACCGTCATGGTCGCCGGGTCGATGGGGATCGAGACATGCTCGTGCGTGATCGACCACGCTCCGTGCGTCCGCCGGAGGCAGACGCTCTCCCGTACCCATATCGAGGCCTGGAGGCCGCCCTTCCGCTCTCCCGAGTCACGGTGGAGCATGTGCGCGAAGGCGGTGTCTTCGCCGGCCACGAGGGTGAGGTCGTGCGTCTCCAGGCTGATGGGACCGACGTATCCGTCGAACCACCGCACGAAGTTGCGGCGGATCTCGTCGGTGCCGGTGAACCTCAGCGGGGGGACGACGTCGTAGTAGACGGCGTCGGCGGCGTAGAAGGACATGAGTCGGTCGATGTCCTTGGTCTGCTGGGCGTCGGCGCGGCTCGCGAAGAGGGCCCGGAGCTCCGACTCGTGGGTGGTGGTCATTCGAGTACTCCTTCGGTGGTGTCGTGCTGGAGGGGAGGAGGGAGGGCGGACTCAGGCGGCGCGTCCGGCCTTGAGCGCGGCGGTGACCTCGACGACCCGGCGAGCCTGGTGGCGAGCGGCCGCCAGGCTCACCTCGCCGGGCTCCGCGTCGCCGACCACAGCCGAGGTGCCGTAGGGATTGCCCGACGTGAACTGGACCGGGTCGGTGTAACCGGGCGG
>MUMD01000531.1 GCA_002155895.1 Streptomyces rochei
GCCCCTCGGCGACCTACAACATCCCCACCACCCTCCGCCTCACCGGCGTCCTCGACCACGACGCCCTGCGCGCTGCGACCGGGGATCTGATCGCCCGGCACGAGAGCCTGCGCACGGTCTTCACCGAGGACGAGCAAGGCGCGTACCAGATCGTGCTGCCCGTCGAGGCCGCCTCGACGCCCTTCACGGTCGTCGACGTGACCGAGGAGGAGGTCGCGGACCGGGTGGCGGAGGCCGCGTCGTACCCCTTCGACCTGACGGCGGACCTGCCCGTGCGGATGTGGCTCTTCCGGGTGTCGGAGCAGGAGCACGTCCTGTTGCTGCTGGTCCACCACATCGCCAGCGACGCCTGGTCCCGCACCCCGCTCGCCCAGGACCTCACCGCCGCCTACACCGCCCGCCGCGCCGGCGACGCGCCCGCTTGGCAGGCGCTCCCCGTCCAGTACGCCGACTACGCGCTCTGGCAGCAGGAGGTCCTCGGCGACGAGACCGACGCGGACAGCCTGGCGGGGCGGCAGCTCGACTACTGGAAGCGGCAGCTGGCCGACCTGCCGGAGCAGCTGGACCTGCCCACCGACCGGCCTCGCCCCGCCACCGCCGACCACACCGGCGACCGGGTCACCTTCACCGTCCCCGCCGAGCTGCACACCCGCCTGACCGACCTGGCGCGGTCGACCAACACCACCACGTTCATGGTGATCCAGGCGGCGCCGTGCCGCGTGAGCAGGGTGGCCAGCGCCGCCTGGATCACCATGAACGCGGTGGTGTTGGTCTACCGCGCCAGCCCGCTCATGCGCGTGTTCAGCTCGGC
>MUMD01000532.1 GCA_002155895.1 Streptomyces rochei
AGACCGTCGAGGTCGGCGCCGGAGCCGTCGTCGATCAGCGCCAGCTCGGCGCCGACCTCGACGGTCTCGTCCTCGGCGACCTTGATGGAGGACAGCACGCCGGAGGCGGGGGCCGGGATCTCGGTGTCGACCTTGTCGGTCGAGACCTCGAGCAGCGGCTCGTCGGCCTCGACACGCTCACCCTCGGCCTTCAGCCAACGGGTGACGGTGCCCTCGGTGACGCTCTCGCCGAGCGCCGGAAGGGTTACGGAAACCGCCATGGTTTCGGTTGCTCCTTACGAAATTGCGGAAGTCTGTGTCGTCGCGCCCAGTGACCGAGGGAGGTCAGTCGTGGGAGTGCAGGGGCTTGCCGGCCAGGGCCAGGTGGGCCTCGCCGAGCGCCTCGTTCTGCGTGGGGTGGGCGTGGACGAGCTGGGCCACCTCGGCCGGCAGCGCCTCCCAGTTGTAGATCAGCTGGGCCTCGCCGACCTGCTCGCCCATGCGGTCGCCGACCATGTGGACGCCGACCACGGCACCGTCCTTGACCTGGACGAGCTTGATCTCGCCCGCGGTCTTGAGGATCTTGCTCTTGCCGTTGCCCGCCAGGTTGTACTTCAGGGCGACGACCTTGTCCGCACCGTAGATCTCCTTGGCCTTGGCCTCGGTGATGCCGACGGAGGCGACCTCCGGGTGGCAGTACGTCACCCGCGGCACGCCGTCGTAGTCGACCGGGACGGTCTTCAGACCGGCCAGCCGCTCCGCCACCAGCATGCCCTCGGCGAAGCCGACGTGCGCGAGCTGGAGGGTCGGGACGAGGTCACCGACGGCGGAGACGGTCGGGACGTTGGTCCGCATGTACTCGTCGACCAGGACGTAGCCGCGGTCCATCGCGACCCCGGCCTCCTCGTAGCCCAGGCCCTGCGAGACCGGGCCGCGGCCGATGGCGACGAGCAGGACCTCGGCCTCGAACTCCTTGCCGTCGGCGAGGGTGACCTTGACGCCGTCCTGGGTGTACTCCGCCTTCTCGAAGAAGGTGCCCAGGTTGAACTTGATGCCCCGCTTGCGGAAGGCGCGCTCCAGCAGCTTGGAGCTGTTCTCGTCCTCGACCGGCACGAGGTGCTTGAGGCCCTCGATGATCGTGACGTCGGTGCCGAAGGACTTCCACGCGGAGGCGAACTCGACGCCGATGACGCCGCCGCCCAGGATGATCGCGGACTTCGGCACGCGGTCCAGGACGAGGGCGTGGTCGGAGGAGATGATCCGGTTGCCGTCGATGTCCAGGCCCGGCAGCGACTTCGGCACGGAGCCGGTCGCCAGCAGGACGTGGCGGCCCTGGATCCGCTGGCCGTTCACATCCACGGAGGTGGGGGAGGACAGCCGGCCCTCACCCTCGATGTAGGTCACCTTGCGCGAGGCGATCAGACCCTGCAGACCCTTGTACAGGCCCGAGATCACGTCGTCCTTGTACTTGTGCACGGCGGCCACGTCGATGCCCTCGAACGTGGCCTTGACGCCGAACTGCTCGCTCTCGCGGGCCTGGTCGGCGATCTCGCCCGCGTGCAGCAGGGCCTTGGTGGGGATGCACCCCTTGTGCAGGCAGGTACCGCCGACCTTGTCCTTCTCGATCAGGGCGACGTCCAGGCCCAGCTGTGCCCCGCGCAGGGCCGCGGCGTAACCACCGCTGCCACCGCCGAGGATCACTAGGTCGAAAACGGTGCTGGCGTCGTTCGCCACGTCACGTCCTCCATGCATGTGCGCCACGCCGGTCTCCAGTGACCGGTCGGCGGCTGGTGTCCGGCCGCTCTTTGTTCTCGGCCCTTAGGTGGGGCCCTGTCCTGCCGAGCCCCATCTTCGCACTTGTGGAGGGCCGACGAGACGTGGGGCCGGTGTGTGAGACGCCCCACGTTCACTCGTAGCGAAGGCGGGGGAGACGTCCCCGGGGGCGCGGGCGACGGCGCGACGGGCCGCGACCGACCCGCGGCCGCGCGATCACCCGCACCCCCGGTCCGGTGGGAGTCCCTAGCCCAGATCCCCCGCGGCCGCCAGCTCGGCGACCCGCACCAGGGTCCGCACCGCCGTACCCGTACCGCCCTTCGGCGTGTACCCGAACGGTCCGCCCTCGTTGAACGCGGGACCCGCGATGTCCAGGTGCGCCCAGGCGATCCCCTCGCCCACGAACTCGCGCAGGAACAGACCGGCCACCAGGCCGCCGCCCATCCGCTCGCCCATGTTGGCGATGTCCGCCGTCGCCGAGTCCATGCCCTTGCGCAGGTGCTCCGGCAGCGGCATCGGCCACGCCGGCTCGCCGACCTCCTCCGCCGCCTCGTGGACCGCGGTGCGGAAGGCGTCGTCGTTCGCCATGACGCCGTACGTCCGGCTGCCCAGCGCCACCATCATGGCGCCGGTCAGGGTCGCCACGTCGATGATCGCGTCCGGCTTCTCCTGCGAGGCGGCCCACAGCGCGTCGGCGAGCACCAGCCGGCCCTCGGCGTCGGTGTTCAGCACCTCCACCGTCTTGCCGCTGTACATGCGCAGCACGTCACCCGGGCGGGTGGCGGAGCCCGACGGCATGTTCTCGGCCAGCGCCAGCCAGCCGGTCACGTTGACCTCCAGGCCCAGGCGCGCGGCGGCGACGACCGCGGCGAACACGGCGGCGGCGCCGGCCATGTCGCACTTCATCGTCTCGTTGTGCCCGGCCGGCTTCAGGGAGATGCCGCCCGAGTCGTAGGTGATGCCCTTGCCGACGAAGGCGAGCGACTTCGTCGCCTTGGACGAGGTGTACGACAGCTTCACCAGCCGCGGGCCGGACGCCGAACCGGAGCCGACGCCCAGGATGCCGCCGTAGCCGCCCTTGACGAGCGCCTTCTCGTCGAGCACCTGCACCTTGATGCCGTGCTCCTTGGCGGCGGCCTGCGCCACCGCCGCGAACGCCTCGGGGTTCAGGTCGTTCGGCGGGGTGTTGACCAGGTCGCGGGCGCGGTTCAGCTCCTCGGCGACGGCCGCGGCACGCTCGATCGCCGCCTTGTACGCCTTGTCGCGGGGCTTGCCGCCCAGCAGCGCGGCCTCGGCGAGCGGCGCCTTGCCGCTCTTGGCCTTCGCGTCCTTGCCGTTCTCCTTGTAGGCGTCGAAGGAGTACGCGCCGAGCAGCACGCCCTCACCGACGGCGCCGGCGTCGGCGGCCTCGGCGAGCGGCAGGGCGAACGCGGCCTTCTTGGAGCCGGCGAGCGCGCGGGCGGCCGTACCGGCGGCCCGGCGCAGCGCCTCGGCGTCGAAACCGGCGTCCTTCTCGGGCTCGGCGCCCAGGCCCACCGCCACCACGACGGGTGCCTTGAAGCCGGACGGCGCGGGCAGCTTCGTCACCTCGCCCTCGGCGCCGGAGGCACCGAGGGTCTCCAGGACGCCGGCGAGCCGGCCGTCGTACGCCTTGTCCACGGCCTCGGCGCCCGGTGCGACGACCGGTCCCTTGGCGCCCTTGGCGACACCGATCACGATCGCGTCGGCCCGCAGGCCGGGCGCCGCGGCGGTGGAGAGAGTGAGAGCAGTCACGGTGGTGAATTCTCGCTTCCGTATGAAGTCCTGTACGGCCGAATGCGGGTGGGTCGACCGGGCCCGACAACCGACCCTAGATCCCTCCTGCGATGCGGTCCTTACCTGGGCAGGCAAACACCCGGCACGAGCCTACGCTCGCGTTCCCGCCCGTTCCCTCCCGCGCCCCGTGTTTGTCACGCCGCCGGGGGCGTACGAGATCATTACGGGAAGCCCGCGGATCCCACACCTGGAGCACGCCCCATGAGACGCCCGGTCCTGCTGACAGCCCTGCTCCTGCTGCTCGCGGGCTGCTCCTCGGCCTCTCCCGACGACGGGCGGGACGGTGCCGGTCACTGGCAGCCGCGTCCCGGCACCGCCTGGCAGTGGCAGCTCAGCGGCAAGCTGGACACCTCGGTCGACGTGCCGGTCTACGACATCGACGGCTTCGACCACACCGAGGCCACGGTCGCCGGGCTGCACGAGGACGGCCGCAAGGTCATCTGCTACCTCTCCACCGGCGCCTGGGAGGACTTCCGCCCCGACGCGGACCGTTTCCCGAAGTCGGTGCTGGGCGAGGGCAACGGCTGGGAGGGCGAGCGGTGGTTGGACATCCGCGCGACGGACGTCCTCGAACCGCTGATGGCCGAGCGGATCGACATGTGCCGGGACAAGGGCTTCGACGCGGTCGAGCCGGACAACATGGACGGCTACAAGAACGAGACCGGCTTCCCGCTCACCGCCGACGACCAGCTCCGCTACAACCGGCTGATCGCGAGGCTCGCCCACGACCGGGGCATGGCCGTCGGCCTCAAGAACGACCTGGACCAGATCCCGGAGCTGGTCGACGACTTCGACTTCGCGGTCAACGAGCAGTGCGCCCAGTACGGCGAGTGCGCCGACAACCGGCCGTTCGTCGACGCGGACAAGGCCGTCTTCCACGTCGAGTACGAGCTGCCGACCGAGCGGTTCTGCGCCGAGTCGCGGGAGCTGGGGCTGAGTTCGATGCGGAAGAAGTACGAGCTGGGGGTGTGGCGGGAGGCCTGCTGAGGTCAGCCGAGGACCAGCACGACGAGGGCGGTGGTGGCCGCCGTCTCCGCCACCGCGCCGAAGACGTCGCCGGTGACCCCGCCGAAGCGGCGGACGCAGTGGCGCAGGAGGAGTTCGGCGACGGCGACGGCGCACAGCACGGCGAGCGCCGCGCGGACCGCGTCGTACGCCCCGAGGAACGCGCCGGCCCCGGCCGCAGCCGCCGCGACGACGGCGGTGACCGTCGCGGCGGCGCCCGTCGGCACCACCCCCGCGACCGCCGCCCCCAGCCCCTCCGGGCGGGCGGCGGGCACTCCGGCGCGGGCGGCGAGAGTCAGTGCCAGCCGGGCGGCGGTCGCCGAGACCACGGCGGCGAGCGCGCCGTGCGCCCAGGACGCGTCGTAGACCTGCGCCAGCGCGGCGACTTGGGCCAGCAGGGCGAAGACCAGGGTGAGCACGCCGAAGGGGCCGATGTCCGACTGCTTCATGATCCGCAGCGCGTCCTCGGCGGGCTTGCCGCTGCCGAGTCCGTCCGCGGTGTCGGCCAGCCCGTCCAGGTGCAGGCCGCGGGTGAGCACGGCGGGTACGGCGGCGGTGGCGACGGCGGCGAGCAGGGTGCCCGCGCCGAGGAGCAGCAGCAGGAGCCCGGCCGCGGCGGCCGTGACAC
>MUMD01000533.1 GCA_002155895.1 Streptomyces rochei
GTGCCGCAGGGCGTTGGTGACCCCCTCCCTGACCACGATGGCCAGGGTCTCGTCGACGGGTTCCGGCAGCGGTGCCCCGGAGAGCCGGACGTCGACGGTGACCCCGAGGGACTTCAGCAGCGCGGCGGTGGACCGTGCCTCCCGCTCCAGGGACAGCACCCGGTACCCGGCGGACACGGCCCGCACCTCCGACAGCGCGTGCCGGGCCAGGTCCTGTGTCCGGCCCAGCTCCTCCTCGACGCGCTGCGGATCACTGCGTACGAGGCGCTGGATCCCCTCGCAGTGCAGGGCCACCGCCGTCAGCGAGTAGCCGCACAGATCGTGCAGGTCGCGGGCGAAGCGCAGCCGTTCGCGGTCGACCGCGCGCTGGGCCAGTTCGGCGCGGGCCGCCTGGAGTTCCTCGGCCAGGTCCGCGAGGCGCACGACGCCGAAGAGGGCCAGCCCGCCCACGGCGTGGGACACCGCGGNNTGGTCAGCAGCACCGCGGCGGCGAGCGAACCCGGGATGCCGACCCAGGTGTCCTGGAAGAAGCAGTACGGCAGGTAGGTCACGGCCGCGTGCGCGACGAGCGACCACGGCCACCACGGCCGGCGCCGGCGCACCGCCGCCCGGGCGGAGTGGCGCAGATGCAGGCCCAGGGTCGCCGTCAGGATGACCGACGCCACCACGAGGTCCCGGACCCCGTCGCGGTTGGCGGC
>MUMD01000534.1 GCA_002155895.1 Streptomyces rochei
CGTCCACCCCGTCCACCCCGTCCAGGAGTAGTCCGCCGGCCCTCACGCCGAGCCGGTGCGCTGGCCCGGCCTCGGCGCAGGGGTGAAGCGTCCCGGACCGCGCGCTGCCGGTGGGGAAGTGCCCGGTCGGCCACCGCGCCCGGTCGGGTTGTCACGTTCCGTCGGAGTGCCGCCCTGGCCCCCTCGCCCGGCCTTTTCCTGTCCGGCTGCCGCGCCCTGCCGGAGCGCGTCCCTGGCGCGGTCCCCGCCGGTTGCCCCGTCCGCCACCGCGCTCTGCCCGGTCGAGGCACGCTCCCGCGTTCCCTGACCCGCGTTCTCCGCCCCCCCCGGGGCACCCCGGGGGCACCCCCTCGGCGCCCGACGCGCCCTCCGCCCTATTTGCTCATCGCTGGGCAACAAAATACCCTGGCAGCATTCTGCACATCGATGGGCAATTAACCGGCCGAGCCGGTCACGTCCGCGCTGCCCTCGCCATCCGGGAGCCCTGTTATGTCCCTCCTAGTCACCACACCCGTCGAGAAGATGACCGGTCCCTATCCACGGCGCTGGTGGGCCCTGCTGGTGCTCTGCCTGAGCCTGCTGATCGTCGTCATG
>MUMD01000535.1:0-218 GCA_002155895.1 Streptomyces rochei
CGGGGCGTGGATGACCTTGTTGAGCAGCGCGCGGGCGCCCGCGTCGTCGAGCCGCTGGGCGGGGTCCTTGTTGAGCAGGCCGTAGATGACGTCCCGCAGCGGACCGGCGTTCTTCGGCTCCTCCAGGCTCTCCGTCATCACCGCGGTGAGCGTGGCGATGGCGGAGCCCTTGTCGTAGGGCGGGGTGCCCTCGACCGCCGCGTACAGCAGCCCGCCGA
>MUMD01000535.1:256-576 GCA_002155895.1 Streptomyces rochei
GGATGGCGAGCCCCACCTCGGCGGCGCGCTTCGGCTCCAGCAGGCCGTCCTCACGGATGGCCTCGGCGAGCGACTTGCCCTCGACGAGTTCCATCACGATCCACGGGCGGTCGTCCTCCTCGACGACGTCGTAGACCGTGACGGCGCTGTTGTTGCGGATGCGCGCGATCGCCTTGGCCTCGCGCAGCGTGCGCGTGATCAGGCGCCGCTTCTCCTCCTCGTCGATGTTCCCCGGGAACCGCAGCTCCTTGACGGCGACCGTGCGTCCGAGGGTCTCGTCCTCCGCGCGCCACACCGTCCCCATGCCGCCGCGGCCGAGC
>MUMD01000536.1 GCA_002155895.1 Streptomyces rochei
CCTAGTAGTGCTTCGTTACGTCGGGTGATCTCGCCTGGTGGTGGGCAGTATCTCCGGTATGAGGTTGGGGGAGGTGGAACGGCTCCGGGGTGAGTTATCGGAGTTCGTTGCCGATGTGTTCGCCTCGGTGCCGCGGCGGGACCAGCGGCGGTGGGGTGCGTGTTATCTGCGGGGTCTGATGCTGGACGGACGGCGCAAGTCGATCCAGCCCATGGCCGAGCGGCTGCCGGACGGGAACATGCAGGCCCTGCAGCAGTTCGTGAACCAGTCACCGTGGGACCCGCTTCCCGTCAGGCAGCGGATCGCCCAGCGGCTGACCGAAGTGGTCACGCCCGAGGTCTGGGTGGTCGACGACGTGTCGTTTCCCAAGTGCGGCACCGCGTCGGTGGGTGTGGCCCGTCAGTACTGCGGAGCGGTCGGGAAACGGGCGAACTGCCAGGTCGCGGTCAGCGTCCATGCCGCCACCGACACCGCGTCCTGCCCGCTGAACTGGGAGTTGTATCTGCCGCGTGAGTGGACGGACGAGCCGGGCCGATGCCGCAAGGCGGGAGTGCCCGATCACGTCGCCCACCAGGAGAAGTGGCGTCTGGCGCTCGGCCTGCTGGACACACTCACCGGCTGGCAGTTGAAGGCGCCGGTCGTGGTCGCCGATGCCGGTTACGGCGTCTGCACCCCGTTCCGGCTCGGTCTCGAGGAGCGAGGGCTGGCCTATGTCCTGGCGTTGACCGGGAAAGAAGTCGTTCACCCGGAGCATGCCCTGCCGCACCAGCCTGACTATGGCGGGCTCGGTCCGCCGACGCTGCCTCGATACCGCACCCCGCCGCATGCCGTCTCGGTCCTCGCGTCGGAGGCCGGTGACGGCCGGTTCACCGAGGTGACCTGGCGCCGCGGCAGCAAGGGCGTGATGACCTCACGGTTCGCGGTGTTGACAGTGCGGCCCGCGGGCAAGCAGTCCCTGGCCGCAGTCCAGGAAGCGGGCGGCGGCCGCAACCGGTGGGACGGCGTCCTGCCCGCCCGGACACTTCTGGTCGAATGGCCGGACGGGCAGGACGCTCCGACGGGCTACTGGATATCGAACCTGCCCGTCACCACACCGGTCACCGACCTGGTGCGGTGGGCCAAGATGCGCTGGCGCATCGAGCACGACTACCGCGAGCTCAAGCACGGCCTGGGCCTGGACCACTTCGAAGGCCGCACCTGGCGCGGCTGGCACCACCACGTCACCCTTGTCACCGCCGCCCAGGCCTTCCTCACCCTCCGGCGGCTCGACCCAAAAGCCCACATGCCGGCCTGACCCTCTACCAGGTCCTCGACGTCCTCCAGGACCTGCTGAGGTGCTGGACCGGCACCTGCACCACCTGCGGCCGACCACTCACCACACGCAGAATCAGACCCAGAACCTAACGAAGCACTACTAG
>MUMD01000537.1 GCA_002155895.1 Streptomyces rochei
CCTGTGGGGCGGCGAGGACGGCAAGGGCGCTTCCCCGGACGCGAAGGGAGCCGCGCGGGCACCAGGCCCCCTCGACGTACGGGAGACGGTCGAGAAGCAACCCGCGAGCACCGTGGGGGAGATGGCCTTCCGGTTCTCCGTGGACGACATGAACCCCGGCGAGCGCGTGGAGATGCCGGGCATGTGGGCCACCGACCGCATCCTCGCCAAGGGCATCAACAAGACCCTCGTCGGCATGCGCGTCGGCACCGACATCGAGCCCGGCGAGGAAGAGTGGAAGCTCGGGCTCGACGGCCCCATCTGCGGCTACACCCCCCACGTGACCGGCGACAACCGCACCGCCGTCCTCTTCCGGGCCAACGACTGGGCCCAGGACGCCTACTGCAACCAGGTCGCCTTCGTCGACCTCGACGACGGCCGCATGGTGTGGGAGGCCCGCTTCCCCACCTCCTCGTCCGGCCCCGAACCGGCCGCGAACACCGGCCAGGACCGGCCGAGCGTGACCCTGACGCACGGCACGGTCGTCGTGACCTGGGGCGGCGGCACCACCGGGTACGGCATGGAGAAGGGCGAGCGCCGCTGGTCCACCACGGCCACCGGCCCGTGCCAGGACATGGGCGCCGCGGGCGGACGCGCGCTGATCGTCCGCCAGATGTGCCGGAGCGGTGACAAGAGCGTGCCGGACACCTCCTACCAGTACACCGGCTACAAGGTGCGCAAGGTCGACCCCGCCACGGGACGGACCGTGTGGACCTACTCCGCCGCCGAGGGCATCCGCGACCTCAAGGTGCCCTCCACCGAGCCGGCCGTTCTCGCCGTCTCGGGCGGCGACATCGAGATCACCGACCTGCTCTCCCTCGACGACAAGGGCCGCGACCGCGCCACGATCAGCCTGCGCAACGGCGCGTACGTGGCCGACTGCTCCTACACGGACTACCTGGTCATCGACGAGTGCCCGACCATCGCCGTCGGCACGGACCAGGTCTTCATCCGCAGCAAGGACCAGCTCGAGAAGCAGGTCTCCAACTGGATCATCGGCTTCGACCTGAAGACGGGCCGTACGACGAAGAAGTTCGACTCCGGCCCGGGCTCCCTGCTCCAGCCGGTGCGGATGAGCGGCGACCGGCTGCTGGCCCTGCGCCTGAGCGAGGACCACATCGCACCGAACGCGCTGGTCGCGCTCGACCCGGACACGGACGAGGAGATCCCGTACCTCTACTTCGGCCTCCCGGCCGAGGCCCAGACGATGACGGTGATGAACGAGAACGACATCCTCGTCCAGAACGGCCGGATCTTCTTCGGCCGCAAGTCCGCGAACGGTCCCTCGGGCGGGCAGAAGAAGGAGTGGCTCTATCTGGTCCTGGGCATCGGAAGCGGCGCGGCGGAGAAGCCCTGAGACCTGTCGGTACCCCTCCGCCCCGGTTCACCGCGGTCCGGCGTCCCCGTCCCGCGGCGCCGGCTCCAGATCGAACTCCCCGTCGCGCGCGCCCAGCACGAAAGCCCGCCACTCCGCCTCCGTGTACCGCAGCACGGTGTCCGGGTCGAGCGACGACCGCATCGCCACGGCACCGGCGGGCAGGTACGCGATCTCGACGCGCTCCTCGTGCTCCTCGGTGCCGGGCGCGCTGTGCCATTCGACGCCGGAGATGTCGAGGGAGTAGAGCTCGTCCCGCTCCCGGTCCTTGCGCGCCTTGAGTTCGAGGTCCTCGGCATCGGCCATCGCGGCTCGGTCCTTCCTGTCCTGCGGTCGGCTGTGCGGCTACCCTAGTGGCCGCGATTGGCCTGGTCAGCGGTTTGTGCATGTCCGTGCCCGTGGGGGTGAGGGCCCCGCCGCCTGAGCCCCGCGCGGAGGCGAGCGCCCAGGCTGGTACGCTGGGTGACGGCCGTTTGTGTACGCGCCCCCGGAGCCCCCGAGCCCTGGAGGCCGCGCCCAGCGGATCCCCGCCTTCCGAGTCACGGAAGATCCCCCGAGACGTAGACCGGGGGCACTCGGTGGCCACTCACAGACCAGAGGAGTACGCGTGTCGCTCGACGCCGCAGTGAAGAAGCAGATCATCACCGAGTTCGGTACCAAGGAGGGCGACACCGGCTCCCCCGAGGTCCAGGTCGCTCTGCTGTCCCGCCGGATCTCCGACCTGACCGAGCACCTCAAGACCCACAAGCACGACCACCACTCCCGTCGTGGTCTGCTGATCCTGGTCGGCCAGCGCCGCCGGCTGCTGCAGTACCTCGCCAAGAAGGACATCCAGCGCTTCCGTGCGCTGGTCGAGCGCCTCGGCATCCGCCGCGGTGCGGCGGGCGCCAAGTAAGACGCCGTGAAGGGAGCGGTTCCCATCGTTCGGGGGCCGCTCCCTTTGCTGTACGTGCGCACTGTCGCCGCTGCTTTGTAATGTGGTAACAGAACACGAGACGCACGACGCACGACAACGAACGAAAACGCGCGCGGAACGCGCGCACCGAACGAGGAGAAGCGCACCTCGCCGCCGCCGGTCCTCGGTAGTGGCCCCCGGGGACAGCACCCCGGGTGCTTCGATCGAAGACCGGCCCGCACCGGACGCGCGCTTCTCCGCCCCGTCCCCCCGCCACACGGGCGCGCGGGACAAAAGACGACACGTAATGGAGAAACCGCTGGTGGAGAACGAGACCCACTACGCCGAGGCCGTCATCGACAACGGCGCCTTCGGCACCCGCACCATCCGCTTCGAGACCGGCCGTCTGGCCCGTCAGGCCGCCGGCAGCGCCGTGGCCTACCTGGACGACGACACCATGGTGCTGTCGGCGACCACCGCCTCGAAGAACCCCAAGGACCAGCTCGACTTCTTCCCCCTCACGGTGGACGTCGAGGAGCGGATGTACGCCGCCGGCAAGATCCCCGGCAGCTTCTTCCGCCGCGAGGGCCGGCCCTCCGAGGACGCGATCCTCACCTGCCGCCTGATCGACCGCCCGCTGCGCCCGTCCTTCAAGAAGGGCCTGCGCAACGAGATCCAGGTCGTCGCGACGATCATGGCCCTCAACCCCGACCACCTGTACGACGTCGTGGCGATCAACGCCGCCTCCGCGTCCACGCAGCTGGCCGGCCTGCCCTTCTCCGGCCCGATCGGCGGCGTCCGCGTCGCGCTGATCCGCGGCCAGTGGGTGGCGTTCCCGACGCACACCGAGCTCGAGGACGCCGTCTTCGACATGGTCGTCGCGGGCCGCACCCTGGAGGACGGCGACGTCGCGATCATGATGGTCGAGGCAGAGGCCACCGAGAAGACCATCAAGCTGGTCGAGGGCGGCGCCGAAGCCCCCACCGAGGAGGTCGTCGCCGCCGGTCTGGACGCCGCGAAGCCCTTCATCAAGGTGCTGTGCCGGGCCCAGGCCGACCTCGCCGCCAAGGCCGCGAAGCCGACCGGTGAGTTCCCGATCTTCCTGGACTACCAGGACGACGTCCTCGAGGCGCTCACCGCAGCCGTCAAGCCCGAGCTGGCCCAGGCGCTCACCATCGCCGGCAAGCAGGAGCGCGAGGCCGAGCTGGACCGCGTCAAGGCGCTCGCCGCCGAGAAGCTGCTCCCGCAGTTCGAGGGCCGAGAGAAGGAGATCTCCGCCGCGTACCGCTCGCTGACCAAGTCCCTGGTCCGTGAGCGCGTCATCAAGGAGAAGAAGCGCATCGACGGCCGCGGTGTCACCGACATCCGCACCCTGGCCGCCGAGGTCGAGGCCATCCCGCGCGTGCACGGCTCGGCGCTGTTCGAGCGTGGCGAGACCCAGATCCTGGGCGTCACCACCCTGAACATGCTCCGCATGGAGCAGCAGCTGGACACCCTCTCCCCGGTGACCCGCAAGCGCTACATGCACAACTACAACTTCCCGCCGTACTCCACCGGTGAGACCGGCCGCGTCGGCTCCCCGAAGCGCCGCGAGATCGGCCACGGCGCCCTCGCCGAGCGCGCGCTCGTGCCGGTGCTGCCGACGCGCGAGGAGTTCCCGTACGCGATCCGTCAGGTGTCCGAGGCCCTCGGCTCCAACGGCTCGACGTCCATGGGCTCGGTCTGCGCCTCCACCATGTCGCTGCTGAACGCCGGTGTGCCGCTCAAGGCCCCCGTCGCCGGTATCGCCATGGGCCTGATCTCCCAGGAGATCGAGGGCGAGACGCACTACGTCACCCTCACCGACATCCTCGGTGCGGAGGACGCCTTCGGCGACATGGACTTCAAGGTCGCCGGCACCAAGGAGTTCGTGACCGCCCTCCAGCTCGACACCAAGCTGGACGGCATCCCCGCCTCCGTCCTGGCCGCCGCCCTCAAGCAGGCCCGTGACGCCCGCCTCCACATCCTCGACGTGATGATGGAAGCGATCGACACGCCGGACGAGATGTCCCCGAACGCGCCGCGGATCATCACCGTGAAGATCCCCGTCGACAAGATCGGTGAGGTCATCGGCCCCAAGGGCAAGATGATCAACCAGATCCAGGAGGACACGGGCGCCGACATCACGATCGAGGACGACGGCACCATCTACATCGGTGCCGCCGACGGCCCGGCCGCCGAGGCCGCCCGCGCCACGATCAACGGCATCGCCAACCCGACCATGCCCGAGGTCGGCGAGCGCTACCTGGGCACGGTCGTGAAGACGACCACCTTCGGCGCGTTCGTCTCCCTGCTGCCCGGCAAGGACGGTCTGCTGCACATCTCGCAGATCCGCAAGCTCGCCGGCGGCAAGCGCGTGGAGAACGTCGAGGACGTCCTCGGCGTGGGCCAGAAGGTCCAGGTCGAGATCGCCGAGATCGACTCCCGCGGCAAGCTCTCCCTGATCCCCGTGATCGAGGGCGAAGAGGGCGACGAAGAGAAGAAGGACGACGCCGACCAGTGACGTCCCGTGGCTCCAAGGCGACGGCCCGCACCTCCTCGGAGGCGCGGGCCGTCGCCCGTACCCAAACCCTGATCAAGGGCGAACACGGCATCGGCACGGTCCGCAAGACCACCCTCCCGGGCGGCCTGCGCATCGTCACCGAGACCCTGCCCTCGGTCCGCTCCGCGACCTTCGGCATCTGGGCCCACGTCGGCTCCCGCGACGAGACCCCGGCCCTGAACGGCGCCACCCACTACCTGGAGCACCTGCTCTTCAAGGGCACCCGCAAGCGCAGCGCCCTGGACATCTCCTCCGCGATCGACGCGGTCGGCGGCGAGATGAACGCGTTCACGGCCAAGGAGTACACGTGCTACTACGCGCGCGTGCTCGACACCGACCTGCCGCTCGCCATCGACGTGGTCTGCGACATGCTGACCGGCTCGCTCATCCGCGAGGAGGACGTGGACGTCGAGCGCGGCGCGATCCTCGAAGAGATCGCGATGACCGAGGACGACGCCGGCGACTGCGTGCACGACCTGTTCGCGCACACCATGTTCGGCGACAACGCGCTGGGCCGCCCCGTCCTCGGCACCGTCGACACGGTCAACGCCCTCACCGCCGACCGCATCCGCCGCTTCTACAAGAAGCACTACGACCCCACCCACCTGGTGGTCGCCGCGGCCGGCAACGTCGACCACAACAAGGTCGTACGCCAGGTCCGCGCCGCCTTCGAGAAGGCCGGCGCCTTCCGCGACCCGGTGGCCGCGCCCATCGCCCCGCGCGACGGACGGCGCACCATCCGCACCGCGGGCCGCGTCGAGCTGATCGGCCGCAAGACCGAGCAGGCCCACGTCATCCTCGGCATGCCGGGCCTGGCCCGCACCGACGACCGCCGCTGGGCCATGGGCGTCCTCAACACCGCCCTCGGCGGCGGCATGTCCTCGCGCCTGTTCCAGGAGGTCCGCGAGAAGCGCGGCATGGCCTACAGCGTGTACTCGTACACCTCGGGCTTCGCCGACTGCGGCCTGTTCGGCGTGTACGCGGGCTGCCGGCCCTCCCAGGTGCACGACGTACTGAAGATCTGCCGCGACGAACTCGACCACGTCGCCGAGCACGGCCTCACCGACGACGAGATCGCCCGCGCGATCGGCCAGCTGAGGGGCTCCACGGTCCTCGGCCTGGAGGACACCGGCGCGCTGATGAACCGTATCGGCAAGAGCGAGCTGTGCTGGGGCGAGCAGATGTCCGTCGACGACATGCTGGCCCGGATAGCCTCGGTCACGCCGGACGACGTCCGCGCCGTCGCCCGCGACGTCCTGGGCCGGCGACCGTCCCTGTCGGTCATCGGCCCGCTCAAGGACAAGCAGGCGTCCCGGCTGCACGACGCCGTCGCCTGACCCCTCCCGGTAAGGAAGCGAACGAAATCATGAGCAAGCTGCGCGTGGCCGTCCTCGGTGCCAAGGGCCGGATCGGCTCCGAGGCGGTACGGGCCGTCGAGGCCGCCGAGGACATGGAGCTGGTCGCCGCCCTCGGCCGGGGCGACAGCCTGGACACGCTGACCGAGGCCGGCGCCCAGGTCGCCGTCGAGCTGACCACCCCCGACTCGGTGATGGACAACCTCGACTTCTGCCTGCGCCACGGCATCCACGCCGTGGTCGGCACCACCGGCTGGACCGACGAGCGCCTCGCGCGGCTGAACTCGTGGCTCGACGCCTCCCCGGAGACGGGCGTGCTCATCGCGCCCAACTTCTCCATCGGCGCCGTGCTCACCATGAAGTTCGCGCAGATCGCCGCCCCGTACTTCGAGTCCGTCGAGGTCGTCGAGCTGCACCACCCGAACAAGGTGGACGCCCCCAGCGGCACCGCCACCCGCACCGCGCAGCTCATCGCCCAGGCCCGGCAGAAGGCAGGCGCCGCCCCGGCGCCCGACGCCACTGCCACCGCCCTGGACGGAGCCCGCGGTGCGAACGTGGACGGCGTCCCGGTCCACGCGGTCCGCCTGCGCGGCCTGCTCGCCCACCAGGAGGTGCTGCTCGGCGCGGAGGGCGAGACCCTCACCGTCCGGCACGACTCCCTGCACCACAGCAGCTTCATGCCGGGCATCCTGATGGGCGCCCGCCGGGTGGTGACCACTCCGGGCCTCACCTTCGGCCTGGAACACTTCCTGGACCTGAACTGAGACCCGGACCGAGCCACAGCCCCTCATGCGCGCGAAAATCTCCTACGTCATCACGGCCGCCGTCCTGGTCTTCTACTTCGCCCTGGTCGGCAGCCGCGGTGTCCTGCTCATCGGCACCGGCACGCCCCTCACCGTCACCTTCGGCATCGCAGTGCTGATCCTGCCGGTGATCGGCGTGTGGTTCCTCTGGAAGAACACCCAGTTCGTCCGCAAGGCCAACGCCCTGGCCGCCGAACTCGACGCCGAGGGCGGCCTGCCCGTCGACGAGCTGAAGCGCACCCCCAGCGGCCGTGTCGACCGTGACTCGGCCGACGCGGTCTTCGCCCTGCGCAAGGCCGAGACGGAGGACGCCCCCGGAGACTGGCGCACCTGGTTCCGGCTGGCCGTCGCCTACCACGACGCCCGCGACACCCCGCGCGCCCGCAAGGCGATGCAGCGGGCGATCGCCCTGCACGACGGCAAACCCGTCGAGACGGCCTGAGCGGACCGACGGGGAAGAGACCGAAGGGCCTGGGGCTGGACCGCGGTGCGGTCCGGCCCCAGGCCCTTCGTCGTCGCCGGGCTCAGCCCCGCCCGTACTCGTCGGCCCAGGCCTCCACGGTGTCGGCCGCCCGGTCGAAGGCTTCCTCCCGGGCGAGGAAATCGGCGTTGTGCGTGGTCAGCAGCGGAGGGAAGGTCTCCCCGGAACGGCCCTGGCGTACCAGGAGCAGCGCCTGCCCCTGCACGGTGCGCGGCAGCCCCAGCCAGCGCACCGGCTGCTGGACCGTCCGCACGCTGGCGACCTGCTGCCAGGCCACCGTGCGGGTGCTGAAGAAGCTCACGTGCCGCACCCCGTGCGCGCTCACCCACGCGCCCATGCGCAGCAGCCGCAGCGCGCAGGCGATGACGACCGCCGCGACCACGAAGACCACGCCGGCCGCGGACGGCGAGTCCGTCGCCGCGATGATGACCGCCGCGAACAGGACGAACGAGGCGAGCAGCAGCATCAGCGCCGCCACCCCCACGCGCCACGGCCCCGGCCGGTAGGGCCGGCGCCAGAGGTCGCGGTCGTCGTGCGGCAGCGCGACGTCGTCGGTGGCGTCGAAGGCGCGGTCGGCCGTCAGGAAGGGCAGGGGCACGGCTGGTCCTCACTCGTTCCATGGCAGGTGCTGTGCCCGGTGAGGCTACCGACCTGTGTCTCCGGTCACCACCTTCGGGTCCCCGGATGGAGTCAGGCCGGCCGGTCCGCTGCCGCGGCTATCGTCCTTCCGACGCCTGTGAGGGCTGCTTGTGGGAGGACGGCTGGTCGGCCGACAGGGCGGGCATCCCGATCACGAGGGACCCGACGATTCCGGCGACGACGGTGAGGCCGAGCAGCCAGCGTCCGGCGAGCTGGCCGAAGGACGCCCGCTCCCGGGGCGGGGGTGTGACATTGCTGCGGAACCTGTCGGCTTCGGCGACGAAGGCGAACGGCACGGGTTCACGCCGGCGGATCATGGAAACTGCGTCTCCCTTCGGGGACTGAGGGCACCACTGTGTCCGGTGCTGTTACTCATACAGACGAACGAACGCCCCGGCGGGTGCCCTGTTTCACCGAATTCATCGCGGCACGGCACCGAACGCCCCATTCGGCGGGCGGGGGGCCGACCGCCGTAGAGTGGCGTCGCCAAGCGACGAGATGGGAAGGCCCTCCACCCGTGACCGAAACCCCCGCCGACGATTTCAAGATCGACTTCCGCAGCGACGTCACCGTCGAGCTGGTCAAGAGCAGCGCGACCGACTCCGACGTGCTGTTCGCGGCCCGTGTCTCCACCGCCGGGGAGCAGTCCCTGGACGAGCTGCGGAAGGACCCGGAGCGCTCCAAGGGCCTGATCAACTACCTGATGCGGGACCGGCACGGCAGCCCGTTCGAGCACAACTCGATGACCTTCTTCATCAGTGCCCCGATCTTCGTCTTCCGCGAGTTCATGCGGCACCGCGTCGGCTGGTCCTACAACGAGGAGTCGGGCCGCTACCGGGAGCTCCAGCCGGTCTTCTACGTGCCGGCCCCGGACCGCAGGCTGGTCCAGCAGGGCCGTCCGGGCAAGTACGTCTTCGTCGAGGGCACCCCCGAGCAGCACGAGCTGGTCGGCCGGTCGATGGAGGACTCCTACCTCCAGGCGTACCGGACGTACCAGGAGATGCTCGCCGCCGGCGTCGCCCGCGAGGTGGCCCGCGCCGTCCTCCCGGTCGGCCTCTACTCGTCGATGTACGCCACCTGCAACGCCCGCTCGCTGATGCACTTCCTCGGCCTGCGCACCCAGCACGAGCTGGCCAAGGTCCCCTCCTTCCCGCAGCGCGAGATCGAGATGGTCGGCGAGAAGATGGAGCAGGAGTGGGCCCGGCTGATGCCGCTCACCTACGCAGCCTTCAACGCCAACGGCCGCGTGGCGCCGTAGCCCCCGGAAATCCGGCCGCCGCAAGGCCGTGGACGCGCCGCGAGCACACATGTACGCATCAGCAACCCGAAGTGTCCGTATTGCGGCGTTCTGAGAAGTTCATCTAGCCTGATCAAAGGGACCCGGCACTGCTTGAACCCCCGAGCAGGCAGTGCCGGGCTCCACCTCTCTCCCGGTCCGCCGCCTCCCCCGAGGGCAGACCCCGCCCTGAGCAACGAGTAGCGTGTAACCCATGGCTCCGACCTCCACTCCGCAGACCCCCTTCGGGCGGGTCCTCACCGCCATGGTCACGCCCTTCACGGCGGACGGCGCACTCGACCTCGACGGCGCGCAGCGGCTCGCCGCCCACCTGGTGGACGCAGGCAACGACGGCCTGATCGTCAACGGCACCACCGGCGAGTCCCCCACCACCAGCGACGCGGAGAAAGCGGATCTCGTACGAGCCGTCCTGGAGGCCGTCGGCGACCGCGCCCACGTGGTCGCGGGCGTGGGCACCAACAACACCCAGCACAGCATCGAGCTGGCCCGCGCCGCCGAGCGCGTCGGCGCACACGGCCTGCTGCTCGTCACGCCGTACTACAACAAGCCCCCGCAGGAGGGCCTGTACCAGCACTTCACGGCCATCGCCGACGCCTC
>MUMD01000538.1 GCA_002155895.1 Streptomyces rochei
CGTGGGGGGTGGGGGTGGGGGTACTGACTGGGATTCAAGGGCCCCTGAACATGTCATGTCCATAGCGCGCACGTGGAGATCGTGAGGGGAGAGAATGACCCTCGTGGAGGCCGTGCCCGATGCCGTCGACCGGCTGGAGGAGTACGTGCCGGGAGACCCGCGCCCCCTCTACGACCGGGGCGCCCGGCATGTCGTACGGGACGCCGACGGCGCATCCGTCCGGGTCTGGGTCCACCTCGCCGCCCCGGCCGTCGCCGCGAGGCCGCGCGCCCGCGCCGCGCCGATCGAGGGCGGCGGGTGGCGGATCACGGACCGGTGACGCCCGTGGCGGGGGTCCCTACCGCGCCTCCACCGCCTCCACCGCCTCCACCCGCACCGCGCACACCTTGAACTCCGGCATCCGGGACGTCGGGTCGAGCGCCGGGTTGGTCAGCGTGTTGGCACGGCCCTCGCCCGGCCAGTGGAAGGGCATGAACACGGTGTCGGGCCGGATGCCGGGGGTGATGCGGGCCGGAGCCACCGCGCGCCCGCGCCGCGACACGACGGCCACCGGGTCGCCCTCGGCCGCCCCGAGCCGCGCCGCCAGCCGCGGGTGCAGCTCCACGAAGGGGCCCGGCGCGGCGGCGTTCAGCTCCTCCACCCGCCGGGTCTGCGCCCCGGACTGGTACTGCGCCACCACCCGCCCGGTCGTCAGCAGCACCGGGTACGCGTCGTCCGGTTCCTCGGCGCTCGGCCGGTGCGCGACGGGGGCGAACCGGGCCCGGCCGTCGTCGGTGGCGAACCGGTCGAGGAAGAGACGCGGGGTCCCCGGGTGCGGGCCCGCAGCCCGGCCGGTCCGCCCGTCGTCCGCCCCCGCCGGCGCCGGACACGGCCAGAACACCCCGTTCTCCTCCGCCAGCCGCCGGTAGTCGATCCCCGAGTAGTCCGCGGGCCCGCCCGCGCTCGCCCGACGCAGCTCGTCGAAGACCTCCTCGGGCCGGGTCGGGAACCCCTTCTCCACGCCGAGCCGGCCGGCCAGCTCGTGCAGCACCTCCAGGTCGCTGCGGACACCCTCCGGCGGCGTGATCGCGCGCCGCCGCAGCAGCACCCGCCCCTCCAGGTTGGTCGTGGTCCCGGTCTCCTCGGCCCACTGCGTCACCGGCAGCACCACGTCCGCGAGCGCCGCCGTCTCGGAGAGCACCACGTCGCACACGGCCAGGAAGTCCAGCGACCGCAGCCGCTCCTCGACGTGCGCCGCGCGGGGCGCCGACACCACCGGGTTGGACCCCATCACCAGCAGCGACCTGATGTCCGTGCCCAGCGCGTCCAGCAGCTCGTACGCGCTGCGCCCCGGGCCCGGCAGCGAGTCCGGGTCCACGCCCCACACCCCGGCGACGTGCCGCCGCGCCGCCGGATCGGTCAGCTTGCGGTAGCCCGGCAACTGGTCGGCCTTCTGCCCGTGTTCCCGCC
>MUMD01000539.1 GCA_002155895.1 Streptomyces rochei
CGCCGGTGCGGTAGAGCCGGGTGCCGGGGTCGCCGAAGGGGTTGGCCACGAACCGCTCGGAAGTCAGGGCGGGGCGTCCGTGGTAGCCGCGGGCGAGTTGTTCACCGGAGAGGTAGAGCTCTCCTGTGATGCCGGGGGGTACGGGGCGTAGGGCGGCGTCGAGTACGTAGACCTGGGTGTTGGCGAAGGGCCGTCCGATGGGGACGGGGCCGTCTTCGGTGCCGTCGAGGTGGTGGTCGGTGATGTTGACGGTGGATTCGGTGGGGCCGTAGGCGTTGATGATCTGCACGTGGGGGTGCTGGGCACGCCAGGTGGCGAGGTGGTCGGTGTGCAGTGCCTCCCCGCCCAGGATGAGGGTGTGGGAGGGAGAAGCCGTCTCCGGCAGGGTGGTGAGCAGGGGGAGATGGCTGGGGGTGGCCTTGATCAGGCTCGGTTGCGCCACCGTCTCTTCCAAGCTCGTCAGGTGGACGGTTCCGCCGGCGGTGAGGGGTGTCCACAGGGCGGTGATGGTGAGGTCGAAGGCGAGGGGGGAGTGCAGGACGGTGTCGCCGTTCATGGCGGTGTAGGTGGTGCGGGCCCGGTGGAGGTAGGTGGCCAGGGCGTGGTGTTCGATGATGACGCCCTTGGGGCGGCCGGTGGAGCCGGAGGTGTAGATCATGTAGGCGGCGTGGCGTGGTGACCACGGGCTACGGCGC
>MUMD01000054.1 GCA_002155895.1 Streptomyces rochei
CTGGCGGTGTTCGTCCCGCTCAGCCCTCCCCGCGCGCGTACCGGCGTACGGCGAGCGGGACGAACACCGCCAGCAGGACCGCGCACCAGGCCAGCGACCCGGCGACCGGATGCGCCACCGGCCAGGCGGCCCCCTCCGGCACCGGCGCGTTGCCGAACAGGTCCCGCAGCGCCGTGGTCACCGCGCTGATCGGATTCCACTCGGCGACCGTGCGCAGCCAGCCCGGCAGCCCTTCGGTCGGGATGTACGCGTTGGACAGCAGCGGCAGGATGAAGGTCGCGCCGCCCAGTTGACCGGCGGCCTCCTCGTTGCGGGTGAGCAGCCCCAGGAAGACGCCGATCCACGTCGTGGCGAACCGGAACAGCAGCAACAGCCCCACGGCGCCCGCCGCGCCCGGCGCGCTGCCCTCCATCCGCCAGCCCACCGCCAGCCCGACCAGCAGGAAGGGCACCAGGCCGGCGGCCGTGACGAGCAGGTCCGCGACCGCCTGTCCCAGCGGCACCGCCGCCCGGCTCACCGGCAGTGTCCGCAGCCGGTCCGTGACACCCCGGTGGGTGTCCTGGGCGGCCTGGAACATGCCCGTCATCAGGCCGTTCGCGGCCGTCGCGACGAGCAGGCCCGGCACCAGGAAGGCGCGGTACTCCTCACCCGGCATCGCCAGCGCGCTGCCGAAGACGTAGCCGAAGAACAGCAGCATCGTCACCGGCATGGTCTGGGTGAGGATCAGCAGCCCCGGATTGTTCCGCAGCCGCTGAAGCTGCCGGCCCAGCATCGCGGTGCCGTCGTGGGCCAGGTCGTGAGTCACGGTGCTCATGCCGCGACCTCCTTGTTCTCGCCGGTGAGGCGGAGGAAGACGTCGTCGAGGGTCGGCGGCCGCAGGCTCGCGTCCAGCAGGGGGACGCCCGCCGCGTCGAGTTCGCGCACCAGGCGCGGCAGGGTCAGCGTCGGGTCGGTGCCGGCCGCGCCCACGGTGCACCGGTCGGGGTCCAGCACGGGTTCGGTTCCGGTGAGCCGGTCGAGGACCGCCGCCGCCGGCCCCATGGCCTCCGTATCCGCGACGACGACCTCCGCGTACGCCCCCACCAGCGCCTTGAGTTCGGCGGGCGACCCGGTGTGCGCGACCCGTCCCCGGTCCACCAGGGCGATGTCGTCGGCGAGGCGGTCGGCCTCCTCCAGGTACTGCGTGGTGAGGAGCACGGTCGTGCCCTCCTCCTTGAGGGCGCGCACGGCGTCCCAGATCCGGTTCCGGCCGGCCGGGTCGAGTCCCGTCGTCGGTTCGTCCAGGAACAGCACCTCCGGACGGCGGACCAGGCTCGCGGCCAGGTCGAGGCGGCGTCGCATGCCGCCGGAGAAGGTGGAGGCGGGCCGGTCCGCGGCCTCCGTCAGGCCGAAGCGGTCGAGGAGTTCGTCGGCCCGCGCCGAGGCGTCCCGCAGCCGGTGCAGCCGGGCGAACAAGCGCAGGTTCTGGCGGCCGGTGAGGTCCCCGTCGACCGACGCGTACTGCCCGGTGACGCCGATCCGGCGCCGGACGGCGGCGGCCTCGCGGACCAGGTCGTGCCCGGCGACCCGCGCGGAACCCGCGTCCGGCCGCAGCAGCGTGGTCAGCAGGCGTACGGCCGTGGTCTTGCCCGCCCCGTTCGGCCCGAGCAGCCCGCACACGGTGCCCTCGGCCACCGCCAGATCCAGACCCCGGAGCGCGCGTACCTCGCCGAAGCGCTTCTCCAGACCCTCACTAAGTACAGCGTACGTAGTAGTCATGGGGCGACCATAGCGCACTACGTACGCTGTACGTAACTAGGATGGTGGCCGAGGTGATGACGATGGCGGGCCGAGCGGCCGTACCCGAAGTGATCTGGGCGCGCCCCGAGCGCACCGGCCGGGGGCCGAGACCGGCGTACACCCGCGCCGACATCGCCGCCGCCGCGGTGCGGATCGCCGACGCGGAGGGCCTCGACGCGGTCTCGATGCGCCGCGTCGCCGCCGAGCTGGGCTGCGGCACCATGTCGCTCTACAACTACGTCCCCCGTAAGGAGGACCTGTACGAGCTGATGATGGACGCCGTCAGCGGCGAGCACGAGCTGTGGGAGCCGAGCGGCGACTGGCGCGCGGACATGATCCGGGTGGCCCACCAGACTCGTGCGCTGATGCACCGCCACACCTGGCTGCCGCGCCTGATGTCCCCCGTCTACGGCTTCAGCCCCCACGCACTGCGCTTCCTGGAGCACTGCCTCGCCTGCCTCGACCCCTTCGACGCGCCCTACGGCACGAAGATGGAGCTGGTGGCGATGGTGAACGGCGTCGTGACGACGTACGTCACCAACGAGATCTCCACGGCCGAGCGCACCCGTTCGCTGCCCTGGTCCGAGGAGCAGGAGAACGCGGCGCGCATCGCCTACCTGGGCGCGCAGCTGGCGAGCGGCGCCTATCCGCGGCTGGCGGCGTCCTTGGGGGCGGACGCCGGGCCCATCGACATGGAGGCGGTCTTCGAGCGGGCGCTGGGGCGGGTGCTCGACGGGTTCGCCTGAGCCGGGAGGGCACCGCCGGGCGTCCCGGGGCGCCCGGCGGCCCGGGGCCTACAGCAGCGCCAACTGGCCCTCCGGCCCCTCCTCCGGGCCGTCCAGGACGGACGCCGGTCTGCGGGCCGCAGCGGACACCGGCAGCACGCCCGCCGCGCGCAGCTCGGAGGCGGTGATCTCCGCCGTGACCTCCAGCTCGCCGCAGCGCGGGCGCACCTCGGCGAGCAGCGCGAGGACCGTGATCAGCTCCAGCAGCTCCGACGTCCAGGTCTGCGGCCAGGCCGCCGGGCGGACGGCCGCCAGCGTGCCCGGCTCGCCCTCGGCGGTGCGGGCCGCGAACCACTGCTCCAGCACCCGCGCCCCGCCCACCTCGAAGTCCCACGCGCCGGGCGGCACGGGGGAGACGCGGCCCTCGTCCAGGTGCAGGGCCTCCTCGTCGCGGTCGTAGCGCAGGGTCAGGGGGCGTGGGGGCAGCGGTGCGCGGACGTAGGGGCGGCGGCCGCCGGGCAGCTTCGGGCGTTCGCCGTCGCGGCGCATCAGCCACAGCGCGCGCCGGCCCAGTTCGACCCCGCGCTCCCACAGCGCCGGGTCCGCGGTGAGCGGAACGCGGCAGTCCTCCCGGGCCGTCGCCACCGCCCAGGCCAGGACGTCCGGCGGCGCGGGGCGCCGGCCGAGGCGGGCGGCCAGGTGGTCGAGGAGGCCGGGGGACAGGTTGGGCTCGGCCCCGCCGGGGCGGCGGTAGAGCGGGCGCACGCGGGAGGGGCCGAACAGCGGCAGCCGGGACGTGGCGAGGAGCGGAGGCGGACCGGGGGCGCCGGAGGCGCCGGGCGAGCCCGGGGCGCCGGGCAGCGCCACGACGAAGACCTGCCGCTCGTCCGCCACCCGCCACAGCTCCGGGCGGGCCGCGTCGATCAGCCGCTGGTCGGGGATGAGCCACTGCTCGTCGAAGGGGGCGCGCAGCACCCGGACCGGTTCCGGACACGGACCCGAGGCGCGCAGCAGCCTCTCCGTTCCCCCGGCGGTGCCCGGCAGCCGTGCCACGGCCGTGTGCAGCGTGCGGGAACGTGACGGTTCGAACAGGGCCTCGCGGCCGGGGCCGTCGGCCTTCACCAAGGCGTCCCAACGGGCCTTCAGCGTCGCCGGGTCGGGGGCCGCCGGCCACCCCCGGCCGAGCCGCGGCGGTGCGACGGACCACGGCATGAGGTCCGCCAGCGGCGGAGCGTCGTCGTGCGTCACGCCGGGCATCGTACGACGTGGCGGGTCGGCCTCAGGCGGCTTCGACGGCCTCAGGTGGCGTCCAGGGTGACCGTGAAGGAGAAGCGGTCGCCCCGGTAGTGGATGACCGCCACGTCCAGCACCCGCCCCGCCGTGTCGTACGTGATGCCGGTGTAGTGCAGGATCGGGCTGAGCAGCGGCACTTCGAGCAGCCGCGCCGTCTCCGGGTCGGCGAGCCGGGCCTCCACGGTGTCCGTGATCCGGCTGATGCCGATGCCCAGCACGTCCCGCAGCACCTTGGTCATCGGCCGGCGGACCAGGTCGTCGGGGTCGATGCGGGCGGCCAGCTCGGGACGGACGTAGTTGCGGGCGTGGTTGGTGGGCTCTCCCGTCTGCTCGTCGCAGCGCAGCCGGTGGTACGTCCCCACCCGGTCCGCGTCCGGGAAGTGCTCCGCGACCTCGGGCGGCACCGGGCACGTGCCGTGGTCCAGCAGCTCGGCCTTCATGCCGGACTGCTGGGCCACGATCGCGTCCACCGAGCCCAGCAGCCGCACCGGGGCGCCCCGCCGGGCGTCGGGCTCGATGAACGTCCCGCGCCTGCGGTGACGGGTGATCAGCCCCTCGTCCTCCAGCTCCTTCAGCGCCTGCCGCATGGTCAGCACGCTCACCCCGTAGTGGCCGGCCAGCTGCTCCTCCGTGGGCAGGCGCAGCGGGTCCCGGGGCGAGCGGCCCAGTATCGAGGCGCGCAGCGACTGCGACACCTGGTACCAGAGCGGCAGCTTGCGGTTGAGGACGATGGAGTCCGGGGCGAAGGAGGTCACGGGCCATCCGTACCGGTAGTGAATCCTCAGTGCAAGGGGCGGAAGTGACGCTCCAGGCCCTGCCAGACGTCGTCGTAGCCCTGCTGCAGGTGCTCGGCGCGGGCCGCCTGGGGCGTGAGCGTCACCGGCCACCGCGTCTCGAACATGAACGCCAGCCCGTCGTCGATCCGCTGCGGCTTCAGCTCGGCCGCGCTCGCCCGGTCGAAGGTCTCCCGGTCCGGGCCGTGCGCCGACATCATGTTGTGCAGCGAGCCCCCGCCCGGCACGAAGCCCTCCGCCTTGGCGTCGTAGGCGCCCTCGATCAGGCCCATGTACTCGCTCATCACGTTCCGGTGGAAGTACGGCGGCCGGAAGGTGTCCTCGCCCACCAGCCAGCGCGGCGCGAACACCACGAAGTCGACGCCCGCGAGACCCGGGGTGTCCGAGGGGGAGGTGAGCACCGTGAAGATGGACGGGTCCGGGTGGTCGTAGGAGATGGTGCCGATGACGTTGAAGCGGCGCAGGTCGTAGACGTACGGCACATGGTTGCCGTGCCAGGCGACGACGTCGAGCGGGGAGTGGTCGTAGGTGGCCGTCCAGAGGTTGCCGCAGAACTTGTTGACCACCTCCACCGGGCCCTCGACGTCCTCGTACGCGGCGACCGGCGCCAGGAAGTCCCGGGCGTTGGCCAGCCCGTTGGCCCCGATCGGGCCGAGGTCGGGCAGCTGGAACGGCGTGCCGTAGTTCTCGCAGACGTAGCCGCGGGCGTCGGCGTCGAGCAGCTCCACGCGGAAGCGGACCCCGCGCGGGATCAGCGCCACGTGGCCCGGCTCGGCGTGCAGCAGCCCGAACTCGGTGCGCAGCAGCAGACCGCCGCGCTCCGGGACGATCAGCAGCTCGCCGTCGGCGTCGCCGAAGACGCGCTCCATGGACGCCGTCGCGTGATAGAGGTGCACGGCCATGCCGGTGCGCTGGGTGACGTCGCCGTTGCCGCCCAGCGTCCACAGGCCGGCGAGGAAGTCGGTGCCCGCCTCGGGCTCGGGCAGCGGGTTCCACCGCAGGCGGTTCGGGTCCGGCACCGCCTGGGTGAAGGGGGCGGTGCGGACGGCGCCGTTGCCGGTGCGGGTGAAGGCCGGGTGGGCGGCCGACGGACGGACGCGGTACAGCCACGAGCGGCGGTTGTGCGCCCGCGGCTCGGTGAACGCCGTGCCGCTCAGCTGCTCCGCGTACAGGCCCAGCGGGGCCCGCTGCGGCGAGTTCCGGCCCTGGGGCAGCGCCCCCGGAACCGCCTCCGAGCTGTGCTCGTTGCCGAAACCGGACAGGTAGGCCAGTCCCTCCGCGGTCTTCCGCGCGTCCCCGCTCATCGCTCGCTCCCTCGCAACCCGTGTCCCGCCCGATTCCTATGGGACACCGTAGGATTGCGTTTTCCCGCGCGCAAGAGGTCGTGCGGTCTTCCCGTGCCTCCCGTGCCTCCCGTCCTCCGGTCTCTCCTGCCCTCCGGTCTCTCCTGCCCTCCCGTCTCTCCTGTCCTCATACCTGTCCCCCCACAGGAGGATGACCGGAACCAGACCCCCGGGGGATCCGCGCGGTCGGACCGGTGTTCTAGTCTCCCGTCATGTCGTGGACGCGGGGAGTGCTCGCCGCGCTCGCGGTCTGTGTCCTGCTGCTGACCGGATCCGCGGGCTGCGGCGCCAGTGATGCGGGTGAACCGGAGGCCGGGGAGTCGGCCACGCCGGTGGGCAGGCTGCTCGACGCCACCGACGAGGAGGGCCGTCGGTACCGCGAGGTGGACGCCGAGCGGGCGCCGGAGGTCGGCATCGAGGTGCAGCCCGCCGCCGACGACAGCTGGGACGTACGGCTGACCGTGCGCGACTTCAGGTTCTCGCCGGCGGGCACGGAGACGGTGGCGGTGCCCGGCCGGGGCCTCGCCCACCTCTTCCTCGACGGCGAGCTGATCGCCCGCCTGCACGGCCCGGACCACCGCCTGGAGGCGGACCTCGTCCCCCGCGGCACGCACCAGCTCACCGTCCGCCTGTACGCCGACGACGGCACCGTCTGGGCCGTCGACGGCGAGCCGGTCGAGAGCACGGCGGACATCACGGCCTCGGACGCGGAGCCGACCGGGGCGACGCGACCGGAGGAGATACCCGAGGACGCGGTGAGCCGGACCCCGCCCGGCTCCGCGGCGGCCCGATGAGTACGCGGACCGCGGGTGCGCGTACCGGAGGTCACGGTTCACCGAAGCGCGCCGGAAGGGCATCATGAGCACCGTGTCCCAAGCGACCCCGCTCCGCCGGGCCCCCGTGCAGCGGCGCAGCGCCGAACGCCTGACCAGGATCCTCGACGCCTGCGCCGACCTCCTCGACGAGGTCGGATACGACGCGCTGAGCACCCGCGCCGTGGCGCTGCGCGCCGACGTCCCCATCGGGTCGGTGTACCGCTTCTTCGGCAACAAGCGCCAGATGGCCGACGCGCTGGCCCAGCGCAACCTGGAGCGTTACGCGGAGCGCGTCACCGAGCGGCTGACCGAGTCGGACGACGACGGCTGGCGCGGGGCGCTGGACGCGGTGCTCGACGAGTACCTGGCGATGAAGCGCACCGCGCCCGGCTTCTCCCTGATCGACTTCGGCAACCAGATCCCGGTGGGCGACCGCCACGCCGTCCCCAACCACCGCGTCGCCGACCGGCTCACGGAACTGCTCTCCGGCTACCTCGGCCGCAGCCCCGACGACGATCTGCGCCGCGCCTTCCTCGTCGCCGTCGAGACCGCGGACACCCTCGTGCAGCTCGCCTTCCGGGTCGCCCCCGACGGGGACGAGAAGATCATCGAGGAGGCGCGCGAGCTGCTCCGGGCGTATCTGGGGCGGGTCCTGGACTGACGGACCGGCGTCCCACCTCTCCACGCGCCGGTCGCCGCAAGGTCTCCCCAACATGCCTACCGGTCGGTATGCTCACGCGCAGAGCGTCCACGCCGCCGCCCACCGGGAGGACCCGTGCCCCGCACCGCCCTGCGTATCTGTCCCCTGTGCGAGGCCACCTGCGGCCTGGTCCTCACCGTGGACGGCACCACGGTCACCGCCGCACGCGGCGACCGCGACGATGTCTTCAGCCGCGGATTCGTCTGCCCCAAGGGCGCGTCCTTCGGCGCCGCCGACGCCGACCCCGACCGGCTGCGCTCGCCGCTGGTGCGCAGGGGCGGCGAGCTGCGCGAGGCCGGCTGGGAGGAGGCCTTCGACGCGGTCGCCGTCGGCGTCCGGCCCGTCGTCGAGCGGTACGGACCGCACGCCGTCGGCGTGGTCCTCGGCAACCCCAACGTGCACACGATGGCCGGCGCCCTCTACCCGCCCGTCCTGCTCGGCGCCCTGGGCACCCGCAGCCTCTTCACCGCCTCCACGGTGGACCAGATGCCCAAGCACGTCTCCAGCGGGCTGCTCTTCGGCGATGCGAACGCCATCCCGGTCCCCGACCTCGACCGCACCGACCACCTCCTCCTCATCGGCGCCAACCCGCTCGAGTCCAACGGGAGCCTGTGCACCGCGCCCGACTTCCCCGGCCGGCTCAAGGCCCTCAGGGCGCGCGGCGGTACCCTCACCGTCATCGACCCGCGCCGCACCCGCACCGCGAAGCTCGCCGACCGGCACGTGGCGATCCGCCCCGGCACCGACGCGCTGCTCCTCGCCGCGACGGCGCAGGTGCTGTTCGAGGAGGGCCTGGTGGACCTCGGCGCACTGGCGCCCCACGTGGAGGGCGTCACCGAACTCGGCCGGGCGCTGCGCGACTTCACCCCGGAGTCCGTCGCCGCCGCCTGCGAGGTGGACGCCGAGGTGACCCGCGCCCTGGCCCGCGAACTCGCCGCCGCCCCCACCGCCGCCGTGTACGGCCGCATCGGCAGTTGCACCGTCCCGCACGGCACCCTCGCCAGCTGGCTGGTCGACGTCCTCAACGTCCTCACCGGAAACCTCGACCGGCCCGGCGGAGCGCTGTTCCCGCAGGCCGCCACCGACAGGACGCCCCGGCCCGCCGGGCCCGGCCGCGGCTTCGCGCTCGGCCGCTGGCGCTCCCGGGTGAGCGGACACCCCGAGGCCAAGGGCGAGCTGCCCCTGTCCGCCCTCGCCGAGGAGATCGACACCGTCACCGACGAGGGCGAACCGGTGCGCGCGCTGCTCACCGTCGCCGCCAACCCCGTGCTGTCCGCACCCGATGGCGACCGCCTCGACAAGGCGCTGGCCTCCCTCGACTTCATGGTGAGCGTCGACCCGTACCTGAACGAGACCTCCCGCCACGCCCACGTCGTCCTGCCGCCGCCCCCGCCGTCCCAGAGCCCGCACCACGACTTCGCCTTCAACACCCTCGCGGTGCGCAACCAGGTCCGCTACACCCGTCCCGCCGTCCCGCTGGAGCCGGGCCGGATGGCCGAGACCGAGATCCTGGCCCGCCTCACCCTGGCCGTCACCGGCGGGCACGGCACCGACCCGGCGGCCGTCGACGCCGCGGTCGTCGAGCGGACCCTCGGCGCAGCCGTCCGGGACCCGCACTCGCCCGTCCACGGCCGCGACCCCGGCGAGCTGGCCGCGCGCCTCACCGGGGAGAACGGCCCCGAGCGGCGCCTCGACCTGATGCTGCGCCTCGGCCCCTACGGCGACGGCTTCGGGGCCCGGCCGGACGGGCTGACCCTCCAGCGGCTCCTCGCCCACCCGCACGGCATCGACCTCGGCCCGCTGCGCCCGCGCCTTCCCCAGCCGCTGAAGACCCGCAGCGGCAAGGTGGAGCTGCTGCCGGGTCCGATCGCCGCCGATCTGCCGCGCCTGCGCCGGGCCATGGCCGAGCGCCCCGCGGGGCCGGTCCTCGTCGGCCGCCGCCATCTGAGGTCCAACAACAGCTGGATGCACAACGTCCCCGCCCTCACCGGCGGCTCCAACCGCTGCACCCTGCAGCTGCACCCCGACGACGCCGACCGGCTCGGCCTGCGCGACGGTCAGCCCGTGCGGGTCGAGGGCGCCGGGGGAGCGGTGACCGCGCCCGCCGAGGTCACCGACACCGTCCGGCCCGGTGTGGTCAGCCTCCCGCACGGCTGGGGCCACGACCGCCCCGGCACCCGCCTCACCCACGCCGCCACCGATCCCGGCGTCAACGTCAACCAGCTCCTCGACGGCAGCCTGCTCGACCCGCTCTCGGGCAACGCGGTCCTCAACGGCGTACCGGTAAAGCTCACGCCACTGACCGGCACAAAGCTGTGACCTGGAGTTTTGCGCTTATTGCTCGCGTGTCAACATCTTGTTAACGCCGCTTCACGGCACCTAACGTCGCTCGCACCGCCTGCCCCGGTGGGATGTTCAAGGGCGAACGTTAGGTACTCACTCATGCTGACCATCCTCGGCTTCGCCATGATCGCGACCTTCCTGGTCCTGATCATGATGAAGAAGATGTCGCCGATCGCGGCGCTCGTGCTGATCCCCGCGCTGTTCTGCGTGTTCGTCGGCAAGGGCGCCCACCTCGGTGACTACGTCATCGACGGCGTGTCCAGTCTCGCCCCCACCGCGGCGATGCTCATGTTCGCGATCGTCTACTTCGGGGTGATGATCGACGTCGGGCTCTTCGACCCGATCGTCCGGGCCATCCTGAGGTTCTGCAAGGCCGACCCGATGCGGATCGTCGTCGGCACGGCCCTGCTCGCCGCGATCGTCTCGCTGGACGGCGACGGCTCCACCACCTTCATGATCACGGTCTCGGCGATGTACCCGCTGTACAAGCGGCTGAAGATGAGCCTGGTCGTGATGACCGGTGTCGCCGCGATGGCCAACGGTGTGATGAACACCCTGCCCTGGGGCGGCCCCACCGCCCGTGCCGCCACCGCGCTGAAGGTCGACGCCACCGACATCTTCGTCCCGATGATCCCGGCACTCGCCGTCGGTCTCCTCGCGGTCGTCGTGCTGGCGTACGTCCTCGGTCTGCGCGAGCGCAGGCGGCTGGGCACGCTGACGCTGGACGAGGCGCTGGCGCGGGAGCCGGAGAGCGAGACGGTGCTGGTCGGGGCGGGTTCCGGCACCGCGTCCGGTGCCAAGCCCGGTGCGAAGTCCGGCGGCGGGGCCGGCTCCGGCACCGGTGAGGACGCGGACGCCGGCCCGGCCACCGCGGACGGCGGGTCCGACGACGACTTCCAGGGCCTGGACCCGAACCGGGCCACCCTGCGTCCCAAGCTGTACTGGTTCAACGCGCTGCTCACGGTCGCCCTGCTCACCGCCATGATCATGGAGTGGCTGCCGATCCCGGTGCTGTTCCTGATCGGCGCCGCGCTCGCGCTCACCGTCAACTTCCCGCACATCCCGGACCAGAAGGCCCGGATCGCGGCCCACGCCGACAACGTGCTCAACGTCTCCGGCATGGTCTTCGCCGCCGCCGTCTTCACCGGGGTCCTCACGGGCACCGGCATGGTCGACCACATGGCCAACTGGCTCGTGGACACCATCCCCGACGGCATGGGCCCGCACATGGGCCTGGTCACCGGCCTGCTCAGCCTGCCGCTGACGTACTTCATGTCGAACGACGGCTTCTACTTCGGCGTCCTGCCCGTGCTCGCCGAGGCCGGCCAGGCGCACGGCGTGTCGACGCTGGAGATCGCCCGCGCCTCGATCGTCGGCCAGCCGCTGCACATGTCCAGCCCGCTCGTCCCGGCCGTCTACGTCCTGGTCGGCATGGCCAAGGTCGAGTTCGGCGACCACACGAAGTTCGTCGTGAAGTGGGCGGTCCTGACGAGCCTGGTCATTCTCGGAGCGGGCATCCTGTTCGGCATCATCTGATCATCGGACCGGTTCCCCGGGCGGCTCCCTCGCGGAGCCGCCCGGGGAACCGGCGGTCCGGGAAGGAAACGACCATGGCGCCCGGTGGGAACCGCGGCTGGCTGCTCCGCATCGTCATCGCCTTCGGCTTCGCCCAGGGGGCGGTGTCGATGGCCCGGCCCGCCGTCTCCTACCGGGCCCTGGCGCTGGGCGCGGACGAGCGGGCGGTCGGCGTCATCGCCGGTGTCTACGCGCTGCTGCCGCTGTTCGCCGCCGTCCCGCTCGGCCGCCGCACCGACCACGGCCGCTGCGCACCGCTGCTGCCCGTCGGCGTGGTCCTCATCGCCGGCGGCTGCGCGCTCAGCGGCGTCGCCGGTTCCCTGTGGGCGATGGCCCTGTGGAGCGGCGTCATGGGCCTCGGCCACCTGTGCTTCGTCATCGGCGCCCAGTCGCTGGTCGCGCGTCAGTCCGCGCCACACGAACAGGACCGCAACTTCGGCCACTTCACCATCGGGGCCTCGCTCGGACAACTGGTCGGCCCCATCGCCGCGGGCGCGCTGATCGGCGGGCACGACATGGCGGGCAGCAGCGCCCTCGCCCTGGTGGTGGCGGGCGCGGGCGCCGCCGTCGCGTTCACGTCGCTGTGGCGGATAGAGCACCCGGGCGCCGCCGGTTCCCGTGCGGAAGCCGGGGCGCGGGTGCCCGTGGGGAGCATCCTGCGCGCCCGGGGCGTCCCCGGCGGCATCCTGATCAGCCTGTCCGTGCTGTCCGCCACCGACATCCTCACCGCCTACCTGCCGGTGGTCGGCGAGCACCGGGGCATCTCCCCGGCCCTGATCGGCGTCCTGCTCAGCCTGCGCGCGGCGGCCACGATCGCCTGCCGGCTGGTGCTCACGCCCCTGTTGCGGCTGCTCGGCCGCACGGCGCTGCTGACGGTCACCTGTCTGCTGGCCGCCCTGCTGTGCGCGGGCGTCGCCCTGCCGGTGCCGGTGTGGGCGCTCGCGCTGATGCTGGTCGTCCTCGGCTTCTGCCTCGGCGTCGGCCAGCCGCTGTCCATGACGACCGTCGTCCAGGCGGCTCCCGACGGCGCGCGCTCCACCGCCCTCGCCCTGCGCCTGACCGGCAACCGGCTCGGTCAGGTCGCCGCGCCCGCCGCGGCCGGCCTGGTCGCGGGAGTCGCGGGCGTCGCCGCGCCGTTCGTGATGCTCGGCGCCCTGCTGCTCCTCTCCTCGGGCGTCGCCCTGCGCTCGCCGTCCGCCGGGGCGCCCGCCGATGGTGACGGCCGGCGGCGGCCTGGCAGGATGACGCGGACCGCCTCGCGAGGGTCGGGCGACCCGCAAGGGCCGGACGAACCGCGAAGGGCGGGCGACCCGCACGGCTCGGACCACTCGGAAAGCAGGGAACGCGCGTGATCCTCATCCTTCTGTCCGCGGTCCTCATCCTGGTCGTGGGCGGCTGCGTCTGCGTGGTGTGGGCGGCCCGGGGCGGCCCCCGCTGGACCCGGGTGGTGGCCAGGGGAACGCTGCTGGCGGGCGAGTTGACGCGCTCGTCGGGCCGCGGTGGGAACGGCCGCGGCGGCGACGCGGACGACTGAGGCGCCGTCGCCCGCCCTCACCTGAATCCGGACGTCCGCTTTCTCACCAGATGGACACCCGCACCGAGATTGAGTCCGGCGTCTTCCCCCGGCCGCGCACAGTCCGTTAACTTCCGTGACTCACACGCCCCGTACGACCCGCACGAGGGCGTCCGACCGCGGAGCACCAGCGCTCAGTGAGCCCCCGGGGGCACCTCTCATGACACGCGCCATCTCCCTGCACGACGTGAGCAAGACCTACGCGCGAGGCGTCCGCGTGGTGGACCGGCTGTCGCTGGACATCGCGCCCGGCGAGTTCCTCGTCCTGCTCGGCCCCTCCGGCTGCGGCAAGTCCACCGTGCTGCGCATGATCGCCGGCCTGGAGGAGATCAGCGGGGGCCGGCTGCTGCTGGACGGGGCCTACGCCAACGACCTGCTCCCCTCCGAGCGGAGCATGGCGATGGTGTTCCAGAACTTCGCCCTGTACCCCAACATGACGACCCGCGGGAACATCGGCTTCCCCCTGCGCGTCGAGGACCCGCAGGGCGACCACGGCCCCCGCGTGGACGCCACCGCCCGCATGCTGGGCATCGAGGACCTCCTCGACCGCTTTCCGGCCCAGCTGTCCGGCGGTGAGCGCCAGCGCGTCGCCATGGGCCGGGCCATCTCCCGCCACCCCAGCGCCTTCCTGATGGACGAGCCGCTGTCCAACCTCGACGCCAAGCTCCGCAACCACCTGCGCGCCGAGATCACCAGGCTGACCCGCGAACTGGGCGTCACCACCGTCTACGTGACCCACGACCAGTCCGAGGCCATGTCCCTCGGCGACCGCGTGGCCGTCCTGCGCGGAGGCGTCCTCCAGCAGGTGGACACCCCCCGCGCGGTGTACGCCCTGCCGCGCAACGTCTTCGTCGCCGCCTTCGTCGGCACCCCGCGCATCAACCTCCTGCGCGGACTGGTCCGGGCCCCGCTGGACGGCGCGATGACCATCAGCCTGGGCAAGCAGTACCTGCGCCTGCCCGAACCGCTCTCCCTGGACCACCAGTTGCTCCGCGTCCAGCAGGGCCGCGAGGTCATCGTGGGTCTGCGCTCGGAGGCCGTGCGGATCGCGAAGCCCTCCTCGGCCCGCCCCGGCGAGGTGCTGCTCACCGGCCTCGTGGAGCACGTCGAGTTCCAGGGGCACGAGGTCCTCGTCCACTTCGACACCGGTTCGCGCCCGGCCGTCGTCCCCGACCTGGAGGCCCCCCGCCCCGCCGCCCGCCCGGCCCGGCGCCGCCGCGGCGACGGCACGGTCCTGGACCGCCTGAGGGAACGCGCCGGTGCCCTGCGCGCCGGACCGGTGGTCGTCCTGGACGAGGCCGACGAGGCCGAGCCCGCGGTCGCCGCCCCGGACGACCGCCTCCCCGGCGACCTGATCGTGCGGACCACGCCCGACATCGACCTGCGCCACGGCATGCAGGTGCCGCTCCTGGTCGACCTGGCCCACCTGTTCGTCTTCGACCAGCACGGCGACCGGATCTGCCCGGCCCCGACCCGGCTGCCGGACCTGGAGGAGTGACACCGCCGGACACCGGCCCACCGGGAGGGTGACCCGCGCCACCATGGTGGCCGCCCCTGGTGCCGTAAAACTATCGGCGCTAGTTTGGGGCGCGGACGACGAGGCCCGCCCGGAAGGAACCCGATGAAGGCACACGACGGCATGTACATCGACGGCGCCTGGCGAGACGCCGACGGACGGGACGCGATCGACGTCGTGAACCCGGCCGACGGGCAGGTCATCGGCCAGGTCCCCGCCGGCACCGCCCTGGACGTCGACACCGCCGTACGGGCCGCCCGCGCCGCACTGCCGGGCTGGTCCGCCACCCCGCCCGCCGAGCGCGCCGCCCGGCTGTCCGCCCTGCGGGACGTGCTGGTGGCCCGCAAGGACGAGATCGCGGAGACGATCACGGCCGAGCTGGGGTCGCCGCTGAAGTTCTCGCAGGCCGTGCACGCCGCCGCCCCCATCGCGGTGGCCGGCTCCTACGCGGAGCTGGCGGCGACGTACGCCTTCGAGGAGAAGGTCGGCAACTCCGTCGTCCACCACGAGCCGATCGGCGTCGTCGGCGCCATCACTCCCTGGAACTACCCGCTCCACCAGATCGTCGCCAAGGTCGCCCCGGCGCTCGCGGCCGGCTGCACGATCGTGCTGAAGCCCGCCGAGGACACCCCGCTGAACGCCCAGCTCTTCGCCGAGGCGGTGCACGAGGCGGGCGTCCCCGCCGGTGTCTTCAACCTGGTGACCGGCCTCGGCCCGGTCGCCGGGCAGGCCCTCGCCGAGCACCCGGGCGTCGACCTGGTCTCCTTCACCGGCTCCACCGCCGTGGGCCGCCGGATCGGTGCCGCCGCCGGCGCGGCCGTCAAGCGGGTCGCCCTGGAACTGGGCGGCAAGTCAGCCAACGTGATCCTCCCCAGCGCCGACCTGGCCAAGGCGGTCAACGTCGGCGTCGCCAACGTCATGTCCAACTCCGGTCAGACGTGCAGCGCCTGGACCCGCATGCTGGTCCACCGCGACCAGTACGACGAGGCCGTGGCGCTGGCCGCCGAGGCGGCCGCCAAGTACGGCGACCGGATCGGCCCCCTGGTCAACGCCAAGCAGCAGGAGCGGGTGCGCGGCTACATCGAGAAGGGCGTCGCCGAGGGCGCGCGCCTGGTCGCCGGCGGCCCCGAGGCGCCGCGCGAGGAGGGCTGCTACGTCAGCCCGACGGTCTTCGCCGACGTGACCGAGGACATGACCATCGCCCAGGAGGAGATCTTCGGGCCGGTCCTGTCCATCCTCCGCTACGACGACGAGGAGGAGGCACTGCGCATCGCCAACGGCACGGTCTACGGCCTCGCCGGAGCCGTCTGGGCCGGGGACGAGGCCGAGGCGGTCGCCTTCGCCCGCCGCATGGACACCGGCCAGGTCGACATCAACGGCGGCCGCTTCAACCCGCTGGCCCCCTTCGGCGGCTACAAGCAGTCCGGCGTCGGCCGCGAGCTGGGCCTGCACGGCCTGACCGAGTACCTGCAGACCAAGTCCCTCCAGTTCTGAGCCAGGGAGCAGCCCACGTCATGGCCGTCCGTACCGCTGTCCGCGCCGCCGTCGTGCCCGCCACCGGCGCCCCGCTGGAGATCACCGGCATCGAGCTGCCGGAGCCCGGCCCGGGGCAGGTCCGGGTGAGGCTCGCCGCCGCCGGGGTCTGCCACTCCGACCTGTCCCTGTCCAACGGCACCATGCGCGTGCCGCTCCCCGCCGTCCTCGGCCACGAGGGCGCCGGCACGGTCGTCTCCGTCGGCGAGGGCGTCACCCACCTCGCCGTCGGCGACGCGGTCGTCCTCAACTGGGCCCCGTCCTGCGGCGCCTGCCACGCCTGCTCGCTCGGCGAGGTCTGGCTGTGCGCCGACGCCCTGACCGGCGCCGCGAACATCCACGCCCGCCGCGTCGACGACGGCACCGATCTGCACCCCGGTCTGAACGTCGCCGCGTTCGCCGAGGAGACCGTGGTGGACGCCGGCTGCGTGCTGCCCTGCCCCGACGGCATCCCGCTCGCCGACGCCGCCCTGCTGGGCTGCGCCGTCCTCACCGGGTACGGCGCCGTCCACCACTCGGCCAAGGTCCGCGAGGGCGAGACGGTGGCCGTCTTCGGCGTCGGGGGAGTGGGCCTGGCCACCCTCCAGGCGGCCCGGATCGCGGGCGCCTCGAAGATCGTCGCCGTCGACGTCTCCCCGGAGAAGGAGGAGCTGGCCCGTGCCGCCGGCGCCACCGACTACCTCGTCGCCTCCGACACCACCGCCCGCGAGATCCGCGCCCTCACCGCGAAGCAGGGCGTGGACGTCGCCGTCGAGTGCGTGGGCCGCGCGGTCACCATCCGCACCGCCTGGGAGTCCACCCGGCGCGGCGGCCGCACCACGGTCGTCGGCATCGGCGGCAAGGACCAGCAGGTCACCTTCAACGCCCTGGAGATCTTCCACTGGGGCCGCACCCTGTCCGGCTGCGTCTACGGCAACGCCGACCCGGCCCGGGACCTGCCGGTGCTGGCCGAACACGTCCGGGCCGGACGCCTGGACCTCGGCGCGCTGGTGACCGAGCGCATCGCCCTGGACGGCATCCCGGCCGCCTTCGAGAACATGCTGGCGGGCAAGGGCGGGCGGGCGCTGGTGGTCTTCTAGGACGGTCCCGCACGGGCTCAGGAATCGGTCCCGCACGTCCGTAGGGCTGGTCCCGCAACGTCCTCCGGGACCGGGTCCCGCACGTTTCTAGGGACCGGTCCCGCACGTCCTCCAGGACCGGTCCCGCACGTCCTAGGGCCGGTGGTCCCGCACGTCCTCGCGGCGCGGTGCCGGGGTCCTCGCGGGCCCCGGTACCGCCGCGCGCCCACGGGAGCGCGAGACCGCCACGCCCGCCAGGCACAGCGCGCCGCCGCCGAGGGTGAGCAGCCCCGGCACCTCGCCCAGGAACAGCCAGGACATCAGGACCACCAGGGCCGGCACCGCGTACGTGGTCGCGCCCATGCGGCCCGCCGTCGTACGGGCCAGGGCGTACGCCCAGGTGGTGAAGGCCAGCGCCGTCGGGAAGACGCCCAGGTAGACCATGTTCAGCGTCGCGGAGACCGGTGCCCGGCCCGCCTCCGACACCAGCTGCCCCGTGAAGGGCAGACAGAGCACCGCCCCCACCAGACACCCGAAGGCCGTCACCTGGAGCGCGCTCGCGTGTCCCAGCGCGGGTTTCTGCGCCACCACTCCGCCCGCGTACGCCACGGCGGCCAGCAGGCACAGCACCACCCCGAACAGCGAGGAACCGCCCTCGCCGGACATCGACAGCCCCACGGTCACCGCACCGGCGAACGACACCGCCATCCCCGCCAGCAGCCGCGGCGGCAGCGCGTCCCCGAGCAGGCGCGCGCCCAGCAGCGCGATGAGGATCGGCCCGACGTTCACCACCAGGGCGGCCGTACCGGCGTCCACCCGCTGCTCGCCCCAGTTCAGGACGACCATGTAGAAGCCGAACCACAGCAGGCCCGAGACCGCGATCCCCCGCCAGGCGGGGCGCGGCGGCAGCCCCTCCCGGCGCAGCAGGCAGAGGACGCCGAGCGTCAGGGCACCCGACAGCAGCCGGCCGAGCGCCAGCGCGCCCGGCGAGTACGCCTCGCCCGCACTCCGGATGGAGACGAAGGCCGAGGCCCACAGGACGACGGTGACCGAGGCCGCGCCGGCCGCGAGCAGGTCCGGTCGGCGGGACGGGGCGGTGCTCATCATGCTCCCGAGGCTAGGAGGGAAAGGACGGGGCGACCGGCGGGTTCCGGACACCGAAGCGCCGGCCCGGGGCGCCGGACGGGCAAGCGGCACACCGCTCAGCGCAGGGCCACCGGATCGATCCCCAGCAGGTCGGACAGCGCCTCCTCGCCGGCCGCCGTCACCTTCACCGCCCGCTCGGTCCCGATGCGCACGCACCAGCCCGCGTCCAGGGCGTGTCGGCACAGGGCGGCGCCCGCGACGCCCGCCAGATGGGGCCGGCGTTCGGTCCAGTCGAGGCAGGCGCGGGCCAGCGGCCGGCGACCGGCGGTCTTCAGGGGTATCCCGGCGGTGCCGAACCAGCCGAGTCCGGCGTCCGTGAGCGCGAAGCCGGTGTCCTGGCGCAGCAGCCCGCGCCCGGTCAGCGCGTCGGTGACCGCGATCCCGAGCCGCCCGGCGAGGTGGTCGTAACAGGTGCGCCCCCGGGCCATCGCCGACCCGGCGCTCGACGCCCGCAGGGTGCGCGGACGCCGCGCCTCGGGCGCCACCTGGGCGGCCAGGTCCTCCACCAGCTGCGCCACCCGGTCGTCGGCCAGCCGCACGTACCGGTGCCGGCCCTGCCGCTCCTCGGCGAGCAGCCCGCCCGCGACGAGCTTGCCCAGGTGCTCGCTCAGCGTGGAGGCGGCCACCCCGGCGTGCCGGGCCAGCTCACCGGCGGTCCACGCCCGCCCGTCGAGGAGCGCCAGCAGACAGGCGGCCCGGGTCTCGTCGGCGATCAGCCCGGCGAGCCGCGCGAGTCCGGGTGCTCCGGGGTCCTTGTCGGTCATGCGTCCCAGGATGCGGTACGCACGGTTCGGCCGGCGCCGAAGTGTGCTCAGGCGCCCCGCGCCACCTGCGCGTACTGCTGCGCCAGCCCGTCCAGCAGTGCCGTCAGCCCGGTCTCGAAGGCCCGCTCGTCGATCTTCTCCTGCTGCTCGGCCAGGAGGTGGGCCCTGCCCAGGTGCGGGTAGTCGGCGGGGTCGTAGGCGCTGGCGTCGTCGGGGAAACCGCGGGCGAAGGAGCCGAGCGCGGAGCCCATGACGAAGTAGCGCATCAGCGCGCCGATGGACGTCGCCTGGGCCGGTGGCCAGCCCGCCTCGACCATCGCGCCGTAGACGGCGTCGGCAAGGTGGAGCGCGGCCGGCCGGCGGCCGGGGCCGTGGGCCAGCACCGGCACGATGTTCGGGTGGTCGCGCAGGGCCGCCCGGTAGGAGACCGCCCAGTCGTGCAGCGCGGTCCGCCAGTCCCGGCCGTCCCGGAACATCGACAGGTCGACCTGGGCGCTCACCGAGTCGGCGACGGCCTCCAGGATCTCGTCCTTGGTGCGGAAGTGGTTGTAGAGCGAGGGGCCGCTGACACCCAGCTCCGCCGCGAGCCGGCGGGTGGAGACGGCCGCCAGGCCCTCCGCGTCCACCAGCGCGCGGGCCGTCTCGACGATCCGGTCGGTGCTGAGCAGGGGCTTGCGCGGTCGGGCCATGGCGCACATAGTAGGGCTGCGCACAGAAACTAGCAGTGCTAATTTAAATGTACGGCTTTCAAGATCCTTCACGTCTCGGCTTTCGAGACTCCTTTCCTGTGGGGTGACTCGGCATGAACCTGGAGCTCAGCGAGGAGCAGACCGCCGTACGGCAGCTCGCCCGGGACTTCGTGGAGCGCGAGATCGCCCCCCATGTCGTCGCGTGGGACCGGGCGGAGGAGGTCGACCGAGGCATCGTGAAGAAGCTCGGCGAGGTCGGCTTCCTCGGGCTGACCATCGACGAGGAGTACGGCGGCTCCGGCGGCGACCACCTCGCGTACTGCCTGGTCACCGAGGAGCTGGGCCGGGGCGACAGCTCCGTGCGCGGCATCGTCTCCGTCTCGCTCGGCCTGGTCGCCAAGACCATCGCCGCCTGGGGCGACGAGGCGCAGAAGCGGCGCTGGCTGCCCGGCCTCACCTCCGGCGAGTACGTCGGCTGCTTCGGCCTGACCGAGCCCGGCACGGGGTCGGACGCCGGGAACCTCGCCACCCGCGCGGTGCGCGACGGCGACGACTACGTCCTCAACGGCACCAAGATGTTCATCACCAACGGCACCTGGGCCGACGTGGTGCTGCTCTTCGCCCGCTCCACGGACGCCCCGGGCCACAAGGGCGTCTCCGCCTTCCTGGTGCCCACCGACACGCCCGGCCTGACCCGCCGCACCGTCCACGGCAAGCTCGGGCTGCGCGGCCAGGCCACCGCCGAGCTGGTCCTGGAGGACGTCCGGGTCCCGGCCTCCGCGATGCTCGCCCCCGAGGGCAAGGGCTTCTCGGTCGCCATGTCGGCCCTCGCCAAGGGCCGGATGTCGGTCGCGGCGGGCTGCGTCGGCATAGCCCAGGCCGCGCTGGACGCGGCCGTGCGGTACGCGGGGGAGCGCGAGCAGTTCGGGAAGACCATCGCCCACCACCAGCTGGTGCAGGAGCTGATCAGCGACATCGCCCTCGACGTGGACGCGGCGAGGCTGCTGACCTGGCGGGTCGCCGACCTGATCGACCGCGGGCAACCCTTCACGGTGGAGTCCTCCAAGGCCAAGCTGTTCGCCTCCGAGGCCGCCGTGCGCGCCGCCAACAACGCCCTCCAGGTCTTCGGCGGCTACGGCTACATCGACGAGTACCCGGCCGGCAAACTGCTCCGCGACGCCCGCGTCATGACCCTCTACGAGGGCACCAGCCAGATCCAGAAGCTGGTCATCGGGCGGGCGCTCACCGGAGTCTCGGCCTTCTGAGTACCCCACCTGAGTACGTCGGCGGATGTGGCCCCGGCCACATCCGCCGACCCTTGTCCCCATGAGTGACACACCGGTCAAGCAGCAGAGCACGGCGGCCTTCTACGGGCAGGCCGTGGCCTCGTTCGCGGTCGCGATGATCGCCACCGCCGTCGGCATCTACAACCTCCAGGCCGACGCCTGGGTGCGTGCCTTCCTCGCCGTGGCCGTCCTGTACCTGGTCACCTCGGCCTTCACCCTGGCCAAGATCATCCGTGACCGTCAGGAGGCCGGCCAGATCGTCAGCCGGGTCGACCAGGCCCGCCTGGAGAAGCTCCTCGCCGAGCACGACCCCTTCGAGAAGCTGGGCTGACGCGTGGGCCGGCAGCCGCACTAAGCGCCCGCTCACCTTCGGCGGTATGGTGGTGCTCCTGTCACCGAGAGGGGCGAACAAGCGATGAGTACGGCGGCCGAGACAACGGGCGGCGACATCGAGCCGTGGGGCGAGGTCACCCCGGACGCGGCCCGGCGGCTCCTGGTCGCCGCCGTGGAGGCCTTCGCCGAGCGCGGGTACCACGCGACCACCACCCGCGACATCGCCGGCCGGGCCGGCATGAGCCCGGCCGCGCTCTACATCCACTACAAGACCAAGGAAGAGCTGCTCCACCGCATCAGCCGCATCGGCCACGAGCGGGCCGTGTCCATCCTGCGTGCCGCGGCCCAGGGTGAGGGCAGTGCCACCGAGCGGCTCGCCGACGCCGTCAGCTCCTTCGTCCGCTGGCACGCCGGGCGGCGCACGACCGCGCGGGTGGTGCAGTACGAACTGGACGCGCTCGGGCCCGAGGCCCGCGAGGAGATCCTGGCGCTGCGCCGCCAGTGCGACGCCGCCGTGCGCGGCATCATCGAGGACGGCGTGGCGACGGGCGAGTTCGACGTGCCGGACGTCAAGGGCACGACGCTGGCCGTGCTGTCGCTCTGCATCGACGTCGCCCGCTGGTTCAACGTCAAGGGTCCCCGCACGCCCGACGAGGTCGGCGCGCTCTACGCCGACCTCGTGCTGCGGATGGTGGGTGCCGGGACGTCCGGCGCCGCTCAGAGGTAGTAGCGGGAGACCGATTCGGCGACGCACACCGGCTTGTCGCCGCCCTCGCGCTCCACGGTGAAGGCGACGGTCACCTGGATGCCGCCCGTGACGTCCTCGACCCCGGTGATCGTCGCCGTGGCGCGCAGACGCGAGCCGACGGGGACGGGGGAGGGGAAGCGGACCTTGTTGGTGCCGTAGTTGACGCCCATCTTCACGCCCTCGACCTTGATCAGCTGCGGTCCGAAGAGCGGCAGCAGCGACAGGGTCAGGTAGCCGTGCGCGATGGTGGTGCCGAAGGGTCCGGCGGCGGCCTTCTCCGGGTCGACGTGGATCCACTGGTGGTCGCCGGTCGCCTCGGCGAACAGGTCGATCCGCTTCTGGTCGACGTCCAGCCAGTCGGTGTACCCCAACCGCTCGCCGACTGCGGCCTTCACCTCGTCGGCGGATGTGAAGATCCTCGGCTCTGCCATGTCCCGGCCTCTCTGCTCGCTCGACCTGTGCGCTGGACTCTAAGCGACTGCTTAGCATGGTCGCCCGCGGGGCCCCTGTCAACGGACCGGAGGGGGCCGGGCGGGTGACCGGGTCGGTAGGGTCTGAGGAGTGCCTCAGATTCCCGAGAAGATCCACGAGCTCACGGTCGGCCAGCTCGCCGCGCGCAGCGGCGCCGCCGTCTCCGCCCTGCACTTCTACGAGTCCAAGGGCCTGATCAGCAGTCGCCGCACATCGGGCAATCAGCGCCGCTTCAGCCGGGACGCGCTGCGCCGGGTCGCCTTCGTGCGCGCGGCGCAGCGCGTGGGCATCCCGCTCTCCACCATCCGCGAGGCGCTCGCCGAGTTGCCGGAGGAGCGCACGCCCACGGCGGAGGACTGGGCGCGCCTGTCGGAGTCCTGGCGTTCCGAACTGGACGAGCGCATCAAGCAGTTGAACCGGCTGCGCGACCACCTCACCGACTGCATCGGCTGCGGCTGCCTGTCCCTGGAGACCTGCGTCCTGTCCAACCCCGACGACGTCTTCGGCGACCGGCTCACCGGCTCCCGCCTGCTGGTGGAACGCCGCGACTCCGCGGCCGCCGGCCGACGCGGCGGTCGCGCCCGGGAACGGAGGACGGAGTGCTGCGACTGACGACACGGTGACGGTCGCCGGTGTGGCCGGGTGCCGGACCGGAGCCGTCGTCACGGCTCGCGCGGGCGGGCGGAGCCGTGCCCTCGTCGGTGCGTACCGCTCACCCACCGCGAGGACCGGCCGTTTCCCGTGCCGCCGCCGCCCACGCGCGCGCCCCGGCGGCGACCAACTCGGCGTTGGACACGGCCCGGTGGCCGTCGGGCAGGAACAGGGTGTCCTCCAGGCCGATGCGGGTGGCGAGGCCCAGCCGGCCGGCCAGGCGCAGGACCGGCCAGGTGCCGGACTCCTCGCCGTGCAGCAGGACGGGACGGCCGCGGGCCGTACCGAGGCCGGCCAGCAGCGCGCGCGCCGTGTCCGCCGCCGTCGCCGGGTCGGGGTCGGTGACCTCCGCCAGCACCCGCAGCACCTTCGGCGCGAGGGGCGAGCGCAGGAACCGGGCCGTCCCGTCCGTGCCGGACCAGACACCGGCCTCCACGCCCACCCCGCGCTCGATCAGCGCCGCGGCGACCTCCTCGGCGCCCGGCTCGTGCCAGTTGACCGAGGCGTGGTCGGGCAGCACCGTCCAACTGCGGATCCGCGCGACCCGGGCGGCCGGGTCGGGCTCGGCCCAGGCCCCGGTCGTGACGCCCACCGGCACCGACGCGGGCACCCGCGCACGGATCGCGCCGAGCGTCACCGCGAGCACGCGCGGGGACAGCGTGTCCCGGCCGCACGGTGTCTTGGGGTGGACATGGACATCCGTGGCCCCGGCGGCCACCGCCCCGGCCGCCGAGTCCGCGACGGCCTGCGGCGACAGCGGCACGACGGCACCGTCGGCGCTCCCGCGGGCCCCGTTCAAGCAGACCTGCACCATCCCCCCATGGTGCCGGTCCGCACTGACAACACCCTCGGCCGTGGCGCGGCCGACCGCGGGGGCGCGGCATCCCCTGCACACCCCCGGGCCGGTTACGCCGACATCAGCAACCGTCCCCGCCGGGCGTACGCCAGCGCGTCAGGGGTCAGGACGGGCCGCGGGACCAGGATTCCGCAGTCCGTGCAGACGGGGCCCGCGGAGGGCTCGTGGTCGAGGTCGTACATCCACACGAGGCGCTCCCCGTCGCAGACCGGGCACACCGACCCCGGTTCGCGCTCCAGCGCGGAGATCAGCCGGCGCAGCACCTCCGCCAGCGGCCCGTCCGGGTGGACCCGGGGGTCGTCGCACCAGGCGACCCCGAAGCCGCCCCAGGTCAGCCGGTGCCAGTCGTCCACGCTGCCCGGCCTGCGCAGCCCGTCGTGCTTCTCCTTCCTGCGCCGCTCGGCGAACTCGACCTCGTAGGCCAGCCACACCGACCGCGCCTCCTCCAGCTCCTCCAGTGCGGCCACGAGCCGCGCCGGGTCCGGAGAGCGGTCCTCGGGGTCGAACCCGGCCCGGGAGCACAGATGGTCCCAGGTCGCCCGGTGCCCGTAAGGGGCGAACCGTTCAAGGCACTTGCGCAGCGAGTAGCGCCGCAGTGCCAGATCGCATCGTGGATCGCGGACCTGTCTCGCGAGACTCCGGAAACCGGCCATCGCCCTGCACCTCCGTCACACCTGCACCTGCACTTCGGTCACTTCGGCGTCGTCCAGCGGACGTCGCCGAATAGACGTATCGACAGGCGATTCGGCTCCATCCGATTTCCGATGCACCCCATCAGCCGATCCGCCCGCTCCAAAAAGTGACGCATGTTCATCTTCCAACTCGGGGATACCGGCGGTAACGTCCGGCCCATCCCCGTCGGGAGGAGCTGCCATGCCACGGCGCACCCCACGCAACGCCCTCGACAGAATGAGAACTCCCCGCGGCTTCCACGGGTTCCTGAAGGGCGCCTCCCTATGCGCCCTCGTCGCCGGCCTTCTGTCACCGCTTGCCCCGGCGACGGCCGCCGACACGGACGCCCCGGCCGCATCCGCCGTCCCGGCGGCGGCGGACGACCACTGCGGCGCCCGGTGTTCGGACATCCTGCCGCCCGGCCAGAACGGCAACGCCACCCTCGCCCAGATCCTCCTCAACCAGGCCTTCGGCACCCAGCCCGCGCACGCCGAGGACCAGCTCGGCCCCTACGCGAACCTCGCCACCGGCTACACCGGCCTCACCGACGAGAAGATCAGCACCTTCTTCAACGACGCCTCCTTCGGCGTCCCCGAGGGCCAGGTCGCCTCCACCCTCCGCCCCGCCGGACGCGACGACGTGACCATCGTCCGCGACAAGAGGACCGGCGTGCCGCACATCACCGGCACCACCCGCTACGGCACCGAGTTCGGCGCCGGCTACGCGGCGGCCCAGGACCGGCTGTGGCTGATGGACCTCTTCCGGCACGTCGGACGCGGCCAGTTGACCCCGTTCGCGGGCGGCGCCCCCGCCAACCAGGGCCTGGAACAGCAGTTCTGGCGCAGCGCCCCCTACACGGAGGCCGAGCTGGAGGCCCAGATCGAGAGCGCCGCCGCCAAGGCCGGTGAGCGCGGGAAGCTGGCCCTGGCCGACGTGGACGCCTACCTCGACGGCGTCAACGCCTACATCGACGCCTCCGACAAGGGCCGCTACTTCCCGGGCGAGTACGTCCTCACCGGCCACAAGGACGCGATCACCAACGCCGGCACCATCGCGCACTTCGAGCGCACCGACCTGATCGCGCTGGCCTCCGTCATCGGCTCCCTCTTCGGCTCCGGGGGCGGCGGCGAGGTCGCCAACGCGCTCTCCCTGCTCGCCGCCCAGGAGAAGTACGGCGTCGCGGAGGGCACCAAGGTCTGGGAGTCCTTCCGCCAGCGCAACGACCCCGAGGCGGTCCTCACCCAGCAGGGCGGCAGCTTCCCGTACCTGACGAAGCCCGACGACCCGCGGGGCCGCGCCCTGCCCGACCCCGGCTCGGTCGAGGCGGAGCCCCTGGTGCACGACCGCACGGGCAGCGCCGCCGCCTCGCACGCGACCGGTGCCTCCGCCACCGCCGCCGACGCGGCCCTCTCCTCGGCCCGGCGCGGCATGTCCAACGCCCTGGTCGTCAGCGGCGAGCACACCGCGAGCGGCCACCCGGTCGCCGTCTTCGGCCCGCAGACCGGCTACTTCGCGCCCCAGCTCCTCATGCTCCAGGAGATCCAGGGCCCCGGCATCAGCGCCCGCGGTGCCTCCTTCGCGGGCCTGAGCATGTACGTCGAACTCGGCCGCGGCCAGGACTACGCGTGGAGCGCGACCACCTCCGGCCAGGACATCATCGACACCTACGCGGTCGAACTGTGCCAGGACGACCACCACTACCTCTACCGCGGCCGGTGCACGCCGATGGAGAAGATCGAGCGCAAGAACGCCTGGAAGCCCACCGTCGCCGACGGCACCGCGGCCGGCTCGTACACGATGCGGGTCTGGCGCACGAAGTACGGCCCGGTCCAGTACCGCGCCACGGTCGACGGCAAGAAGGTCGCCTACACCTCCCTGCGCTCGTCGTACCTGCACGAGGCCGACTCGATCATCGGCTTCCAGATGCTCAACGACCCGGAGTACCTGAACGGCCCCGAGCGCTTCCGGAGCGCGGTGCAGAACATCAACTACACCTTCAACTGGTTCTACGCCGACTCCGAGCACACCGCGTACTACAACAGCGGCGACAACCCGGTGCGGGCGGACGGCGTCGACGCCGACTTCCCGGTCCGGGCCGAGGCGGCGTACGAGTGGCGGGACTGGGACCCGGCCGCCAACACGGCCCGCTACACCCCGCCCGCCGCCCACCCGCAGTCAGTGGACCAGGACTACTACGTCTCCTGGAACAACAAGCAGGCCCGGGACTACACCACCGCCCCCTGGGGCAACGGCTCCGTGCACCGCGGCAACCTGCTCGACGACCGTGTGAAGAAGCTGGTCGCCGAGGGCGGAGTCACGCGCGCCGCGCTGGTGAAGGCGATGGCCGAGGCGGGCCTCGCCGACCTGCGGGCCGAGGACGTGGTGCCCGACCTGCTGAAGGTGATCGAGTCGGCGCCGGTGACCGACCCCGCCGCGAAGACGGCCGTGGACCGGCTCGAGGCGTGGATCGCGGCGGGCGGCCTGCGCACCGAGACGTCGGCCGGTTCGAAGAAGTACACCCACGCCGACGCCGTCCGCACCCTGGACGCCTGGTGGCCGCTGCTGGTGAAGGCCGCGTTCGAGCCGGGCCTCGGCACCGACCTGTACACCGCCTTCACCCGCAACCTGCCGGTCGACGAGTCACCGTCCGCCGCCCACGGCCCGACCGGCGCCCACGCCGGCAGCGCCTTCCAGTACGGCTGGTGGAGCTATGTCGACAAGGACATCCGGTCCGTGCTCGGTGAACCCGTCAAGGGACCCCTGGCGCGCGCGTACTGCGGTGGCGGCGACCTCGCCGCCTGCCGGGACACCCTGCTCACCACCCTGAAGGAGGCGGCGGGCCGGACGCCCGCCCAGGTCTACCCCGGGGACGAGAACTGCTCGGCGGGCGACCAGTGGTGCGCCGACTCGGTGATCCACCGCACCCTCGGCGGCATCAAGCACGGCGGCATCAGCTGGCAGAACCGGCCGACCTACCAGCAGGTCGTGGAGTTCACGTCCCACCGGTGACCGGCCGGTCCCACGGTCACCTGTAGAGGAGGTACTGGCGGCGCGTGCGGCGGAACGCCGCCAGTTCCTCCTCCCAGCCGCCCACCACCTCGTCGGTGTCCGCGCCCGAGTCGATCATGGTGCGCACCAGCGTGGAGCCGGTGAGCTTGTCGATCCAGTGGTCCGGGCGCCAGGCGAAGCCGTCCCAGCTCCGCTTCGCGGTCACCAGGAGGGCGATCCCCGTGCGCACCGGGTCGAAGGCGGCCCGGTCGTGCACGTGGAGCTGCACGCCGCCGACGGTCTTCCCCTGGAACTTGGAGAAGGTGGGCGCGAAGTACGCCTCCCGGAACCGCACCCCGTGCAGCCCGGCCTCGTTCGCGGCGGCGGCCCAGCCCCCGTCGACGCCCTCCGCCCCGAGCAGTTCGAACGGGCGGGTCGTACCGCGCCCCTCCGACAGGTTGGTGCCCTCGAACAGACACGTCCCCGAGTACACCAGCGCGCACTCCGGCGTGGGCATGTTCGGGCTCGGCGGCACCCAGGGCAGCCCGGAGGCGTCGTAGAACTCCGAGCGCTTCCAGCCGGACATCGTCACGGTCTCCAGCGGCACGGGCGACCGAAGGAACTCTCCGTTGAAGAGCCGGGCCAGCTCGGCCACCGTCATGCCGTGCGCCTGCGCGATGGGCTTGCGGCCGACGAAGGTCGCGAACTCCTCGTGCAGGACCGGTCCGAGGGCCGCCCGTCCGGTCACCGGGTTCGGCCGGTCCAGCACCACGAACCGCTTGCCCGCGAGCCGGGCCGCCTCCATGCAGTCGAAGAGGGTCCAGATGTACGTGTAGAAGCGCGCGCCCACGTCCTGGATGTCGAAGACGACGGTGTCCACGCCGGACGCCGTGAAGACGTCCGCGAGCGGCTGCCCGCTCTTGAGGTACGTGTCGTAGACCGGCAGCCCGGTCGCCGGGTCGTCGTAGCGTCCTTCCGAACCGCCCGCCTGCGCGGTGCCCCGGAACCCGTGCTCGGGGCCGAAGACGGCGATCAGGTCCACGCGGTCGTCGGCGTGCATGACGTCGACGATGTGGCGTACGTCCCGGGTGATGCCGGTCGGGTTGGTCACCACGCCGACCCGCTGCCCGGCGAGCGGGGCGTAACCCTCGTCGGCGAGACGCTCGAAGCCGGTGCGCAGCCGGCGGCCGCCGTGGCCCCCGGGCGCCGCGTGCGCCGCGCCGGTCGCGGCGGCCGTGGAGGCCGCCGTCGCGGCCGCGGCCGCGGCCGTGGTGGCGAGCAGGTTCCGTCTGGACAGCGTCATGCGGTGACCTCCGTGATCGCGGCGGGTGTCATGCGCACGCACGCTAACCCGCGTCCCGGGCCCTACGGAACGGAGTAGACCGCGGTTCGCCTCTTCCGTCGTACATACCGACTGGTTAGTCTGGCGCTGCAGCAGGCCCACGCGGGTGGCGCCGCAACCGTGTCGAAGGAGACCGATGGTGGAAGCCGTGCAGGATGCCTCAGTCGTGGTCACCGGGGCGGGAGGCGGCATCGGTGCCGCCCTGGCCCGCCGCTTCGCCGCCGAGGGGGCCCGGGTCGTCGTCAACGACCTGGACGCCGACCGGGCGAAGGCCGTCGCCGAAGAGATCGGCGGCATCGCGGTCCCGGGCGACGCCTCCGCGATCGTCACCGAGGCGCGCGAGGCGCTGGGCGGCACGGTCGACGTCTACTGCGCCAACGCGGGCGTCGGCTGCGGCGGCACGGAGGCCGCCGACGAGGCCGTCTGGGCCCTCGCCTGGGACGTCAACGTCATGGCCCACGTCCGCGCGGCCCACGAACTGCTCCCCGACTGGCTGGAGCGGGGCAGCGGCCGCTTCGTCTCCACCGTCTCCGCCGCCGGACTGCTCACCATGATCGGCGCCGCCCCCTACAGCGTCACCAAGCACGGCGCCTACGCCTTCGCCGAGTGGCTGTCCCTGACGTACCGCCACCGCGGCGTCAAGGTGCACGCCATCTGCCCGCAGGGCGTGCGCACCGACATGCTCACCGCCAGCGGCAGCGCGGGCGAACTGGTGCTCAAGCCCACCGCCATCGAACCCGGGGACGTCGCCGACGCCCTGTTCGAGGGCATCGAGGAGGACCGCTTCCTCATCCTCCCGCACCCCGAGGTCGCCGAGTACTACCAGGCACGCGCCGTCGAGCCCGACCGCTGGCTGCGCGGCATGAACCGGCTCCAGCGGCAGTGGGAGGAGGGGACGGCCCGATGACCGGCTCCCGCTACGCCGCCAAGCCCTGGCTGGACCTGCTGACCGACGCCCAGAAGGCGCCGCTCGACCCGGACGCCTCCCTGGTGCACGCCCTGCGCCGGGCCGCCGCCGAGGCTCCCGACCGGACCTTCCTGGCCTACTTCGACGGCCGCCTCACCTACCGCGAGGTCGACGAGCTGACCGACTCCGTCGCCGGGCACCTCGCCGCGCGGGGCCTGGAGCGCGGGGAGCGGGTCGCGGTCCTGCTGCAGAACTCCCCGCACTTCGTCCTCGCGGTGCTGGGGGCCTGGAAGGCGGGCGCGGTGGTGGTGCCCGTCAACCCGATGTACAAGGCGGGGGAGGTGGGCCACGTCCTGCGGGACGGCGAGGTGGCCGCGCTCGTCTGCTCCGACCGGGCCTGGGAGGCGTATCTGCGCGAGACGGCGGCGGACTCGCCGGTGCGGATCGTGCTCACCGGGTGCGAGCTGGACTTCCAGAGCCGTCAGGACACCCGCGTCCTGACCTTCGAGCGGCTGCCGGACGCCCCCGACGCCGACGACCTCACGCGGGCGGCCCGCTCGGGACACCCGGCCCCGGCCGGACGCGACCCGGAGCCCGGCGACACCGCGCTCATCAGCTACACCTCGGGCACCAGCGGCACCCCCAAGGGAGCCACCAACACCCACCGCAACATCATGTACAACGCCGAGCGGCAGCGCTCCGGGCTCGGCCTGCCCGAGGCGCCCGTCTACTTCGCGCTGGCGCCCCTGTTCCACATCACCGGCATGGTCTGCGAGTTCGGGGCCTGCCTGAACAGCGTGGGCACCCTCGTGCTGGCCTACCGTTTCGAGGCGGGCGTCGTGCTGGACGCGTTCGCCGAGCACCGGCCGCACTACACGGTCGGCCCGTCCACCGCCTTCATGGCGCTGGCCGCCCACCCGGCCGTCACCCGCGAGCACTTCGCCTCCTTCGCCAACATCTCCTCCGGTGGCGCCCCCCTGCCGCCCGCCCTGGTGGAGAAGTTCCGCGCCGGCTTCGGGCCGTACATCCGCAACGGCTACGGGCTCACCGAGTGCACCGCGCCGTGCGCCTCGGTCCCGCCGCATCTGGAGGCGCCGGTCGATCCGGTCTCCGGGACCCTCGCCGTGGGCGTCCCCGGCCCGGACACGGTGGTGCGGATCGTCGACGAGCAGGGCGCGGAGGTGCCCTTCGGGGAGCAGGGCGAGATCGTCGTCAGCGGCCCCCAGGTCGTCCCCGGCTACTGGCGCCGCCCCGACGCCACCGCCGAGACCTTCCCCGGCGGCGAACTGCGCACCGGCGACATCGGCTTCATGGACGAGGAGGGCTGGCTCTACGTCGTCGACCGCAAGAAGGACATGATCAACGCCTCCGGGTTCAAGGTCTGGCCCCGCGAGGTCGAGGACGTGCTCTACACCCACCCGGCGGTGCGCGAGGCCGCCGTCGTCGGAGTGCCCGACGGGTACCGCGGGGAGACCGTCAAGGCGTACATCAGCCTCCGTCCGGGCGCCGACACGGACCCGGACGCCCTCGCCGCGTACTGCGAGGAGAGACTGGCCGCCTACAAATACCCGCGCCAGGTGGAGATCCTGCCCGACCTGCCGAAGACGGCGAGTGGGAAGATCCTCCGTCGGGAACTGCGTTCCCGTACGCAACGGGACGAACAGGCACGGCCGCTGGACGGCCGCTGAGAAGGAAAGGCAGGTGACGGCAGTGCCCAGGACCACGGACGGGGACGGCACTCCGGTGCCGCAGCGGCTCCTGGCCGCCGCCACCCGGCTCTTCGCGGAGCAGGGCTACGACCGCACCTCGGTACAGGAGATCGTCGAGGCGGCCGGCGTCACCAAGGGCGCCCTGTACCACTACTTCGGCTCCAAGGACGACCTGCTGCACGAGGTCTACGCGCGCGTGCTGCGCCTCCAGCAGGAACGCCTGGACGCCTACGCGGACTCCGACGAGCCGGTCGAGAAGCGGGTGCGGGACGCGGCGGCCGACGTCGTCGTCACGACCATCGACAACCTCGACGACGCGTCGATCTTCTTCCGGTCCATGCACCAGCTGAGCCCGGAGAAGAACAAGCAGGTGCGCGCCGAGCGCCGGCGCTACCACGAGCGCTTCCGCGCGCTCATCGAGGAGGGCCAGCGGGCCGGTGTCTTCACCAAGGAGACCCCGGCCGACCTCGTGGTCGACTACCACTTCGGCTCGGTGCACCACCTGTCGACCTGGTACCGCCCCGACGGTCCGCTCAGCCCGCAGGAGGTCGCCGACCACCTGGCGGACCTGCTGCTGCGGGCGCTGCGTCCGTGACGCGTCCCGTGAGGTGACCGGCGAGGGCCGCCGCCGCGGGATTGCGCGGCCGCGGCCCCCGCCCGGCCAGGACGACGGTCCGGCCCGGCTCCGGCTGCCGGATCTCCACACACGGCAGCCCCGCGCGCTCGCCGATCCGGCGCGGCACGAACGCCACGCCGATCCCGGCCCGCACCAGATCCACCAGCAGCCCGATCTGCGTCACGTCGCAGGTGATCCGGCGCTCCAGACCGCAGTGCGCCGCCAGCCGCCGCACGGCCGTCTCCAGACCCGTACCGGCACGGAAGTCGACGAACGGCTCGTCGGCCAGGTCCCTGATGAGGGTCCGCCCGGCGGTGGCCAGCGGGTGGTCCGGCGCCGTGATCAGCACCAGTTCCTCCTGCCAGGTCGCGTACGGCGTCAGCCCCTCCGGCAGGTCCCCCGCGTCCGGCACCAGGTACGCCAGGTCCAGCTCGCCCGCGCGCAGCGCCTCGGTCAGCTCACCGACCGGCGCGTCCCGCACCGACACCTGGACGCCGGGGAAGCGGCGGTGGAAGGTGGCCAGTTCGGCGGGGAGATCCACGCAGGTCAGCGTCTGGATCGTGCCGATCGCCACCCGGCCGGTGGCCAGCCCCGCCACATCCGCGACCGCGTGCCGCGCCTCCTCGGCGCCGGCCAGCAGCGAGCGGGCCCGCGGCAGCAGGGCGCGGCCGGCCTCCGTGAGGACCACCCGGCGGCCCGTACGGTCGAACAGGTCGGCGCCCAGCTCCCGCTCCAGGTTGCGGACGGACGTGCTGAGCGCCGACTGCACGATCAGCTCGCGACGGGCGGCGGCGGTGAAGCTGCCCTCGGTGACGACCGCCATGAAGTGGCGGAGCTGGCGGATCTCCATCCATCGATTCTAGAGATGGACCGCAGCGATACGATCTGTTGGACCGCTGACGGGGCCGCGAGCCAGCCTGGTGGCATGACCCGCAGACCGCCTCTCTGGCTCCGCCTCGTCGCCTTCGCCCGCGCGCTCGCGCACACGGACCACCACTACGGCGGCGGCTACTAGCCGCCGGCCGCTACAGGTACTTCTTGATCTCCCGGCGTGCCAGCGAACGCTGGTGCACCTCGTCCGGACCGTCGGCGATCATCAGCGTCCGGGCACCGGCGTACAGCTCGGCCAGCGGGAAGTCCTGGCTCACACCGCCCGCGCCGTGCAGCTGGATCGCCCGGTCGATGATGTCGACCACCGCACGGGGCGTGGCGATCTTGATGGCCTGGATCTCGGTGTGCGCGCCCTTGTTGCCGACGGTGTCCATCAGCCAGGCGGTCTTCAGCACCAGGAGCCGCAGCTGCTCGACGGTGACCCGGGCGTCCGCGATCCAGTTGTGGATCACGCCCTGCCGGGCCAGCGGCTTGCCGAACGCCTCGCGGGACACCGCGCGGCGGCACATCAGCTCGATCGCGCGCTCGGCCATGCCGATCAGCCGCATGCAGTGGTGGATGCGGCCCGGACCGAGGCGGGCCTGGGCGATGGCGAAGCCGCCGCCCTCCTCGCCGATCAGGTTCGACACCGGCACGCGCGCGTGGTCGAAGGTCACCTCGGCGTGGCCGCCGTGGTAGTGGTCCTCGTACCCGAAGACCTGCATCGCCCGGTCGACGGTGACGCCGGGGGTGTCGCGCGGGACCAGCACCATGGACTGCTGGCGGCGGATGTCCTCGCCGTCCGGGTCCGTCTTGCCCATCACGATGAAGATCTTGCAGTCCGGGTTCATCGCCCCGGAGATGTACCACTTGCGGCCGGTGATGACGTACTCGTCGCCGTCCCGCTCGATGTGCGTGGTGATGTTCGTGGCGTCGGAGGAGGCCACGTCCGGCTCGGTCATCGCGAACGCCGAGCGGATCTCACCGGCGAGCAGCGGCTCCAGCCACTGCTTCTTCTGCCCTTCGTCGGCGAACTGGGCCAGCACCTCCATGTTCCCGGTGTCGGGCGCCGCGCAGTTCGTCGCCGTCGGCGCCAGCTGCGGGCTGCGGCCGGTGATCTCGGCGAGCGGCGCGTACTGGAGGTTGGTGAGGCCCGCGCCGTGCTCGGCGTCGGGGAGGAAGAGGTTCCACAGGCCCTGGCGGCGGGCCTCCGCCTTCAGCTCCTCGACGACCCGCGGGGTGTCCCAGGGCGAGGCCAGACGGGCGCGCTGCTCGTGGGCGACCTGCTCGGCCGGGTAGACGTACTCGTCCATGAAGGCCAGCAGTTTGGCGCGGAGTTCCTCGGTGCGTGCGTCGAACGCGAAGTCCATGGCGGGTCAGCCCTTCTGAAGGGTGGTCAGGCCGTGCTCGATGAAGACGGGGACGAGGTCGCCGATGCGGTCGAAGCCGCGGCCGACCGTCTGGCCCAGCGTGTAGCGGTAGTGGATGCCCTCCAGGATCACGGCGAGCTTGAACCACGCGAAGGCCGTGTACCAGGCGACGGCGGACACGTCGCGCCCCGAGCGCGCGGCGTACCGCTCGATCAGCTCGGCGGGGGCGGGGTGCCCGGGGGCCTGGGC
>MUMD01000540.1 GCA_002155895.1 Streptomyces rochei
CGGCCGCCAGGGTGACGAACACCGTGCCGATGGCGCCCCCCGCGTAGATGGCGCCCACCACGATCGGGCCGAGGATGACGCCCAGGCGGTTCATCGCGCCGCCCACGCTGGAGCCCAGGGCCCTGATCCGGGTGGGGAACAGCTCCGGCGTGTAGAGGTAGAGGCAGATGTTGGAGCCGAAGAGGAAGACGGCGGCCAGGGACGTCCAGGCCAGGACGCCCGTCGCCGAGTCGCCGCCCGTCAGGCCGAGCAGGAGCAGGCAGAGCGCGGCCGCCGCCATGCACCAGATCACCGTGTTGCGGCGGCCGACCCGGTCGACGGTGAGGGCGACGATCAGACAGCCGGCCAGACCCGCGCAGCTCGTCACGGTGGAGTAGAGGAGCGCCGTGGACAGGCCGAGGTCGAAGTGGTCCTCGTAGATGGTCGGCAGCCAGGACGTGATGCCGTAGTTGGCGAAGTAGCCCGTGAACCACAGCAGGCCGATGACGAGGGTGCGTTTGCCGTACCTTCCGGTCAGCAGTTCGCGCAGGCCGCTCTTGCCCGG
>MUMD01000541.1 GCA_002155895.1 Streptomyces rochei
GGGGAGGGGGTGGAGGCGGACCGTTCACTGTTCACCCGTTCAGGGTGTCATGCGGGATCACGCCCGCGGACCGTGAGAGCGGTCACCCCGTGCGGTCACCTGATGGTGATCTTGATGGTGGAGCCCTTGGGCGCCGTGTCCCCACCCTCCACCGACTGCTCCTTCACGGTGTCGCCGAACAGCCCGAGCAGACCGCGGTCCTCCTTCACGTCGAAGCCCGCGTCCTCGAGCGTCCGCTTGGCGTCGTCCACGCTGTCGCCGACGACGTCCGGGACCTCGATCATCTCGGGGCCCTTGGAGACCGTGAGGGTCACCGTGTCGCCCTCGGCGGCCCGGCTGCCGGAGTCCGGCGTCTGGCGGGCGACCTGTCCCTTGTCGTACTCCGAGTTCACCTGCTCCTCGGCGACCTTCACCTTCAGCCCGGCCTCGGTCAGCTCGGCCCGCGCGTCGGCGAGGTCGTCGCCGGTGACGTCCGGGACGTCGATCGGGCTGCCCTTGCTGACGACCAGCGCGACCGCGGAGCCCGCGCGCACCGTGGTGCCCGTCTTCGGCTCGGTGGAGATCACGAAGCCCTTCGGGACCTCGTCGCTGAACGCCCGGGTCACCATGCCCGGCTCCAGCCCCTCGTCCTTCAGCACGGTCCGCGCCCGGTCGAGCCGGTAGCCCGCCACGTCCGGCAGCTTCACGGTGTCGGGGCCGTCGGAGACGGTGAGCGCCACCGAGTCGTTCTTGCGGATGCGCTCGCCGACGCCCGGATCGGTGCTGATGACCTTGCCCCGCTCCACGGTGTCGCTGTAGGCGTGCTCGACCTTGCCGACGTCCAGACCCGCTTCCTCCAGCCGGTCCCTGGCCTGCGCCTCCGTCTTGGAGAGCAGCGCCGGCACCTTGGTGAACTGGCCGGAGTTGATGTACCAGACGCCCGTGCCCAGGCCGAGCACCAGCAGGACGGCCACGACGATCGCCAGCGGACCCCGTCGCAGCCGAGGCCGCCGGGGTCCGGGCGGGTCCGCCGGGGGAGTCGCCAGCCGGCTGGTGCGGTGCACCCCGTCGGCGTCCGCGGGGAAGCCGCCGTCCGCGCCGCCCTCGTCCCCGTCGACCGGCAGCGGCCGGGGCATCGTGAGGGCGCGGGGGATCACGCTCGTGCGGTCCTCCGCGTTGTCGTGCTCCCCGGCGACCGCCAGCGGCGGCACCGCGTCCAGCTGTTCGTCGGTGAGCGTGGCCCGGGCCTCACGGGTCAGCGCGAGCAGCGCCACGGCGTCGTGCGGCCGGATCTCCGGGGTGCGCGCGGTCGCCGAGGCGACCAGCTCGTCCAGCTCGTACGCCATCCCCGGCACGGCGGCCGACGGCGGCGGCACGTCCTCGTGCAGGTGCTTGTAGAGCACCTGGGCGGGGGAGTCGCCCTCGTGCGGCTTGCCGCCGGTCAGCATCTCGTAGAGCACGACGCCGCACGCGTACACGTCGACCCGGGGGTCGGCGGCGCCCTGCTCGATCTGCTCGGGCGCCAGGTAGGAG
>MUMD01000542.1 GCA_002155895.1 Streptomyces rochei
TTCCAGCACCAGCACTACTGGCTCGACGTACCTCCTCTGTTCACCGCCTCCTCGGCGGCCCAGGACGGTGGCTGGCGATACCGCATCCACTGGCGGCGGCTCGGCACGAGGGACTCCGGGGACCGGCTCTCCGGCCGCTGGTTGCTGCTGGTGCCCGAGTCGGACGGGACGGAGCCCTGGGTGGAGGGGGCCGAGAAGATGCTGGCCGAGCGCGGGTGCGAAGTCGTCCACGTGCCGATCGCGGCGACGGCCGACCGGGACGCGATGGTCGGAGCCGTGCGTGAGAGCGTCGAGGACGGTCGGGTCGACGGTGTGCTCAGCCTGCTGGCGCTCGACGGCCGCCCGCACCCCGATGCGGCTGCGGTGCCGACAGGGTTGGTCGCCACGGCGCAGGTTGTGCAGGTCAGTGACGAGCTGGGCATCGGCCCGCTGTGGGTCGCCACCCGACAGGCGGTCTCCGTCGACGGGGCCGATGAGGCTGACGGGGCCGGTAGGACCAGGAAGGCCGACGACCCCGCCGATGTCGCGCAGGCCGCTGTGTGGGGGCTCGGCCGGGTCGCCGCGCTGGAGAAGCCTCGGTTGTGGGGCGGCCTCGTCGACCTGCCCGCACGTGCCGACGAACGGATGCGGGACCTGGTGGCTCAGGCCCTCACCGCTCCCGACGCCGAGGACCAACTTGCCGTGCGGGCCGACGGCATCGCCGTTCGCCGACTGGTACGCTCCGCCGCGTCGGCCCCGGCCGACGACTGGCAGCCGAGCGGCACCGTGCTGGTCACCGGCGGCACCGGAGGCGTCGGAGCCAACGTGGCGCGTTGGCTGGTCACCCAGGACATCCAGCACCTGTTGCTGGTCAGCCGGCGCGGCCCGGACGCCCCCGGAGCCGCTGAGCTGCTGGCCGAACTCAGCGCCTCAGGAACGTCCGTGACCATCGAGCCCTGCGACGTCACCGACGCGGACGCGGTACGGCGCCTGATCGGCGCCGTACCGGCCGAACGGCCGCTGAGCACGGTCGTCCACGCCGCGGGCGTACTGGACGACTGCTTGATCGACGCCCTGACCCCGCAGCGCCTCGCCGCCGCACTGGAGGTCAAGGCCAAGGGCGCACTGAACCTCCACGAGGCGGCCGGGGAAGCCCACTTGGTGCTCTTCTCCTCGCTGGCCGGAACAACCGGAACCAAGGGACAGGGCAACTACGCCGCCGCAAACGCCTATCTCGACGCTCTGGCCGAACGGCGGCGTGCTGACGGCCTGCCCGCCACTTCGGTCGCCTGGGGCGCCTGGCAGGGCGCGGGCATGGTGGCCGACGCCGCCGTAGCCCACCGCACGCGCCGTTATGGCCTCCCGCTCATGAGCCCCGACCGCGCCGTCGCCACCCTGCGGCAGGTCATGGCCGAGCCGGTGGCCACGCAGGTGGTGGCGGACGTCGACTGGCAGCGATTCGTCGCCGACTTCACCGCGGTGCGCCCCAGCCGCCTCCTCGCCGACCTGCCGGAAGTGCGCTCCCTGGGCGAGCAGCGAAAGGACGGCCCGGGCGGTCAGGGCGAGGAGGACGGCTTGGCCAGCAAGCTGGCAGCCCTGCCCGAAGCCGACCGCCGACGAGCCGTGCTGGACCTCGTGGAGGAACTCGTCCTCGGGGTTCTGGGCCACGAGACGCGCGCGGCGATCGGCCCGGACAGTTCCTTCCACGCCATCGGCTTCGACTCGCTCACCGCCGTCGAACTGCGCAACCTGCTGACCGTACGCCTCGGGATGAAGCTGCCCGCGACCCTCGTCTACGATCACCCGACCCTGTCGTCGCTGGCCGACCACCTGCACGAGCAACTGGTTATCGACGGCACCCCCATGACGGACACCGCGGCCGACCTGCTCGCCGAACTCGACGCACTCGCGGCGAGACTCGCCGCCGTCGGGCTGGAACCGGAGGCGCGCGCCCGCATCGGACGCAGGCTCAAGGACATGCAGACCGCCTGCGAACCCAGGTCGGAGTCCTCACGCGACCTGAAGTCCGCCTCACGCACCGAAGTGCTCGACTTCCTCACCAACGAACTCGGCATCTCCCGCTGACCAGTTGACCGACCGCGACGAACGGCGCACCTGGCTGCGGCTCGTCCACGCCGACCTTCGACCTTGCCCGACGCCCCCGGGAGCGGACTACCACCATGCCCAACGACGAAGAACTCCTCGACTACCTGAAGCGGACTGCCTCGAACCTCCAGGAGGCGCGGCAGCGGGTGCACGAACTGGAGGAGAGCGAGCGCGAGCCGATCGCGATCGTGGGGATGAGCTGCCGTCTGCCCGGCGGGGTGAACAGCCCGGAAGAGTTCTGGTCGCTGCTGGAGGCCGGGACGGACGCCGTCTCGGAGTTCCCGCGGGACCGTGGCTGGGACGTGGAGCGGCTGTACGACCCGGACCCGGACGCCCCCGGCAAGTCGTACGTGCGGGAAGGCGGATTCCTCGACGGCGCGGGCCGGTTCGACCCCGCGTTCTTCGGTATCTCCCCGCGGGAGGCCGTGGTCATGGATCCGCAGCAGCGGCTGCTGCTGGAGTGCTCGTGGGAGGCGATCGAGCGGTCGCGGATCGACCCGAAGACCCTGCACGGCAGCCGCGCGGGCGTGTTCGTGGGCTCGAACGGCCAGGACTACGGGACGCTTCTCCTGCGTGCCGACGACCGCTCCCACGCCTACCTCGCCACGGGCGCCTCCGCGAGCGTGCTCTCCGGCCGCATCTCCTACACGCTCGGACTGGAGGGCCCTGCGGTCACGATCAGTACGGCCTGCTCGTCCTCACTGGTCGCCCTCCACCTGGCGGCCCGCGCCCTGCGGGCGGGGGAGTGCGAGCTGGCGCTCGCCGGCGGTGTGACGGTCATGCCGACGACCCGCCTGTTCGAGGTCTTCTCCCGGCAGCGTGGCCTGGCCGGTGACGGCCGCTGCAAGGCCTTCGCGGCCGGGGCCGACGGCACTGGCTGGGGCGAGGGCGTGGGCGTACTCGTCCTGGAGCGGTTGTCGGTGGCG
>MUMD01000543.1 GCA_002155895.1 Streptomyces rochei
GCGCAGTCGGTGATGGTGCGGCCCGCGCTCTCGGGGACCGTTCCGCAGCGTGCCTGGGCGCGGCCCGCACCATCACCGACTGCGCCCGCGCCGACCACCTCGACGTGCGCCGGCTGGCCCTCGACGCCCGCGAGACCGCCAACCCCGTCGTCGCCCTGGTCAAGGCACTGACGGCAGTGGTGGCGCAACGGTCGCCCGAGGCAGCCGAGTACGTCCACCGCGGCTCCACCAGCCAGGACGTCTTCGACACCGCGGCCATGCTCGTCTCGGCCCGGGCACTGCGGCTGATCATCGCCGACCTGCACGCCGTCGCCGACGCCCTGGCCGAACTCGCCGCCCGCCACCGCGACACCGTCATGGCCGGCCGCACCCTCACCCTGCACGCCGTGCCCACCACGTTCGGCCTGAAAGCGGCCGGCTGGCGGCAACTGGTCCTGGAAGCCGCCGAACGCCTGACCCGTGTCGGCCACGGACTGCCCGTCTCCCTCGGCGGCGCGGCCGGCACCCTCGCCGGCTACCTCCAGTACGCCGGCCCCCACACCACACCCGAGTCCCTCATCGACGACCTGGCCGCCGCCTACGCCGACGAGACCGCACTGGCGGTGCCCGCCCTGCCCTGGCACGCGCTGCGCACCCCCGTCGCCGACCTCGGCGCGGCACTGGCCCACACCACCGGCGCGCTGGGCAAGATCGCCGTCGACGTCCAGGTGCTGACCCGCACCGAGATCGGGGAAGCCACCGAACCGGCCGGCGCGGGCCGCGGCGCCTCGTCGGCCATGCCGCACAAACGCAACCCGGTCCTCGCCACCCTCATCCGCTCGGCCGCCCTGCAGGTGCCCGCCCTCGCCTCCGTCCTGGCCCACTGCCTGCCCGCCGAGGACGAACGTTCCGCCGGCGTCTGGCACGCCGAGTGGCAGCCCTTGCGGGAGGCGCTGCGCCTGACGGGCGGCGCCGCCCGGACCGCCGTCGAGCTGGCCGCAGGGCTCGTCGTGCATCCCGGCAGGATGCGCGCCAACCTCCGGGCGACCGGCGGGCAGATCGTGTCCGAGCGCGTCTGCGCCGCCCTCGCCCCCCGGCTGGGCAGGTCGCAGGCGAAGGACCTGCTGACCCAGGCGTCCCACCGGGCGGCCGAGACCCGCCGTCCGCTGGCCGACGTGCTGGCCGAACACCCGGCGCTCAAGGGCGTGCTCACCGCCGCGGAACTGGCCGCGCTGCTGGACCCGGCCGCGTACACGGGGGCGGCGGGAGCGCTGGTGGACCGGTCCCTGGCGGGGCCCGGCGCACCCTGAACACGTGGCGGGGGGCGGGCACCTGCGGTGCCCGCCCCCCCTGCCGTCCCCTGCCGTCCCCGGCCGTCCTCGCCGCGGCGTCAGCCGCCGACCGGCCCGGCGGGCTGGCGGGTGGTCGGGATGAGCCGGTGCCACAGGTTGCTCAGACCGGTGGCCAGCAGGATCCCGGCGAGCTGCTGGTCGCTGAAGTACTTGGCGGCCTCGGCCCACACCTCGTCCGACACCGCGTCCTGACGGTCGCTCAGCCGCGTCGCGGCCTCGGCGAGCGCCAGCGCGGCACGCTCCTCGGGGGTGAAGAACGGCGTCTCGCGCCAGGCGGCGACCGTGCTGATCCGCTCGGCGCTCTCGCCGGCCTCCTTCAGGTCGCCGGCGTGCTTGTGCACGTTCCAGCTGGAGCCGTTGATCTGGCTGACCCGCAGGT
>MUMD01000544.1 GCA_002155895.1 Streptomyces rochei
TGATCTGGCTGACCCGCAGGTAGATCAGGTTGATCGTGGTCTCCGGAACCCCGGTGTTCTTCACGGCACCGGCCACGCTCAGCAGCGCGGGAATGACGTCGGGGCCGGCGACGATCGCGGGGTTGGGCATACGAGCGGTCATGGGTTCCTCCAGAAATTCGATAGGCGACCGGTACCGGGCGGCCGCGTTGCCTTCACTGCACTGACGACCCGGAAGCAGAAAATGTGACCGGCGGGACGGCCACCGTCAGCATGCCTGTGCGATCACTGCGGACGGGCCCGGCCCCGACCGGTTCTCCAGCCCTTCTCCACTGCGGCGTCGGCATCAGGCCAGTCCCGCGGCCGGGTTCACCCGCCGAAGCCAAATCAGGGGATAAATACGACCCCAAATCCAGGGTTAACCGGTGGTAGGGTCGGGGGCGGAGGTGGCGCATGCCGACGGAAGAAGAGCTGTTCGCGGCCGTGGACGCCCTGCTCGCCGGGGACCCGGACCTGCCCGGCCCCGCCGAACGGGCCCGACTACGCGAGGCCGCCGGGATCACCCAGGCCCGGCTCGCCCAGGTACTGCAGACGACGACGCAGACGGTGAAGAACTGGGAAGCCGGCCGCTCCCGCCCCCCCCCCTCCCTCCTCTA
>MUMD01000545.1 GCA_002155895.1 Streptomyces rochei
CGCCGCCGGTGCGTGCCTTCCGTGCGCGCCCACCGGGGGAGTACGCCGGTCCGTCCCGAGCAGCGCGGAGGTGACGAGGTCGTCCCAGAGTCCCGACTCGGGCGGCACGGTGATCGGCTCGGTGGCGGGCGTCCTGGTCATGCGGTTTCCCTCCGGTTCCGTCGCGTGGGGTCAGTTCAGGGAGACGGCCTGGCCCGGTCCGGCCGGCCAGGCGGTCAGGGGCGTGAACCCCCGGTGGCCGCACTCGCCGAAGACCTGGACGGGCACTCCGCCGGACAGGGCGACGAGGCGCCACAGGCCCGCTCGGTTGCCGAAGGCCGGGGTGAGCGGCAGCGCCGTTTCCCCGGACGCGTCCGCCAGTTGCCAGGAGTCGCCGTCCGGCACCGGGACGACCTGTTCCAGCGTCACCGGCACGGACTCCAGCCAGGGATCGTCACGCAGGGCCCTGCCGTAACGGGCGAGCGCCTGGGACGGCGTGACGCCCTTCGGCCGTATCTCCACGGGCGCGGGCGGCGCGAACCGTTTGCCCAGTGCCGCTCGCCGCCGGCCGCCCCCGGGATACGTCGACAGCTCCGCGTCCAGGCTCAGTCCGACGGGCAGCGTCAGCTCCGGGGCCCGGCCCGCGGCGCCGTAGGAGAGGAGCAGTGCGGTGCGGCCCGTCTCCGTGCCGTACAGCCAGACGCGACGGGTCGTCAGCCGGGCGTCCACGCTGTCGTACTGGGCGAGGATCAGCCATTGGTCCCGGACCGCCGGACCGTCCGCCGTCGCCGACAGGCCGACGCGGGTGCGGACCGTCGCCGCCAGGTCCTCCGGCAGCCGGTCGCGCCGCAGCCAGCCCTGGTCGAGAAGGTGGAGCAGTGCGCACTCCTCCAGCAGTCGGACCGGCCAGTCGGGTCCCGAGGACGCTGTGGAACCCAGTTCCCGCACGCGCGAGGCGAGGCCCGGGGCCTGGGCGTCGACCATCCGGGCCGCCGTCTCCTCCCACCACGCGTATCCCGTCTGCTCCGCCTCGGCCAGGCCGCCGCGCAGCAGGTCGGCCAGCCGTTGCTCCAGCTCCGTCGCGCCCGCGGTGATCCGCTCGGCCCGCCGCTCCGCGCGGCGCCGGGCGGCCACCGGGTCACGGGTGCGCGAGACGGAGCCGGACGCGTCCCCCGCCGTCCCGGCCGCCACCTCCGTCCCGGCCGCCCCCGTCTCAGCGGTCTCCGCCCCGGCCGCCGCCTCCGCGTCCTCCCGTCGTCCGGTGACCCACCGCTCCGCCCAGGCCGGCGGTTCGCCCTCCGGGACCGCGCCGTCTCCGCCCGTCCACAGCAGCAACAGTCCGAGCGCGTGCTTGCACGGATACCTGAGGCTGGGGCAACCACACGTGCACGTGGGCCCGGACGCGTCCGCGACGTCGACGACCGTGCGGTACGGCCCGCCGCCACCGCCTCGGCACACTCCCCACACCGTCCCCCCGTCGGTGCTCCCCACCTCCGACCACGGACCGGCTGTGGCGAGCCTGCCGGCCGCTTCGCGTGAGGCCGCGTCAGGTGCCAGTGCCAGCACCTGGTCCGCGGTCCAGCGCACCCCCTGCTGAGTCATGCCATCGAAGGTAGATCCCCCCACTGACAATCGAGTCCGGTCGTCCATTTCCGCAGGTCAGAGCGATTGTCAGTGGCGTGGTGCACCGTGGACGGCAGATCGAACCGGCCGAGCTGGAGGGGGAATCAGCCATGCCTGTGTCCGTGGCGACGACGACCGTCGACCCGAGCCCGGAGGGGGGCGCGTCGCGCCCGGTGCCCGGCGCGGACGCCTTGCGGCCGCACGCGGAGGAGGCGTTCGCGGCCGAGCTGGCCGCGCTGGCCGCGCAGGACGACCGACCGCGTCCGCCCCGCTGGAAGCTGTCGCCGTGGGCGGTCGCCACCTATCTGCTCGGTGGCACTCTGCCCGACGGGACGGAGATCTCTCCCAAGTACGTGGGCCCGCGCCGCATCGTCGAGGTGGCCGTCAGCACGCTCGCCACCGACCGTGCCCTGCTCCTGCTCGGCGTGCCCGGCACCGCGAAGACCTGGATGTCCGAGCACCTGGCCGCGGCCGTCAGCGGCGACTCGACCCTGTTGGTGCAGGGCACGGCGGGCACCCCCGAGGAGGCCGTCCGCTACGGCTGGAACTACGCGCGGCTCCTGGCCCACGGCCCCAGCCGCGACGCCCTGGTGCCCAGCCCCGTCATGCGGGCCATGGCGGACGGGGCGACGGCCCGGGTGGAGGAGCTGACCCGTATGCCCGCCGACGTGCAGGACGCGCTGATCACGATCCTGTCGGAGAAGACCCTGCCGATACCGGAGTTGGGCCAGGAGGTGCAGGCGGTCCGGGGATTCAACCTGATCGCCACCGCCAACGACCGCGACCGCGGGGTCAACGACCTCTCCAGCGCCCTGCGCCGGCGTTTCAACACGGTGGTGCTGCCGCTGCCCGAGACCACGGAGGCCGAGGTCGAGATCGTCTCGCGCCGTGTCGACCAGATCGGCCGCTCCCTCGACCTGCCGGCGGCGCCGGGCGGCATCGACGAGATCCGCCGAGTCGTCACCGTCTTCCGGGAGTTGCGCGACGGACTGACGAGCGACGGGCGCACGAAGGTGAAGTCGCCCAGCGGCACGCTGTCCACCGCCGAGGCCATCTCCGTCGTCACCAACGGCCTGGCACTGGCCGCCCACTTCGGGGACGGGGTGCTGCGGCCCGGCGACGTAGCCGCGGGCGTCCTCGGCGCGGTCGTCCGTGATCCGGCCGCCGACCGCGTCGTCTGGCAGGAGTACCTGGAGACGGTCGTCCGTGAGCGCGACGGCTGGACGGACTTCTACCGGGCGTGCCGGGAGGTGAGCGCATGACCCGCACGCGGACGTGGGAGGGGACGTGGACGGTCGTCGCGGCGCCGGGCGGCCTCACGGACGACGAGGACTCGTCCTGGGCCCGGAGGCGAGGGGGACGGCGTGGCGGGTACTGACACCCTCGGGAGCGGACGACCGGGCGCACCCGGAGGCCAGGGGGCCGGCGGGACGGCGGCGACCGGCGGCGGGCCGCTCCTGCTGGGGGTGCGGCACCACGGCCCGGGATCGGCCCGGGCGGTCCGTGCGGCGCTGGAGGAGGTCCGGCCGGGCATCGTGCTGATCGAGGGGCCGCCCGAGGCCGACGCCCTCGTCGCACTGGCCGCGGACGCGGACATGCGGCCGCCCGTCGCGCTCCTCGCCCACGCCGTGGACGAACCCGGCCGCTCGGCCTTCTGGCCGCTGGC
>MUMD01000546.1 GCA_002155895.1 Streptomyces rochei
GCACCGGTGGGGATCGCGGGGGCGGTCGGGCGGTCGGCCGCCCGGGGGACCGTTCCCGGCTGGGCCGGGCTGGGAGCGCAGGGGCCGGCTCAGCGGCTCGGCCCGGGACGGTCGCCGGGCACCGTCTTCGACGAGGCGTCGGACGCGGGGCCTCCCGCCGGTGCCGGACCGGTGTCCGGGATGCTCGACGGGGTGCGGCGACGGCTCGCCGCGAGCGGGGCGGAGCCCACGCCCGCGCGGGTGGCGCNNCGCTGGAGCCGCTGCTCGCCGACCCCTCGGTCACCGACGTACTGGTCTCCGCCCCGGACCGGGTCTGGGTGGACCGGGGCGGCGGCCTGGAGCTGACGTCCGTGTCCTTCCCGGACGCGGGCGCCGTGCGGCGGCTGGCGCAGCGCCTCGCCACGGTCGCCGGGCGCCGGTTGGACGACGCCCGGCCCTGGGTGGACGCCCGGCTGCCCGACGGCACTCGGCTGCACGCGGTGCTGCCGCCGGTCGCCGTCGGCTGCACCTGCCTGTCGCTGCGGGTGGTGCGCCCGCGGGCGTTCACCCTCGACGAACTGGCGGCCGCGGGCACCGTCCCGCCCGGTGGCGACCGCGTGCTGCGCGCGCTGCTGCGGGCCCGCCTGTCGTTCCTCGTCAGCGGAGGCACGGGCAGTGGCAAGACGACGTTGCTGAGCGCGCTGCTCGGGCTGGTTCGCCCGGACGAGCGCATCGTGCTCGCCGAGGACTCGGCGGAGCTGCGGCCCGACCATCCGCACGTCGTCCGCCTGGAGACCAGACCCGCCAACCAGGAGGCGGCCGGCCTGGTCACCCTGGAGGACCTGGTGCGGCAGGCACTGCGCATGCGGCCCGACCGGCTGGTGGTCGGCGAGGTGCGCGGCCCCGAGGTGACCCATCTGCTGGCCGCGCTGAACACCGGTCACAGCGGCTGCGGGACGGTGCACGCCAACGCCGCCGCCGACGTACCGGCCCGGCTGGAGGCCCTCGGCACGGCCGCCGGCCTGGACCGCGCGGCGCTGCACAGCCAGCTCGCCGCCGCCCTCTCCGTCGTCCTCCACCTGGTCCGGGACCGGACGGGCAGACGCCGGATCGCCGAGGTGCACGTGCTGGAACGCGATCCGTCGGGGCTGGTGCGGACCGTGCCCGCGCTGCGGTGGGAGGCGGAGGCCTTCGCCGCCGAGCGCGGTTGGGAGCGGCTGCGCGGGCTGCTGCGCGCCGACGGGCTCGGACGCGAGGACGCGGTGAGGGGGCGTACGGGTGACGCTGATGGATGAGCTGTCGACGGGGGTCGCCCTGGGGTTCCTCGGGGCGGCGTCATGGCTGGCGGTGAGCGGGCGGCAGGCCGCGCTGAGGCGCGCGCGGACGGTGCTCGCCGACGGTGGGACGGCCGGCACGGGACCACCGCCGGGGCGGCGCCTGGCGGACGGACTGCGGCGCGTGCGCGGCCGGGTGAGGCCCGAGTGGTCGGCGTTGGCGGCCGGGCTGGTGCTCGCGGCACTGGGCGGCTCGGTGCTGCCGGTCGTCGCGGGGGCGGCGGGGGTGCCGCTGCTGCGGCGGACGCGCCGGGCCGCCCGGGCGAGGCGGCACCGGGAGCGCCGGCAGGACGCGGTGATCGCCCTGTGCGGGGCGCTCGCCGGTGAGGTGCGCGCGGGACGGCAGCCCGGTGAGGCGTTGCTGTGCGCCGCGCACGACTCGGGCGGGCTCGGCGACGGGCAGGCCGCCGTACTGGCGGCGGCCCGCTTCGGCGGGGACGTGCCGGACGCGCTCGCGGTGGCCGCGCGGCAGCCCGGAGCCGAAGGGCTGCGCGGCCTGGCGGCGTGCTGGCGGGTCGCCGTCGACCAGGGCGCCGGCCTGGCGGCCGGACTCGACCGGCTGGAGGGCGCCCTGCGCGCGGAACGGGACCGGCGTTCCGATCTGCGGGCCCAGTTGGCGGGCGCGCGTGCCACGGCGGTGATGCTCGCCGGTCTGCCGGTGTTCGGCCTGCTCCTCGGCGCCGCCCTCGGCGCCGACCCGCTGCGGGTCCTGCTGCACACCGGAGCCGGACTGATGTGTCTGCTCGCGGGTGGGGTCCTGGAGGGGCTGGGCGTGTGGTGGGTGACGCGGATCGTGCGCGGGGCGGAGGCCGAGTCGTGACCGGGGACTTCGTCCACAGGCTGGGGGCGGTGCTGGGGACGCTGCTGGCCGCCGGGTGCCTGGCGCGGGGCTGCGTGGCCCTGCGGCGGGAGCGGACGGTACGCAGACGGCTCACCGGCCTCCTGGCCCCGACGGCCGCCCGTGCGGCCCCACGACGCGCCGAGGTCCCTGACGCGCTGCGCCGACGGCTGCCGCTGGTGGCCGTGGTGGGTGCCGGATGGGCCCTCGTCGGAGGTGTCGCCGGTGTGGTGGCGGGGCTGGCGGGTGCGGTGATGCTCTGGCGCCTGCACGCCGGACGCAGGGCCGCCGCCACGGCCGCGCGGGAGGCCGCTGCCGCCGAGGCCGCTCGCCAACTTCCGCTGGCCGCTGACCTGCTGGCGGCGTGCGTCGCGGCGGGCGCCGGGCCGGTCGCCGCTGCCCGCGCGGTGGGCGACGCCCTCGGCGGACCCGTCGGGGAGGCGTTGGGCCGCGGCGCCGCGGAGGTCCGGCTCGGGGGCGAACCGGACGGTGCCTGGCGCGGCCTGGCCGCACTGCCCGGTGCCGCACCCCTCGCACGGCTGCTGGAGCGGGCCGACGTGTCCGGTCTGCCCGCGGCCGGCCCGGTCACCCGCCTCGCCGCTCAGGCGCGCGCCGACTGGGCCCGCACCACGACGGCCCGGGCCCGCCGTGCGGCCGTCCTGGTCACCGCGCCGGTGGGCTTGTGCTTCCTGCCCGCGTTCATCGCGGTGGGCGTACTGCCCGTGGTGATCGGCCTCGCGGGCGGGGTGCTGGGCGGCGGGGGAG
>MUMD01000547.1 GCA_002155895.1 Streptomyces rochei
GGTCGGCAGCGGCAGGGCGCGGGCCACCACGGCGACGGCCACCGCGACCGCGCCGACCGTCACGGCGTCCGCGTCGGCGGCGAGGTAACCGCCCGCCACGACAGCCAGGGCCGCCGCGGCGACGGTGGCCATCAGGCCGTACATCCGCTCGTCGGGGTCGGCGTGGGAACGCAGTTGCAGGACGAGGGAGAGCAGCACCCACACCCCGAGCGTGCCGAGGATCGCCGCCGGGGAGCGGTCGGACACCAGCATCGCCGCGTCGGCGGCCAGCGCGCCGGCGAAGCCCAGCGCGATGCCCTGCCGGGCGGGCCACATGCCGTTCAGCCGGAACCAGCCCGCCGCGGTGACCGCCTGCAGCACGACGAGCGGCACGAGGAGGGCGTAGGTGCCGAGCGCCGCCGAGCCTGCCAGCAGCAGGCCGAGCAGCGCGGTGAGTCCCGCCGGCTGCATGCCCGGGTCGATGATCGGCGACCGTCCCTCGGCACGGGCGCGCTGGGCGTCCGTGATCCGCGCGTTCCCCGCGATGGTGGCGGGACCGTAGCCGGGCTCGTGGGCGGAGCCGGCGGCGGGCTCTGCGGAGGCGTCGGGGGCCGGTGCGGCGG
>MUMD01000548.1 GCA_002155895.1 Streptomyces rochei
TGCGCGTCCGTGGCCACCGCCTCCCGCGGACTCATCCCGAAGAACTCCGGATCGAACTCGGCCGCGTCATGCAGGAAACCACCAGAGCGCGTGTACGACGTACCCGACGCCCCGCGATCCGGGTTGTAGAGCGACTCCACATCCCAGCCACGGTCCGACGGGAACTCCGAGACCGCGTCCACACCCTCCGACACGACCCGCCACAGGTCCTCGGGCGAGGCAACCCCACCCGGATAACGGCACGCCATCCCGACGATCACCACCGGATCGTCCGCCACCGACGGCAACGCCGCCACCGGCACCACCGCCGCCGCTTCCGTACCGAGAACACCGTCCAGTAGATGACCGGCGAGAAGCGTGGCCGTCGGATAGTCGAACACCACCGTGGCCGCCAGCCGCAGCCCCGTCACCTTGCCCAGCCGGTTGCGCAGCTCCACCGCCGTCAGCGAATCAAAGCCCAGATCCTGAAACGCCCGGTCAGGATGGACACTCTGCACACCGGAATGACCAAGAACGATCGCGACCTGACCACGCACCAGGTCCAGCATCATCTCGCGGCGCTC
>MUMD01000549.1 GCA_002155895.1 Streptomyces rochei
CTCCCGCTCGAGCGAAGCCGAAAGTGGGGGAGGCACCCCGTCGGCGCCGGGCTGCGCACCCACCCCCGCGCCCACACCCACGCCGGGCGCGCAGCCCTCGTGGGACGCCGGGGGACAAGACCCCCGGTTACAGGCGGCCCAGTACCTGGGTCAGCAGCGAGCCCATGCGCGCGGCGGAGTCGCGGCCGGCCTGCAGGACCTCCTCGTGGTTCAGCGGCTCCCCCGTCATGCCCGCCGCGAGGTTCGTCACCAGCGAGATGCCCAGCACCTCCGCACCGGCCTCACGGGCGGCGATCGCCTCAAGGACCGTCGACATGCCCACCAGGTCGGCCCCGATGACGCGCGCCATGCGGATCTCGGCCGGCGTCTCGTAGTGCGGGCCGGGGAACTGGGCGTAGACGCCCTCCTCCAGCGTGGGGTCGACCTCCTTGCACAGGGCCCGCAGGCGCGGCGAGTACAGGTCGGTGAGGTCGACGAAGTTCGCGCCGACGATGGGGGAGGTCGCCGTGAGGTTGATGTGGTCGCTGATCAGGACCGGCTGGCCGGGGCGCATGCCCTCGCGCAGGCCGCCGCAGCCGTTGGTCAGGACCACGGTCTTGGCGCCGGCGGCGACGGCGGTGCGCACGCCGTGGGAGACGGCGGCCACGCCGTGGCCCTCGTAGTAGTGGGTGCGGCCAAGGAAGACCAGCGCGCGCTTGTCGCCGAGGGCGTACGAGCGGACCTTGCCGCCGTGCCCCTCCACCGCGGGCTTGGGGAAGCCCGGCAGGTCGGTGACCTGGAACTCGGCCTCGGGGGCGCCCAGGGCGTCCACGGCCGGTGCCCAGCCGGAGCCCATCACGAGGGCGACGTCGTGGGTCTCGGCGCCGGTGAGTTCGCGCAGGCGGGCCGCGGCGGCGTCGGCGGCGGCGTAGGGGTCGCCCTGGATGTCGTCCGGAAGAAGAGATGCGTTCACGCCGAAGAGGGTAGCCGGTTTACGCCTACGCGCGTAGATGACGGAGGTCACGGGATTCGGATTGTTGGTTTGTTGTTTCTGACGAGGGGCCGTCAGCAGGGGCGCTTGCGGAGTTCCATGACGTAGTCGTGGGGTGCGCCGGCCGATTCGGCCGCGTCGGCCACCTCGCCCAGGTAGCGGGCGGAGGGCAGGCCGCCCTCGTAGGCGTTCAGGACGTACGTCCACGCCTTCTCCTCGCCGTCCAGGGTGTGGATGCGGACGCGGGTGCGGCGGTAGATGTCCAGGCCCACGCCCTCCCAGCGGTCGAGGGCGTCCTCGTCCATCGGGGCGATGTCGTAGAGGGAGACGAACACCTGGGAGATCGGGTCCTCCACGAGGGTCGCGAGGGCTCCCTCCCAGCCCATGTGCTCGCCCCCGAAGGTCAGCCGCCACCCGTTCAGCCAGCCGGTCGCGCGCAGCGGCGAGTGCGGGGCGCGGCGGGTCATCAACCGCGCGTCGAGGTTGCCGGCGTACGCGGCGTAGAGCGACATGGGGAGAGGGTACGCGCCGTTCTCGTAACGACTGCGCCCCCGGGCGGCCCCACGTTGAAGGGTGCGGGACAATGGAGTACGTGACTCGGATCGTGATCATTGGTGGCGGACCCGGCGGATACGAAGCGGCGCTGGTGGCCGCTCAGCTCGGCGCGGAGGTGACCGTCGTCGACTGCGACGGTCTGGGCGGGGCGTCGGTGCTGACCGACTGCGTGCCGTCCAAGACCCTCATCGCCACGGCTGAGGTGATGACCACCTTCGACTCGTCGTACGAGGAGCTGGGGATCATCGTCGCCGACGACACCCCGCCGATGGAGCAGGCCGCCCGGGTGGTCGGAGTCGATCTGGGCAAGGTCAACCGGCGTGTGAAGCGGCTCGCGCTCGCGCAGTCGCACGACATCACCGCCTCCGTGACGCGCGCCGGCGCGCGGGTCGTGCGCGGGCGCGGGCGGCTGGAGGGCATGCAGGCCCTCGACGGGTCGCGGAAGGTCGTGGTGCGGGCCGCCGACGGGAGCGAGGAGACGCTGACCGCGGACGCGGTGCTGATCGCGACCGGCGGGCACCCCCGGGAGCTGCCGGACGCGCGGCCCGACGGCGAGCGCATCCTGAACTGGACCCAGGTGTACGACCTGGACGAGCTGCCGGAAGAGCTGATCGTGGTCGGCTCGGGTGTGACCGGTGCCGAGTTCGCGGGTGCCTACCAGGCGCTCGGGTCGCGGGTCACGCTGGTGTCGTCGCGGGACCGGGTGCTGCCCGGTGAGGACCCGGACGCGGCGGCCGTGCTGGAGGACGTGTTCCGGCGGCGCGGGATGAACGTCATGTCGCGGTCCCGGGCCCAGTCCGCCAAGCGGGTGGGGGACCGCGTGGAGGTGACGCTCTCCGACGGGCGGGTCATCACCGGGTCGCACTGTCTGATGGCCGTCGGCGCCATTCCCAACACGGAGGGGATGGGGCTGGAGGAGGCCGGGGTCAAGCTCAAGGACTCCGGGCACATCCGCACCGACCGGGTGTCCAGGACCTCGGCTCCCGGTGTCTACGCCGCCGGTGACGTCACCGGTGTCTTCGCCCTGGCCTCGGTGGCCGCCATGCAGGGGCGGATCGCCATGTACCACTTCCTGGGCGACGCGGTCACCCCGCTGAACCTGAAGACCGTCTCCGCCAACGTCTTCACCGACCCCGAGATCGCCACCGTCGGGTACTCGCAGGCCGACGTCGACGCCGGCAAGATCGACGCGCGGGTGGTGAAGCTGCCGCTGCTGCGCAACCCGCGCGCCAAGATGCAGGGCATCCGGGACGGCTTCGTCAAGATCTTCTGCCGGCCCGGTACCGAGATCGTGGTGGGCGGTGTCGTGGTGGCGCCGCGGGCCTCGGAGCTGATCCATCCGATCTCGATCGCCGTCGACAACAACCTGACGGTCGAACAGATCGCGAACGCCTTCACCGTGTACCCGTCGCTCTCGGGCTCGATCGCGGAGGTCGCCCGGCAGCTGCACACCCGGAAGGCGAGCGGGGAGAGCTGAGCCGCGGCCGGAAGCGAATCCCCGCCGGTCACGGGGAGTTGCGGCGCGTGCGGGCGGCATAGGCGGCTCGGGTAGGCACGTATACCACTTCCGCCTCTGCCGTGCGAACAACTTCTGTTATTCGGCGCATACTGCTGAAAGCAGACGGTCGTTGGGGTTACTGTCAGTTTCGTGTTCGCTGCAGAACGTCGCCAATTGATCCTCGAAATGGTGCGAGCGAACGGGGCCGTGTCGCTCCGTGAGCTCGCCCGCGTCGTCCAGACCTCCGAAGTGACCGTACGGCGGGACGTGCGCGCACTGGAGGCAGAAGGACTCCTCGACCGCCGGCACGGCGGTGCGGTACTGCCGGGCGGGTTCACGCGGGAATCCGGCTTTCCGCAGAAATCACATCTCGCGACCGCCGAGAAGACGGCCATCGCCGATCTCGCCGCGGGCTTCGTCGAAGAGGGCGAGGCCATCGTGGTGGGCGCGGGGACCACGACGCAGGAGCTGGCGCGCCGGCTCGCGCGGGTGCCCGGGCTGACCGTCGTCACCAACTCGCTGCTGGTGGCCCAGGCCCTCGCCCACGCCAACCGGGTCGAGGTCGTGATGACCGGCGGCACGCTCCGCGGGTCCAACTACGCCCTGGTGGGATCGGGGGCCGAGCAGTCCCTCCAAGGGCTGCGGGTGTCCAAGGCGTTCCTGTCCGGGAGCGGGCTGACGGCGGAGCGGGGGCTGTCCACCTCCAACATGCTCTCCGCGTCCGTCGACCGCGCCCTGGTACAGGCCGCCGCCGAAGTGGTGGTGCTCGCCGACCACTCCAAGCTGGGCACGGACACCATGTTCCAGACCGTGCCCACGGACGTCATCACCCGCCTGGTCACGGACGAGCCGCCCGCCCACGACGACCGCGGCGCCACCGAGCTGCAGGCCCTCGCCGACCAGGGCGTGCAGATCGCCGTGGCGGGGGCGTCGGGGGGTGCGGGAG
>MUMD01000055.1 GCA_002155895.1 Streptomyces rochei
GCCGCGGGCGCCCCGGGCGCCGCCGTGTCGTGCCGGACGAAGTACGTCGGCCGGTTCTGCACGGCCGTGTAGATGCGGCCGACGTACTCCCCGAGCAGACCCACGCAGATCAGCTGCACGGCCCCGATGAACACGATGCCGGTGAACAGCGACGTCCACCCGGGCACCGTACGGCCCAGCGCGAAGGCGGTCAGGGTGTAGACCAGCAGGCCCAGGCAGACCACGAAGGCACCGGCGCCCAGCCAGGTGGCGATGCGCAGCGGGGCCGCGGAGAAGCCGGTGACGCTGTCGACCGCGAGGCGGATCATCCGGCCCAGCGGGTACTTGGTGCGGCCGGCGACGCGCGGGGCGCGCTCGTACGTCACCTGCCCGCTGGGGAAGCCCAGCCAGGGCACGAGGAGGCGGTAGACCCGCTGCTGGTCCGGCAGCGCCTTCAGGGCGTCCACGGCGGCGCGGCTGAGCAGCCGGAAGTCCCCGGCCTGCGCGGTGACCGAGGGGCCCGCCAGGCGCCGCATCAGCCGGTAGTAGACACCGGCCGTCCAGCGCTTGAAGCCGGTGTCGCTGCTGCGGTCGACGCGGACCCCGTAGACGATGTCCAGGCCCTCGCCGCGGGCCAGCGCCAGCATCTCGGGGATCTTCTCCGGCGGGTCCTGGAGGTCCGCGTCGAGGCTGACCACGAAGGAACCCACCGCCCGGTCCAGGCCGGCGGTCAGCGCCGCCTGGTGGCCGGAATTGCGCCGCAGCGCCACCACCCGCAGCTCCGGCCAGCCCAGCCGGAACGCCGCCAGCAGCTCCGCCGTACGGTCCGTGCTGCCGTCGTCCACGGCGACGACCTCGTGGGCCGCGCCCAGCCCGTCCAGGACCGGCCGCAACCTGCTGACCAGCGCGGGCAGGACCTCTTCCTCGTTGTACATCGGGATGACGACCGACAGCACGACCGTCTCGCGCCGTTCCGCGTCCGGTTCCTCGGGCACCGCGCCTCCCCTCCCCCGAACACTGAGCACAGATGTGCGACTCTTGTGCGATCTTATGGCAGCAATTGACGCTTGAGGGCGGACCGAGGGGGATGACAGCCATGGACACGGCTGCCGACGACACCGTGACCGACGGGTCGCGCGGCGCCCCGGACGGGCCGCCCGACGACTCCCGCACGAAGCGCCCGCCACGGGACCGGTGGACCCGGCGCCCCACCCTCCCGGACGGCGCCCGCCCGTACCTGCCCGCGCTCGCCCTGTACGGCGTCACCAAGCTGGTCGGCCTCGCGGTCTTCGCCTCCCTGCTGGAGTACGCCGGGGACTACAAGGGCAAGAACCCGCGCTTCGGCGGCGGCGCCCACTGGTGGGACGTCCTGGGCACCTGGGACGGCTGGTGGTACCTCCAGGTCGCCGAGCACGGCTACAGCCCCTCCCTGGTGCGGCTCGGCGGCGACGGGCTGTTCACCGTCCAGCAGAACTCGGTCGCCTTCTTCCCGCTCTACCCGGCGCTGATCCGCATGGTCTCGGAGACCACGGGCCTCGGCCTGTACGGCTCGGGCATCCTCGTCTCCGTCGTCTTCTCCTTCGTCGCGGCGGCGGGCATCTTCGCCGTGGTGCGCCTGGTCGCCGGGGCCCGCGCCGGCACCGTCGCGGCCGGCCTGTGGGCCGTGGCCCCCGGCGCCGGCGTCGAGTGGGCGGTCTACTCCGAGTCCCTCTTCGTCGCCATCGCCGCCTGGGCCTGCTACGCCGTGATGACCAAGCGCTGGGTCGCAGCCGGCCTCCTCGCCTTCACCGCGGGCCTGAACCGCCCCACCTCCGCCGTCCTCATCGGCGCCGTGGGCCTCGCCGCCCTGGTGACGCTGGCCCGCCCGGCGTCCCGCCGCGAACACGGGATACGGGGCCCGGTCTACGCCATGGTCGTGGCGCCCCTGGGCCTGCTCTCCTACATCGCCTGGGTCGGCTACAGCACCGGCGAGGCCACCGCCTACTTCACCCTCCAGCGCGAGGGCTGGGCGCACTTCTTCGACTACGGCGCCTACACCCTGGACGTGCTGCGCAACCTCGCGGTGGGCAAGGGCGACTACGTCTTCGCGTTCTCCACGCCGGACCTGCTCTCCGTCCAGCTGGTCCTTGCGCTGCCCTTCCTCATCGCCCTGATGCTGCGCAAGAAGCCCCCGCTGGTCCTGGTCGCCTACACGCTGGCCACGATCATCACGGTCCTCGGCACCCAGCAGATGTTCGGCAACACCATGCGCTATCTGCTGCCGGCCTTCCCGCTGCTCCTCGCCCCGGCCGCGGCCCTGGCCCGGCTGAAGCTCCCGAGCCTGGCGGTCTTCTTCACCACGGCCGCGCTCGCCTCCGGCTGGTACGCGCACTACGTCATCTTCGAGCTGGGCGTTCCGTAGAACCCCCGGTCCGAGAACGCCGAAGGGCGGCCACCCACTCGGGGTGACCGCCCTTCGGTCGTATCAAGCCGCTCGCTTACTGGTTGTACGGACCGTAGTCGTAGTCCTCCAGCGGAACGGCCTGGCCGGAGCCGGTGCCGAACGGCGAGTAGTCGATGTCGTCGTAGCCGACGGCCGAGTACATCGCGGCCTTGGCCTCCTCGGTCGGCTCGACCCGGATGTTGCGGTAGCGGGACAGGCCCGTACCGGCCGGGATGAGCTTACCGATGATGACGTTCTCCTTGAGGCCGATGAGGCTGTCGGACTTGGCGTTGATCGCCGCGTCCGTCAGGACTCGGGTCGTCTCCTGGAAGGAGGCGGCCGACAGCCAGGATTCCGTCGCCAGCGAGGCCTTGGTGATACCCATCAGCTGCGGACGACCGGAGGCCGGGTGACCGCCCTCCTGGACCACACGACGGTTCTCGGTCTCGAACTTCGACCGCTCGACCAGCTCGCCGGGCAGCAGCTCGGCGTCGCCGGACTCGATGATCGTCACGCGGCGCAGCATCTGCCGGATGATGATCTCGATGTGCTTGTCGTGGATCGACACGCCCTGCGAGTTGTAGACCTTCTGGACCTCGCCGACCAGGTGGACCTGGACGGCACGCTGACCCAGGATGCGCAGCACGTCGTGCGGGTTGGTGGCACCCACGGTGAGCTTCTGGCCCACCTCGACGTGGTCGCCCTCGGAGACCAGCAGACGGGAGCGCTTCGAGATCGGGTAGGCGGTCTCGTCGCTGCCGTCGTCCGGGGTGACGACGATCTTCTTGGTCTTCTCGGTCTCCTCGATCCGGACGCGGCCGGAGGCCTCGGAGATCGGGGCGACACCCTTCGGGGTACGGGCCTCGAAGAGCTCGACGACACGCGGCAGACCCTGGGTGATGTCGTCACCGGCCACACCACCGGTGTGGAAGGTACGCATCGTCAGCTGGGTACCGGGCTCACCGATGGACTGGGCGGCGATGATGCCGACCGCCTCACCGATGTCGACCAGCTTGCCGGTGGCCAGCGAGCGGCCGTAGCACATGGCGCAGGTGCCGACCTGGGACTCGCAGGTCAGGATCGAACGGGTCTTGACCTCCTCGACACCGTGGCGCACCAGCTGGTCGATGAGCACGTCACCGAGGTCGACGTTGGCCGGCGCGATGACCTTGCCGTCGATGACGACGTCCTCGGCGAGCATGCGGGCGTAGACGCTGGTCTCGACGTCGTCCGTCTTGCGCAGGACACCGTCCTCGCCACGCTCGGCGATCCGCAGCCGCAGACCGCGCTCGGTGCCGCAGTCCTCCTCGCGAATGATGACGTCCTGGGAGACGTCGACCAGACGACGCGTGAGGTAACCCGAGTCGGCGGTACGCAGAGCGGTGTCCGCCAGACCCTTACGGGCACCGTGCGTGGAGATGAAGTACTCCAGCACGGACAGGCCCTCACGGAACGACGCCTTGATCGGACGCGGGATCGTCTCGTTCTTCGCGTTCGACACCAGACCACGCATACCGGCGATCTGACGCATCTGCATCATGTTGCCTCGTGCACCCGAGTTCACCATCATGAAGATCGGGTTGGTCTTCGGGAAGTTGTCGTTCATCGCCTCGGCGACCTCGTTGGTCGCCTTGGTCCAGATCGCGATGAGCTCCTGCGTGCGCTCGTCCTTGGTGATCAGACCGCGCTCGTACTGCTTCTGGACCTTCTCGTCCTGCGCCTCGTACCCGCGGACGATCTCCTTCTTCGCCTCGGGAACGACGACGTCGGAGATGGCCACGGTGACGCCGGAACGGGTCGCCCAGTAGAAGCCGGCCGCCTTCAGGTTGTCGAGCGTCGCCGCCACGATGACCTTCGGGTAGCGCTCGGCGAGGTCGTTGACGATCTCGGAGAGCTGCTTCTTGCCGACCTCGTAGTCGACGAAGGGGTAGTCCTCGGGCAGCAGCTCGTTGAAGAGCGCGCGGCCCAGCGTGGTCTTCAGGGTGAAGGTGTCACCCTGCTGCCACTCCGGCTCACCCTCCTCGCGGGCCGGGGGCTCCCAGCCGCGGGGCGGGATGGTGCCCACCGGGAAGCGGATGTCGACCTTCGACTGGAGCGACAGGTCGCCCGCGTCGAACGCCATGATCGCCTCGGCGGCGGAACCGAAGGCACGGCCCTCGCCCTTGAGGTCGCGGCCCTCGCCGTCGGTGGTGAGGAAGAACAGACCGAGGACCATGTCCTGGGTCGGCATCGTCACCGGACGGCCGTCGGCCGGCTTGAGGATGTTGTTCGAGGACAGCATCAGGATGCGGGCCTCGGCCTGCGCCTCCGCGGAGAGCGGCAGGTGGACGGCCATCTGGTCACCGTCGAAGTCCGCGTTGAACGCGGTGCAGACGAGCGGGTGGATCTGGATGGCCTTGCCCTCGACCAGCTGGGGCTCGAAGGCCTGGATGCCGAGGCGGTGCAGCGTGGGCGCACGGTTCAGCAGAACCGGGTGCTCCGCGATGACCTCTTCCAGCACGTCGTACACGACCGTGCGGCCGCGCTCGACCATGCGCTTGGCGCTCTTGATGTTCTGCGCGTGGTTCAGGTCGACCAGGCGCTTCATCACGAACGGCTTGAAGAGCTCCAGCGCCATGGCCTTGGGCAGACCGCACTGGTGCAGCTTCAGCTGCGGGCCGACGACGATGACGGAACGCGCCGAGTAGTCGACTCGCTTACCGAGCAGGTTCTGACGGAAACGACCCTGCTTGCCCTTGAGCATGTCGCTCAGGGACTTCAGCGGGCGGTTGCCCGGACCGGTCACCGGGCGACCACGACGACCGTTGTCGAAGAGGGCGTCCACGGCCTCCTGGAGCATGCGCTTCTCGTTGTTCACGATGATCTCGGGCGCGCCGAGGTCGAGAAGCCGCTTCAGGCGGTTGTTGCGGTTGATCACACGGCGGTACAAGTCGTTCAGGTCGGAGGTCGCGAAGCGGCCACCGTCCAGCTGCACCATCGGACGCAGGTCCGGCGGGATGACCGGCACGCAGTCCAGCACCATGCCCTTGGGGCTGTTGCTGGTCTGCAGGAACGCGGAGACGACCTTGAGGCGCTTGAGCGCACGGGTCTTCTTCTGGCCCTTGCCGGTGCGGATGATCTCGCGAAGGCGCTCGGCCTCCTCGTCGAGGTCGAAGGACTCCAGGCGCTTCTGCAGCGCGGCGGCGCCCATCGAACCGTCGAAGTAGGTGCCGAAGCGGTCGCGCAGCTCGCGGTAGAGCAGCTCGTCGCCCTCGAGGTCCTGGACCTTGAGGTTCTTGAACCGGTTCCACACCTCGTCGAGGCGGTCGATCTCGCGCTGCGCACGGTCGCGCAGCTGCTTCATCTCACGCTCGGCGCCCTCGCGCACCTTGCGGCGCACGTCGGCCTTGGCGCCCTCGGCCTCCAGCTCGGCGAGGTCCGTCTCGAGCTTCTTGGCGCGGGCCTCCAGGTCGGCGTCGCGACGGTTCTCGATCTGCTGACGCTCGACGGAGACGTGGGCCTCCAGCGAGGGCAGGTCACGCGTGCGGCGCTCCTCGTCCACGTACGTGATCATGTACGCGGCGAAGTAGATGACCTTCTCGAGGTCCTTCGGGGCGAGGTCGAGCAGGTAGCCCAGCCGCGACGGAACGCCCTTGAAGTACCAGATGTGGGTGACGGGAGCGGCCAGCTCGATGTGGCCCATCCGCTCACGGCGCACCTTGGCGCGCGTGACCTCGACGCCACAGCGCTCACAGATGATGCCCTTGAAGCGGACGCGCTTGTACTTGCCGCAGTAGCACTCCCAGTCCCGGGTCGGACCGAAGATCTTCTCGCAGAAGAGTCCGTCCTTTTCGGGCTTGAGGGTGCGGTAGTTGATGGTCTCGGGCTTCTTGACCTCGCCGTGGCTCCACTGACGGATGTCGTCAGCGGTGGCCAGACCGATCCGGAGCTCGTCGAAGAAGTTGACGTCGAGCACTATGCGTCAATCCCTCTCAGGGTTGTAAGTCTTGGGGTCTGATACGGGGGTCCTGGGGCCGGCCGGAGGCTCAGGGATCTTCATCGCTGAACCTCCGGACCGGACTCCCGTCAGACCTCTTCGACGCTGCTCGGCTCGCGCCGGGACAGGTCGATGCCGAGCTCCTCCGCTGCGCGGAAGACGTCCTCGTCGGTGTCACGCATCTCGATGGACATACCGTCGCTGGACAGCACCTCCACGTTGAGGCACAGGGACTGCATCTCCTTGATGAGCACCTTGAAGGACTCGGGGATGCCGGGCTCAGGGATGTTCTCGCCCTTGACGATGGCCTCGTAGACCTTCACGCGGCCGGTGACGTCGTCGGACTTGATGGTCAGCAGCTCCTGGAGGGCGTACGCGGCGCCGTAAGCCTCCAGCGCCCACACCTCCATCTCACCGAAGCGCTGGCCACCGAACTGGGCCTTACCACCCAGCGGCTGCTGGGTGATCATCGAGTACGGGCCGGTCGACCGGGCGTGCAGCTTGTCGTCGACCAGGTGGTGCAGCTTGAGGATGTACATGTACCCGACCGAGATCGGGTCCGGGAACGGCTCACCGCTGCGGCCGTCGAACAGCCGGGCCTTGCCGGACGGGAGCACCATGCGCTCGCCGTCGCGGTTCGGGATGGTGTGCTCCAGCAGACCGGCCAGCTCGTCCTCGCGCGCACCGTCGAAGACCGGCGTGGCCACGTTGGTACGCGGCTCCACCTTGTCGGCGCCGATGTTCTGGAGGCGCTGCGCCCACTCGTCCGCGAGACCGGAGACGTCCCAGCCCTGGCTGGCGAGCCAGCCGAGGTGGATCTCCAGGACCTGTCCCGGGTTCATTCGGGACGGGACACCCAGCGGGTTGAGGATGATGTCGACCGGGGTGCCGTCCTCCAGGAACGGCATGTCCTCGATCGGGTTGATCTTGGAGATGACGCCCTTGTTGCCGTGACGGCCGGCGAGCTTGTCACCGTCGGTGATCTTGCGCTTCTGCGCGACGTAGACGCGGACCAGCTGGTTCACGCCCGGGGGCAGCTCGTCGCCCTCTTCGCGGTCGAAGACGCGGACGCCGATGACCTTGCCGATCTCACCGTGCGGCACCTTCAGGGAGGTGTCGCGCACCTCGCGCGCCTTCTCACCGAAGATCGCGCGGAGCAGGCGCTCCTCCGGGGTCAGCTCGGTCTCACCCTTGGGCGTGACCTTGCCGACGAGGATGTCGCCGGCGACGACCTCGGCACCGATGCGGATGATGCCGCGCTCGTCGAGGTCGGCGAGGACCTCCTCGGAGACGTTCGGGATGTCCCGGGTGATCTCCTCGGGGCCGAGCTTGGTGTCACGGGCGTCGACCTCGTGCTCCTCGATGTGGATCGAGGAGAGGACGTCGTCCTGCACGAGGCGCTGCGACAGGATGATCGCGTCCTCGTAGTTGTGACCCTCCCACGGCATGAAGGCGACCAGCAGGTTCTTGCCGAGCGCCATCTCGCCGTTCTCGGTGGCCGGACCGTCGGCGAGGACCTGGCCCTCGATGACCCGGTCGCCCTCGTTGACGATGACCTTCTGGTTGACCGAGGTGCCCTGGTTGGAGCGGGCGAACTTGGCCAGGCGGTACGTGATGTACGTGCCGTCGTCGTTGGTGGTGGTGATGTAGTCCGCGGAGACCTCCTGGACCACACCCGCCTTCTCGGCCTTGACCACGTCGCCGGCGTCGGCGGCGGAGCGGTACTCCATGCCGGTGCCGACCAGCGGGGACTCGCTCTTGATGAGCGGCACCGCCTGACGCATCATGTTCGCGCCCATGAGGGCACGGTTGGCGTCGTCGTGCTCGAGGAACGGGATCATGGCGGTCGCGACCGACACCATCTGGCGCGGCGAGACGTCCATGTAGTCGACGTCGTCACCGGGGACGTAGTCGACCTCGCCGCCACGACGGCGGACCAGGACGCGGGCCTCGGCGAACCGCATGTCGTCGTTGAGCGTGGCGTTGGCCTGCGCGATGACGAAGCGGTCCTCCTCGTCGGCGGTCAGGTAGTCCACCTCGTCGGTGACCTGGCCGTCGACGACCTTGCGGTAAGGCGTCTCGATGAAGCCGAACGGGTTGATCCGGCCGTACGAGGCGAGCGAGCCGATCAGACCGATGTTCGGGCCTTCGGGCGTCTCGATCGGGCACATGCGGCCGTAGTGCGACGGGTGGACGTCGCGGACCTCGAAGCCGGCCCGCTCACGGGAGAGACCACCCGGGCCGAGGGCGTTCAGACGACGCTTGTGCGTCAGCCCCGACAGCGGGTTGTTCTGGTCCATGAACTGGGACAGCTGGCTGGTGCCGAAGAACTCCTTGATGGAGGCGACGACCGGCCGGATGTTGATCAGGGTCTGCGGCGTGATCGCCTCGACGTCCTGGGTCGTCATGCGCTCGCGCACGACGCGCTCCATACGGGCGAGACCCGTACGGACCTGGTTCTGGATCAGCTCGCCGACGTTGCGGATGCGGCGGTTGCCGAAGTGGTCGATGTCGTCGGTCTCGACGACGATCTCCCGGCCCGACTCGCCGACCGTCTCGGTCTCACCGGCGTGCAGCTTCACCAGGTACTTGATGGTGGCGATGATGTCGTCGGTGGTGAGCACGCCGGCGTCCAGCGGCTCGTCCGCGCCGAGCTTCTTGTTGACCTTGTAGCGGCCGACCTTGGCCAGGTCGTAGCGCTTCGGGTTGAAGTACAGGTTCTCCAGCAGCGTCTGCGCGGCCTCACGCGTGGGGGGCTCGCCCGGACGCAGCTTGCGGTAGATGTCGAGCAGCGCGTCGTCCTGGCCCTGGGTGTGGTCCTTCTCCAGGGTGGCGCGCATGGACTCGTATTCGCCGAACTCCTCGAGGATCTGCTCGGTGGTCCAGCCGAGGGCCTTGAGGAGGACGGTCACGGACTGCTTGCGCTTGCGGTCGATGCGGACACCGACCATGTCGCGCTTGTCGATCTCCATCTCCAGCCAGGCACCCCGGGACGGGATGATCTTGGCGGAGAAGATGTCCTTGTCGGACGTCTTGTCGATCGAGGAGTCGAAGTAGACGCCCGGCGAGCGGACGAGCTGCGACACGACGACACGCTCGGTGCCGTTGATGACGAAGGTGCCCTTGTTGGTCATGAGCGGGAAGTCGCCCATGAAGACCGTCTGGGACTTGATCTCGCCGGTCTCGTTGTTGGTGAACTCGGCGGTGACGAAGAGCGGCGCCGCGTACGTGAAGTCGCGGTCCTTGCACTCGTCGATGCTGTTCTTGGGGGGCTCGAAGCGGTGGTCGCGGAACGTCAGCGACATCGACCCGGAGAAGTCCTCGATCGGCGAGATCTCCTCGAAGATCTCCTCCAGACCGGACTTGGTGGGGACGTCCTGACCGGACTCCAGAGCCGACTCGACGCGAGCCTTCCAGGCGTCGTTGCCGAGGAGCCAGTCGAAGCTCTCGGTTTGCAGCGCGAGAAGGTTCGGAACCTCGAGGGGCTCCTTGATCTTTGCAAAGGAGATGCGCAGCGGGGCGGTGCTGGCAGCGTTGTTCGTATTCGCGGTCGAGGCATTGCGCGAGGCGGCCAAGAGGGGGTCCTTCCGAGGGCTCGGACTCACTACGCGCGTACCGGCCCCTCTTCCTCACACGGAGACAGGGGGTGTCTGATGTGGCTGAAGTGCCAGGTCAGACATGCTCTGGTCGTCAGTGCTCGGGCGAGGGCAGACCCCTGGTGACGGGCAGGGGGCAGCTAACAGGCAGCGCAAAGGGTCAGTGTAGCCACTTGGCACACTGATGTCCAGTGCGGTTCTCGGGGACCGTGTTCGCTCCTCGTTGTTCTCACCACCTGTGCGGCAAGGCCTCGCCCTCAACGCACCCAGATACTGCCCTCTTCGCCGTCGATCCATGCCTCGGATTCGGATCCTTTGACGACGCCCTGAGAATTGCGCGCTGCGTGCGGTTCGTCAAGGCCCCCCTTGGCCCGAACCGGTTGCCTCCAGCGGCTCTCAGGGCCCCGGAGACGGCACGACGAAGATCACCATACTCTTCGCCGCGACGCACGCAAGGCAGCCGCCGCCGGACCCCCGGCACGCCGAAGAGCGACCACCCGGATGGATGATCGCTCTTCGGTGCTACGGCGTTACAGACCCCGGAGGATCCGTGGTGCCGGTGCGGTCTTACTTGACCTCGACGGAGGCGCCGGCGCCCTTGAGGGACTCGGCGGCCTTGTCGGCGGTCTCCTTGTTGACCTTCTCGAGGACCGGCTTCGGGGTGCCGTCGACGAGGTCCTTGGCCTCCTTCAGACCCAGGGAGGTCAGCTCACGCACGACCTTGATGACCTGGATCTTCTTGTCGCCGGCGCCGGTGAGGATGACGTCGAACTCGTCCTTCTCCTCGGCGGCCTCGGCGCCACCGGCGGCGGCACCGCCACCGGCGACGACGACCGGCGCGGCAGCGGCAGCGGTGACGTCGAACTTCTCCTCGAAGGCCTTCACGAACTCGGAGAGCTCGATGAGGGTCATCTCCTCGAACTGGGCGAGGAGGTCTTCCTGGCTGAGCTTCGCCATGATGGCGGTCCTTCCACTAATTCGGCAGGTGCCGGATGTACGGGGTGAGGCGGGCGTACGTCGGGCCCGCTGCGACCCGTGCCGCTAGGCGGCGTGGGTCAGAAAGCGAGCCGAATTACTCGGCACCGCCCTGCTCGTCCTGCTTGGCACGGAGCGCGTCCACGGTGCGGACGAGCTTCGACGGCAGCGCCTGGAAGACAGAGGCAGCCTGGGACTGCTTGCCCTTCATGGCACCGGCCAGCTTGGAGAGCAGAACCTCGCGGGACTCGAGGTCCGCAAGCTTCTTGATCTCGTCGGCGGACAGCGCCTTGCCGTCAAGGACACCGCCCTTGATGACGAGGTTCGGGTTTTCCTTGGCGAAGTCGCGCAGACCCTTCGCCGACTCCACCGGGTCACCGGTGACGAAGGCGACGGCCGTCGGACCAGCGAAGAGCTGGTCGTCGAGCGTGATCCCGGCCTCGTTGGCCGCAATCTTGGTCAGCGTGTTCTTCACCACGGCGTACTGGGCGTTCTCACCGAGCGACCGGCGCAGCGTCTTGAGCTGCGCCACGGTGAGACCGCGGTACTCGGTCAGCACGGCGGCGTTGGAGCTGCGGAACTTGTCCGTCAGCTCGGCAACCGCGGCAGCCTTTTCGGGCGTCGCCATAGAGCCTCGGCCTCCTTCCGGGTGATTCGGACCGCGCGGACCCGAAGGAGGACTGGGGAAAACGAAACGCCCCGGCGCAGGCGCACGGGGCGTGACTCGACCGGTCGGCACACGCGTGAGGCGTGCGCTCCGGGAGCTCATCCACAGTCACCTGCGCGGGTCGTCCGCAGTTCAGCGGATCCTTCGGCCACCGTGACTCTTGCGAGCACACGGCAACGACCAGCGGTCTTTGGCTTCGTCGGAGAGCGTACGCGAACGGGTCAGTGTCAAGCAAATCCGCCCGTACGGCGACCCGGCCCGGGCGAACCCGACCCGGGCGGCCCGCGGCTCAGCCCTGCTGGGACTCCATCATCTCGGCCAGGTCCATGGTGTCCTTGGCCGGCGGAGCGGTGACCTTCACGGGCTCGTTGACGCCGAGGAAGGTGATGGTCATGTCCAGCGGGCCCTTCTCGGCGTCACCGCGCATCCGGAACTGCTTGGTCCGGTCGTCGCCGTCGACCCACATGTCCATCGTGAGCTTGTCGACGCCCATCTGCTCGTACTGCTCGATGCTCTTCTGGCGCTTGTCCCGGGTGGCCTTGTCCTCGTCCGCGAGGGACTTCTCCAGGGCGGCGAGGGAGACGGTGCCCTTGTAGTGGGTGGTCTCGACGCCCTCGACGGTCTCGGTGCCGACCTTCTCGACGTCCTCGGCCCCGGTGAGGAAGGTGGACTCGGTCGCCGGGTTCTTGTCGGCCTGGGAGGCGCCGCCGAGCTGGTTCAGCTCGTCGCCGGCGCCCATCGCGGCCAGGTCGAACTTGAGCCAGCTCTTGCCGTCCATCTCCTTGGCCGCTTCGGCTCCCCCGCCGATGTACATGGCCTTGTCGACGATCCGGATCTCCGCCTGGGCGTCGGGACCCTGGTCGAGCGCCGTCATCTTCATGCTCATCGCGAGGGTCGGCTTCATCCGCATCCGGGCCTCGGCCTCGACACGCCCCTCTTCGGGCGCCCGCCCGGTCAGGCGGTAGTGGAGGGAGTCGATCTCCTCGGTGTTCTTCGCCGCCTCGGCGACGGCCGCCGCCGGCGTCATCTCCGGGGACTCCTCGGCCTTGTCCTCCTTGGAGCAGCCCACCGCTCCGGCGGCGAGCAGCAGGGCGGCCAGGCCGGCGCCGACGGGCATGCGTACGGAAGTCTTCATGCTTTCCCCCCACGGGAATCGATGAGCACAGGAGACCAACGGCTTCTCCACAGCGCGGAGATCGCTGCTCCACAGCAAGGACGCGAGCGTATCCGGAATGGTTCGAACGATCTTGTGATTTACGGGATGTGCCGTGACACGGGTGGTTCAGCCGTGGTCCCCACACGGGTGGCTCAGCCCTGGTCCCTCGTCCGGCCCAGCAGCTCCGTGAAGTCCGCGGTGTCGGCGGCCGGCGGGCGCTCGGCGGAGACCGCGGCCCCGTAGTCGCTGTAGTACGCCGTCTGGGTCAGCTCCCCGCTCTCCGTCCGTCCCCGCTCGACCTTCTTGACCAGCAGGTCCCGGTCGTCGACCCAGATGTCGACGGTCTGCTCGGTCTTCCCGGCCGTTCCGCCCACGGTGCCGGTCCAGTGCGTGGTGCGCCGGCCGCGGGTCGTCGCCTCCCCCACCCTGCGTACGTCGTCGGAGGCCAGGAGCCGCTTCACCGTCCGGTCGGGCGTGGTCTCGCGCATCCCGTCCGCGACGCCGGCCGCACCGCTGCCGAGGCCCTCCAGGTCGGCGTAGCCGTACTTGATCCAGTGCCTGCCGCCCACCCGGGCGGCGAAGCCGTCGCCCATCCGGGCGTAGTACGCGTCGGGCAGGTACCGGGCCTCCATGGCCGTGGTGCCCAGCTCGCGCATGGTCGCGGCGGTCGTCCCGCCCGTGTAGGTGATCCTCAGGGTGCCGGTGAGGCCGTTCTTCCAGCCGAGGGTCCCCGTGGCGTCCAGGGAGAGTTCGTCGCCCATGACGGTCGTGGACTCGACCCTCGCGGACCCCGCCCGCGCGGTGGCCCGCTCCACCGCGCGCAGCGGCCGGGTCGACGGGTCGGCGGACGGCGCGGGGTCGGCGGCCCCGCCCGAGGACGTGCAGGCCGTGCCGCACGCCAGCGCGACCGTCACCGCGATCACCACGACCGTACGGCGTGCTCCGCTGCTCCTCGCGCCCCTCATGCGCCACCCCCTGCCCGCACGTTAACGCAGTGCTGCGACACCTGTACGGGAAAGGGAACGGGCCCCGCACCTCGAAAGGTGCGGGGCCCGTGAACCGGTGGGGCGAGCCGTGGGCTCAGACCGCGGCCGGGTCCTCCTCGACGAGGAGGTTGCGGGTGCGGTTGGAGTCGACCGGGATGCCGGGGCCCATCGTGGTGCTGATGGCGGCCTTCTTGATGTAGCGACCCTTGGCGGCGGACGGCTTCAGGCGGAGGATCTCCTCCAGGGCCGCGCCGTAGTTCTCCACCAGCTTGGTGTCGTCGAACGACGTCTTGCCGATGATGAAGTGCAGGTTCGAGTGCTTGTCGACGCGGAACTCGATCTTGCCGCCCTTGATGTCGTTGACAGCCTTGGCGACGTCCGGGGTCACGGTGCCGGTCTTCGGGTTCGGCATGAGACCACGGGGACCGAGCACGCGGCCGAGGCGGCCGACCTTGCCCATGAGGTCCGGGGTGGCGACGACGGCGTCGAAGTCCAGACGGCCCTTCGACACCTCGTCGATCAGCTCGTCGGCGCCGACGATGTCGGCGCCCGCGGCACGCGCGGCCTCGGCACGGTCACCGGTCGCGAAGACCAGGACCCGGGCGGTCTTGCCGGTGCCGTGCGGGAGGTTCACGGTGCCACGGACCATCTGGTCGGCCTTGCGCGGGTCGACACCCAGGCGGAAGGCGACCTCGACGGTGCCGTCGAACTTGGTCGTGGAGGTCTCCTTGGCGAGACGGACGGCCTCGAGCGGGGCGTAGAGCTTGTCCCGGTCGATCTTGGCGTCCGCAGCGCGGAGAGACTTGCTGCGCTTGCTCACTACTGCTCCTGTTGGCTTCTTAGGAGTCGTGGTCCGGGCCGAGCAGGCCCTGCCACACTGTCCTGACCATGCGGCTACCGCCGCGTGGCGTGCTTACGGGGGTGGAGGTCAGCCCTCGACCGTGACGCCCATGGAACGGGCGGTGCCGGCGATGATCTTCTCGGCGGCGTCCAGGTCGTTGGCGTTGAGGTCGGGCATCTTGGTGGTGGCGATCTCACGGACCTGGTCACGCGTGATCTTCGCGACCTTGGTCTTGTGCGGCTCGCCGGAGCCCTTCTCCACACCCGCGGCCTTGAGGATCATCTTCGCGGCCGGCGGGGTCTTGGTGATGAAGGTGAAGGAGCGGTCCTCGTAGACCGTGATCTCCACCGGGATGACCCAGCCACGCTGCGACTCGGTCGCGGCGTTGTAGGCCTTGCAGAACTCCATGATGTTGACGCCGTGCTGACCCAGCGCGGGGCCGACCGGCGGAGCCGGGTTGGCGGCACCGGCCTGGATCTGGAGCTTGATGAGCCCCGTGACCTTCTTCTTCTTGGGAGGCATAGCTCTCCGGGTCCTTTCGATTCGGGTCCTGCCCGCCTCCGGGGAACCACCCGGAGACAGGCATACCGCACAACGATAACGGGTATGGATGCGCGGCCAAAAACCGCGCAGGTCAGGCAGTCCCCGAGGGCCCTGCCTGACCTGCGCGGAAGCGTACGTCCGAGAAGAACTAGTTCTTCTGGATCTGGTCGAAGCTCAGCTCGACCGGGGTCTCGCGGCCGAAGATCTCGACGAGGCCCTTGACCTTCTTCGAGTCGGCGTTGATCTCGTTGATCGTGGCCTGCAGCGTCGCGAACGGGCCGTCGGTGACGGTGACCGAGTCGCCGACCTCGAAGTCCAGCACCTGGACCTCGACCTTGCGCTGCGGAGCCGGCTTGCCCTCGGCCTCGGCGGCCTCGCGGGCGGCCTTCTCCTCGGCCTCCGGGGCGAGCATCTTGACGATCTCGTCCAGCGTCAGCGGGTACGGGTCGTAGGCGTTGCCGACGAAGCCGGTGACGCCGGGGGTGTTGCGGACGACGCCCCACGACTCGTTGGTCAGGTCCATGCGGACCAGGACGTAACCCGGCAGCTTGTTCTGGCGGATCGTCTTGCGGTCGCCGTTCTTGATCTGGACGACCTCTTCCTGCGGCACCTCGGCCTGGAAGATGTAGTCCTCGACGTTGAGCGAGACGGCGCGCTGCTCGAGGTTGGTCTTCACGCGGTTCTCGTAACCGGCGTAGGTGTGGATGACGTACCACTCGCCGGGGAGGACGCGCAGCTCGCGGCGGAGCGCCTCGATCGGGTCCAGCTCGGGCTCCTCGGCCGCGGCCTCCTCCGCCTCGGCGGACTCCCCGTCCTCGCCGGCCTCGGCGGTCTCGTCCGCGTCCGCGGCGGCGTCGTCGGCAGCCTCGGTCTCGGCGGAGACCTGGGTGTCCTCGTTGTCGGCGCCCTCGACGGTGCCGAGCTCGTCCTCGACGGACTCGACCGGCTCGATGGCGTCGTTCACGTTCGGGTCAGACACGGTGGCTGCTTCTTCCTGGATACATAGGGGTGGAACACGCGAAAGGGGCGCCGGGTACCTCGGCGCCCTTCGCTCTCGACTCAGCCGAAGATGTACTTGGCGGCGTGAGAGAAGCCATAGTCAATCAGAGTCACCAGGCCGATCATGATGACCACGAAGATGATCACCACGGTGGTGTACGTCGACAGCTGGTTCCGGCTCGGCCAGACGACCTTGCGGAGTTCCGCGACGATCTGGCGGTAGAAGAGCGCGAGGCGCTTCAGCGGGCCCTTCTTGGCGCGCTTGCCGCCCTTGCGGGACTTCTTCTTGGAGTCCGGAGCCTCGTCCTCGGCATCAGGCATGTCGATGGAGCCCACGGCGTCCGTCACTCGTCCTCACCTGATTCCGGGTCGTGGCCGTGCCGCGCCCGGTCTGAGCCGCACGGCGGTGCATTGCTGTACGTACATGCGCACACATCCTGGCGAAGGTGTGTGTAGCAGGGCCGGAGGGACTTGAACCCCCAACCGCTGGTTTTGGAGACCAGTGCTCTACCAATTGAGCTACGACCCTTTGTGTGTCCCCAACGTACCGCATCCGCCCGGGTGCTCGGTGTGCACCGGATGAGTGCGGGCCGCTGAAGGCCAACGAGGTGAGAGTGTACGTGCTCAACGGCCGGGCGTCGAACAGAAAGCGCGTCCGGACTGATGTTCAGGGCTCCGCCCGGTGCGGTGCCGG
>MUMD01000550.1 GCA_002155895.1 Streptomyces rochei
GTAGTCGAAGGAGCGCAGCATGCCCGCGATGTCCCGGAGGGGGGAGTGGGCGCTGCGCCGTTCGGACAGCGGTCGGGACGGCTCGCCCTCGAAGTCGATGACGAACCAGTCGCGTCCGGCCCGCAGCACCTGCCCCAGGTGCAGGTCGCCGTGGATGCGCTGGGCGGGCGGCCCGGAGTCGCAGGTGGACAGCGCCGCGAAGGCCGCCCGCAGACCGGGGACGAAGGGCTGCAGCGCCGGTACGCAGTGCGCGGCGGCGGTCAGCCGTTCGGTCATCGCGGCCGCCGTGCGGCCGTTCTCCCCGGGCGGGCCGGGCGGGAAGGCCTCGGCGAGCGCGAGGTGGACGTCGGCCATGGCCCGTCCCAGCTCGTGGGCCTGCACGGTGAAGTCGTCCCCGGCGGCCAGCGCGTTCAGGGAGAGGGTCCAGCCGTCGGAGGCGTCGTTCAGGAACGGCTGGAGGACGCCCAGCGTCGCCTCGTACGGATGGGTGGTCCGCATCCAGGCCACCGGTGCGGGGACCCGGTCGCAGCCCTGCCGGGCCAGCGCGTCAGGGACCTCCAGGTCCGGGTTGACGCCGGGCTGGATGCGCCGGAAGAGCTTGAGGATGAACTCGTCCCCGTAGATCAGCGACGAGTTGGACTGCTCGGCGTCCAGCAGCCGCGGCGCGAGTCCGCCGGGCACCGGCCGGGAGGGGTCGGCCTCGAAGCGCAGGGGGCCCGCCTTGCCGGGGTGCCGCAGGCGCTCCAGGAGCAGTTGGGCGGTCCGCGGGTCGTGCAGCGCGTCGTAGACCGTCCGGCCGGCCAGCGGCCCGTCCTGCACCCGGCCGATGACGGCCCGGCCCAGGCGCGGCGACGGATGCTCGCGCACGCCGAGCAGCAACTGGTAGCAGTCGCCGGCCGGGGGAGCGCCGCCCGGGGCGGGCACAGGCCCGTGCCCGGTGTGCACCAGCAGGTGCAGACAGCCCGGGAACAGCTCGGTCATGGACAGCAGACCGAGCTCGGCCACGGGCCGGTCCTTGCCCGCGAACCAGCGCTGGCGCGGCAGCCACTCGCGCAGCAGCCCGTCGAGCGACGCCATCGGCTCGGCGAGGTGCGCGCGTCTGGGGCGCAGGGATGCGGTCTTCGGCATGGTGACGCGTCCTTTCCTCGGCCCGCGCTCAAACGCGGCGGCCGATGCGGGATGCGACTCGGGTGAGCCGGAACCAGTAGAAGCCGTGTCCCCCGAGGGTCAGCAGGTACGGCAGTTCGCCGATCGCGGGGAAGCGGACGCCGCCGAACAGCTCCACCGGGTGGCGTCCGGCGAACTCGCGCAGGTCCAGCTCGGTGGGCTGGGCGAACCGCGCGAAGTTGTGGACGCACAGCACCAGGTCGTCCTCGTACTCCCGCAGGAAGGCCAGCACCGCGGGGTTGGAGGAGGGGAGTTCGGTGTAGGTGCCGAGGCCGAAGGCCGGATTCTGTTTGCGGATCTCGATCATGCGGCGGGTCCAGTGGAGCAGGGAGGACGGCGAGGCCATGGACGCCTCGACGTTCGTCACCTGGTAGCCGTAGACCGGGTCCATGATGGTCGGCAGGTACAGGCGCCCCGGATCACAGGTCGAGAAGCCGGCGTTGCGGTCCGGCGTCCACTGCATCGGGGTGCGGACCGCGTCGCGGTCGCCGAGCCAGATGTTGTCGCCCATGCCGATCTCGTCGCCGTAGTAGAGGATCGGCGAGCCGGGCAGGGACAGCAGCAGCGCGGTGAACAGCTCGATCTGGTCGCGGTCGTTGTCCAGCAGGGTGGCGAGTCTGCGCCGGATGCCGATGTTGGCGCGCATGCGCGGGTCCTTGGCGTACTCCGCGTACATGTAGTCGCGTTCCTCGTCGGTGACCATCTCCAGGGTCAGCTCGTCGTGGTTGCGCAGGAAGATGCCCCACTGGCAGCCGGACGGGATGGCGGGGGTCTTGGCGAGGATTTCCGAGACGGGGTAGCGGGACTCGCGGCGCACGGCCATGAAGATGCGGGGCATGACCGGGAAGTGGAAGGCCATGTGGCACTCGTCGCCGCCGGAGGCGTAGTCGCCGAAGTAGTCGACCACGTCCTCCGGCCACTGGTTGGCCTCCGCCAGCAGCACGGTGTCGGGGTAGTGCGCGTCGATCTCGGCGCGCACCCGCTTGAGGAAGGCGTGGCTGGCGGGCAGGTTCTCGCAGTTGGTGCCCTCCTCGGCGTAGAGGTAGGGCACGGCGTCCAGCCGGTAGCCGTCCACCCCGAGGTCCAGCCAGAACTTGAGCGCGGCCAGCATCTCCTCCTGCACGGCCGGGTTCTCGTAGTTCAGGTCCGGCTGGTGGGAGAAGAAGCGGTGCCAGAAGTACTGGCCGCGGACCGGGTCGTAGGTCCAGTTGGAGGCCTCGGTGTCGACGAAGATGATGCGGGCGTCGGCGTAACGGGTGTCGTCGTCGGCCCAGACGTAGTAGTCGCCGTAGGGGCCGTCGGGGTCCTTGCGGGACTCCTGGAACCACGGGTGCTGGTCGCTGGTGTGGTTCATGACGAAGTCGATGATCACGCGCATGCCGCGCTGGTGGGCGGCGTCCACGAACTCGACGAAGTCGGCCAGGTCGCCGAACTCCGGCAGGACGGCGGTGTAGTCAGAGACGTCGTAGCCGCCGTCGCGCAGGGGCGACTTGAAGAAGGGCGGCAGCCACAGGCAGTCCACGCCCAGCCATTGCAGGTAGTCCAGCTTGGCGGTCAGGCCCTTGAGGTCACCGATGCCGTCGCCGTTGGAGTCCTGGAAGGAACGGACGAGCACCTCGTAGAAGACGGCTCGCTTGAACCAGTCCGGGTCGCGGTCCTTGGCCGGGGTGTCCTCGAACTTGTCCGGCACGGGCTCGTTCACGGTCATGAGGCTGCGGACCCTTCGTTGCGGGGCGCGGCGGCGGACGGCCGGCGGATGTGGAGGACGTGGGCGGGGGCCCGGCCGGGCTCCAGCCGCACGTAGTTCGTGCGGCCCCAGTGGTAGGTCTCGTCCGTGAGTTCGTCGTGGACCGGCACCGACTCGTGCCAGTCCAGGCCGAGCTGCGGCATGTCGAGCGAGATCGTGGCCTCCTGGGTGTGGTGGGGGTCGAGGTTCGCCACCACCAGCACGACGTCGGACCCCTCACGTTTGCTGTACGCGATGACGGCGTCGTTGTCGGTGTGGTGGAAGCGGAGGTTCCTGAGCCGGTGCAGCGCGGGATGGGCCCGGCGGATGGTGTTGAGGCGGGTGATGAGGGGGGCGATGGTGGTGCCCTCGCGGGCGGCGGTGGCCCAGTCACGGGGTTTGAGCTGGTACTTCTCGCTGTCGAGGTACTCCTCGCTGCCTTCGCGCAGGGGGGTGTTCTCACACAGTTCGTAGCCGCTGTAGATGCCCCAGGCGGGGGAGAGGGTGGCGGCCAGGACGGCGCGGACCTCGAAGGCGGGCCGGCCGCCGTGCTGGAGGTAGGCGTGGAGGATGTCGGGGGTGTTGGCGAAGAAGTTGGGCCGCATGTAGGAGGCGGCGTCCCCCGTCAGTTCGGTGAGGTACTCCGTCAGTTCCTGTTTGGTGTTGCGCCAGGTGAAGTAGGTGTAGGACTGCTGGAAGCCGATCTGGGCCAGGGTGTGCATCATCGCGGGGCGGGTGAAGGCCTCGGCGAGGAAGACGACGTCGGGGTCGGCGCGGTTGATCTCGCCGATGACCCGTTCCCAGAAGACGACGGGTTTG
>MUMD01000551.1 GCA_002155895.1 Streptomyces rochei
CGTGGGCGCGGACCTTGACCGGTGCCCACCCCTGCTCCGCGCCCACGAGGGCCGGGTGTTCGTCGCCTACCGGGCGAGCGGTGCCCCGGACGGCGCGCTGGTGCGCGCCTTCTCGGCCACCGGCGACCGCCGGCAGCTGTGGCGGCGGAGCGTGGACGGGGCCGACCCCCGGTCCCTGGAGATCGCCGGTGACTCGGTGCATCTGCGGGGCGGCGACCGGACCCTCGGGTTGGCCGCCGCGAACGGCCGGACCCTCGCCGAAGCCCCCGAGCGCTGCGAGCCGCTCGGGCAGGGAGCCGGGCACCTGTCCTGCCCCTCCGGCGTCCGCGAGGGCGGAACGCTGCGCAAGGTGACCGGTGGCCACCGGGGCGAGCGCCCGCTGGCGCTGAGCCGCACCGGGGTCCTGCTGTCCGGCAAGGAGGGAGGCGCACCGGACGGCGCGGAGGCGGAACTGATCGCCCGTGACCTCCCCACGGGCCGGAAGCTGTGGTCGCAGCCCTGGTCCGGCACGGGGACGGTGCGGGTCGCCGGGGACCGGCTGATCGTGGCCGAGGCGGAGGGCGTCAGCACGCCCGGCCTCGCCGACGGGGCCGGCCTGTTCCCCACCACGTTCAGCGGCTGGTCGCAGAGCGGGGACGGACCGACCAGCACGCTGGTCCACGGCGGTGCGGTCTTCGTCACCTTCGAGGACGGGACCGTGGTCTCCACGTACGCCCCTTAGAACCCGTCGGACGGGCGCCGAGGGGCGTACACGGAGACCGGGGCGGCGTGCCTCAGTCGGTCGACCGGGCCGTGCCCACCACCCCTCCCGATTCGCCCGCGGGCGTGGGGATCGCCGCCGCCGCGCCGGAGGCGTCGTCGTCGCCGTCCGTGTTGACCTTCTCGATGATCGCGAGCCGTTCCGGCGTGTCCTCCGGCTTGAGGTAGCCGACCAGGACGTACAGGACCAGCGACACGGCCAGCGGGATCGACACCTGGTACTCCAGCGGCACCCCGCCCTCCACGTTCCAGTGGATCGGGTAGTTGACCAGCCAGAAGGCGAGCAGACCCAGCGCCCAGCTGGTGAGCGCGGCGGTCGGGCCGGAGCGGCGGAAGGGCCGCAGCAGACCGAGCATCATCGGGATCGCGATCGGGCCCATCAGCCCGGCCACCCACTTGATCACGACGGTGATGATGTCCTTGAACGTCGGCGAGTCGACCTGGGTGGCCACCGCCATGGACAGCGCGAGGAAGACCACCGTGGTCAGGCGGGCCGCCAGCAGCCCGGACCGGGTGCCCCAGGCCCGCGCCCGCGCGGACAGCACCGGCGCCACGTCCCGGGTGAAGACGGCCGCGATGGCGTTGGCGTCCGAGGAGCACATGGCCATGGTGTGCGAGAAGAAGCCGACGATGACCAGACCCAGCAGGCCGTGCGGCAGCAGCTGCTCGGTCATCAGGGCGTACGAGTCGGAGCCGTCCGGCTTCTGCGACTCCACCAGCAGCGGCGACATCCACATCGGGAAGAACAGCACCAGCGGCCAGACCAGCCACAGCACCGCCGACAGCCGCGCGGAGCGGGTGGCCTCCCGGGCGTTGCTCGTGGCCATGTAGCGCTGGGCCTGGTTGAGCATGCCGCCGTTGTACTCGAAGAGCTTGATGAAGAGGTAGGCGAGCAGGAACACCGCCCCGTACGGGCCGACCAGCGGTTCGGCGTGGCCCTGGAGTTCGGGCTCGTCCCAGACGCCGAAGAAGCCGCCGTGGTCGTCGAGCCTCACGACGACGGCCACGAACATCGCGACGCCGGCCAGCAGCTGGATGACGAACTGGCCGAGTTCGGTCAGCGCGTCCGCCCACAGGCCGCCGATCGTGCAGTAGACGCCCGTGACGACACCGGTGATGAGGATGCCCTGGTTGAGGGAGATGCCGGTGAAGACCGACAGCAGGGTGGCGATGGCCGCCCACTTCGCCGCCACGTCCACGATCTTCAGCAGCATCCCGGACCAGGCCAGGGCCTGCTGGGTGGGCAGGTTGTACCGGTTCTTCAGGTACTCCAGGGGAGAGGCCACGTGCAGCCGGGACCGAAGCCGGTTGATGCGCGGCGCGAACAGGGTGGAGCCGATGGCGATGCCGAGCGCGATCGGGAAGGACCACGTCACGAACGACGTCACGCCGTAGGTGTAGGCGATGCCCGCGTACCCGGTGAACATCACCGCGCTGTAGCCCGACATGTGGTGCGAGATGCCGGACAGCCACCAGGGCATCTTGCCGCCGGCCGTGAAGAAGTCGCTGACGTTGTCCACGCGTTTGTGCGACCAGACGCCGATCGCCACCATCACGGCGAAGTAGCCGATGAGCACGGACCAGTCGAGACCGTTCATGTGCCCCCTTCCGGGGTCCGCCTTGTGAACTCCGCTCAGCCGGTTGGCACTTCGCATGAGCGGGGCAAGGGCGTGGCAGGCCGCGAAGTGCCCGCTCATCGTTGTTGCGACGACGCGGGCACGACAAGGAAGGGGAAGGTCAAGAGGAGGTAAAAAGGTTCGGCTTGCTGACCTTCGTTCACCTACATGAACGACTCGGTGGGTGGTCGCCGGGCCGGGGGACCGGTCGGCCGACCGGTCCCCCGGCGGGCTACCTCAGTTCCTCCGGGCAGGGCGTACCGCGCTTGAGCCCGTACGGGGACGCCAGCCGGTAGGTGCCCGCCTCGGGCGCGATCAGCGTCGTCCACTTGTCGCCCTCGGCGGTCTCCTCCGTCTCCATCAGACAGCCGTTGACGTTGTCGTACGTCTTCGGTGTGCCCTCCGGGCCGTTCTTGGACGCCTCGGTCTCCTGGGGAGGCTCCAGCTTGTTGCCCTCGGCGTCGACGAGGCTCAGCCACGGCGAGTACGGCATCCGGATCAGGATGCGGCCCGGCCGCTTCACGTCGATCGTCCAGGCGTCCTGGCCGGCCCGCTGGACGACGGCGTCGGGTTCCGCCAGGGGCGTCGGGTCGAGCACCTTGAACAGCTGCCAGTTGGCGTCGCCCCAGATCTGCTTCAGGTAGGGCAGGCCCCGCTGCAGCAGCTCCCGCTCGCGCTTGCCGCCGTCGCCGTCCGGTTCGCCCTTGGGCAGCACCACGTAGTGCACGGCCCAGCGCTTCAGCCACTCGTGGTAGTTGGCCGAGTTGAGGGTGTCGTCGTAGAAGAGCGGGTTGCGCTCCATGTCGGCCTGGCGGGTCCAGCCCCGGGCCAGGTTCACGTACGGCGCCAGCGCCGAGGCCTCCCGGTGGGAGCGGGCGGGCACGGCCTCCACCCGGCCCTTCTCCGCGCCGACCTCCTGCAGCTCGTTGACGAGCGGCGCCAGTTCGCGCGCCCAGGAGGCGGCCGGCTGGGTGTGCACGATGTCGTCGGCCGACTTGAAGCCGATCCAGCCCACGAAACCGACGAGCGAGACCACCAGCGCGTACCACTTGCGGCTCTTCGGCACCGTGAACGGCAGCGCGGCCACCAGCGCCACCCCGGCGAAGAGCATCGCCAGCCGGGTGATGTTGGAGCCGATCTGGGAGCTGATCACCCAGACCAGCAGCACGGACAGGCCGTAGACCGCCGACGTGATCCGCACGGTCGTCCAGGTGCGCGGCACGAACCAGACCACCAGGCCCGCGTAGATCATCGGCAGCACCGCCGAGCCGAAGCCCATCGGCTGCGTACCGGAGAAGGGGAACAGCACGGCCGACAGCGCGACGACCGCGGCCGGGGCCAGCCCCAGCGACCAGGCGCCCGGGCGGCGCTTCTGCAGGAACAGGGCCACCGCCACCAGCCCCACGAAGAGGCCCGCGACCGGTGACGCCATGGTGGACAGCGCGGCCAGCGGAGCGGCGCACAGCCCCTTCGCCCAGCGCTTGTGCCGCCAGCGGTACGGCCAGCAGAAGACCGCGGCGACGGCGCCCAGCCCGAACATCATGCCCAGGCCGAAGGTCACCCGGCCCGAAGCGGCGTTGCCCATCAGCCCGAACAGGCCCGCCAGCGACGCCCACAGCGGATTGCGGACCACCCGGCTGCGGATCAGGATCATCGTCAGCAGCCCGGCCGACAGCGTGCCCGCGATCATCATCGTGGTCCGCACGCCGAGCACCGACATCAGGTACGGCGAGACGACGCTGTACGACACCGGGTGCATGCCGCCGTACCAGGCCAGGTTGTACGCCGAGTCCGGGTGCCGGCCGACGAACTCCGCCCACGCGTCCTGCGCCGCGAGATCGCCACCGCTGTTCGCGAACGTGAAGAACCAGACGATGTGCAGGACGCCCGCGAGGGCCGTGACGGACAGCACGGGGTGGCGCAGCATGCGCTCGCGCAGCGCCAGGAACGCCGCCTTCATCGCGGACGGCGCTTCCGGTCCGGGCCGCCCGGGGCCGGTGCGCTCCGCGTCACGGCCGCCGCTCACGGCATGACCGGCGCTCCCGCTCCGGGTGTCCTCCCCGCCCCCCGCCCGGGGTGCCGGTACGCGTGGTCCCGGGCCGGCTTCCGGGCCCGGTTCGGCGTCGTCGGCGCGTGTCGGCTCCGCAGTGGCCACCTGAAGGCACTCCCCGTGTCCCGTCTCCTGATTTCGGCCGCCTTCCGTTCCCGCGACCGGCGACCTGCCCCGTTTCGTGACGCTAGCACGCACGCCCGCACCCTGGCTTGTTCCCCTCCGGGAAGCGAACACCCCCGCGGCCGGAGGGCCGCGGGGGCGGGGCGTCGGTCGGACCGGGTCGGGCGGGCCGTCAGCCCAGGCGGGTCAGCTTGTCCGTGAGGGCGGGCTCCACGAGATCCTTCTGGAGCGCCACCGGAACCTTCACCGCGCCCGCCGCGCCGCCGTCGCCCACGGTCAGGGTGCCCACCTTGGTGCCGGCGGCGGCCGTGTGCGGCACCTCGTCCGCCTCGAACGTCAGCTTCACGGTCAGGCCCGGCCAGCCGACGGCCTTGACGTCCTCGGTGGCGACGACCGGCGTCCGGCCGCCGAGTCCGTCGTCGACGTACCCGACGACGTCCCCCTTCTTCAGGATCGTCGACGACTCCAGGGTGTCCTGCGCGGCCCGGATCAGCTTGTCGCTGGAGTCCAGCGCGGCGCCGAGGATGGTGTTGTCCTTGCCGCCCGGGGGCTGGCGCACCACGGCACCGACGATGGTCCGGGTCTCGCCGCCGACCTCCTTCTTCGCCGCGAAGACGAGGTTGCCGAGCGCGGAGGTGGTGGTGCCGGTCTTGATGCCGACGACGCCGTTGTGGCCGACCAGCTGGTTCCAGTTGGAGTGGTTCTCGCCCTTGTAGTCGTCGTACGACATTTTCTGGGCCACCTCGCGGAAGGCGACCGACTTCATCGCCTCCTTGGCCAGCTTCACCTGGTCCACGGCCGTGCTCACCGTCGTGTCGTTCAGGCCCGACGGGTCGGTGTACGTGGTGTTGGTCATGCCGAGGTCCTTCGCGGCGGCGTTCATCTTCTCCACGAACGCCTTCTCCGAGCCCGCGTCCCAGCGGGCCAGCAGCCGCGCCACGTTGTTCGCGGACGCGATGAGGATGGCGTCCAGGGCCTCGCGCTGCGAGATCTTGTCGCCCGCGTACACGTGGACGGTCGACTCGTCGCCCGCGTCCGACTGCTCCTCGGCCGCCTGGTCGATCGCGATCATCGGACCGTCGGCGCCGCTCTTCAGCGGGTGGTCGCGCAGGATGACGTACGCGGTCATGACCTTCGCGACACTCGCGATCGGCACGGGCTTCTGCTCGCCGGACGATCCGAAGGTGCCGATGCCCTGCACGTCCAGCGCCGCCTGACCGCTGGACGGCCACGGGATCTCGGGCTTGCCGCCCTCGAAGGTGAAGCTCTCCCGCGCGGTGAGGTCCAGCTCCGGCGAGGGCAGCGGACGCATCGCCTGCACGATGCCGAGGATGATCACCAGGAGCAGGACCAGCGGCGTCCAGATCTTGACCCGGCGCACCGTCGTCCGCAGCGGCGTCTCCGGCGGCGGCGGGGTGTTCGTCAGCTCCGCCAGCAGGTCCAGCGGCGGCTTCGGCGGCAGCGGCTGCTGCGTCGTCCGCTCGGGCCCGACGTGCGGTACGGCGGTGGTGGTGCCGGTCCGGGGCGCCCGGGACGCCTCGGGGGGCGTGGGCGGCGTGGACGGCGCCTTCTGCGGGGGCTTGCGGGTCGCGGGGTCGTCCGGCTGCCGGAGCGCCACGAACTTGCTGGTCCGCTCGGCGTCGCTCTCGGCGTCCCGGCCGGGCTTCTTCGGCGCGGCGGCGTCGCCCAGCTTCAGCATCGTCGTGGGCTGGTCGACCTCGCGCGCGGTGGGCCGTACGGCCTTGAAGACGGCGGTCGGCTGATCGACGCCGTCCTTCCCGGAGCCGGCGTCGCCGTCCCCGTCACCGTCGCCGTCCCGGTTGCCGTCCCCGCCGTCGGCCTTCTCGTCGTCGGTCTCGTCGGCCTTGGCGGCCTTGGCGGCCTCGGCGGACTCATCGGCCTCGGCCTCGCGGTCACCGGCGTCCGGGCCGTCGCTGTCGGCGGCGGCGTCGACGGTGTCGGTGTCCGGCCCGTCGGCGGCCGTACCGGCGCCGGCCGCGGTGGCGGGGCCGTCGGAGCCCTGGGAATCGGTGCCGGTGTCGTCGGCGGTGTCCTGGGACGAGTCGTCGTCCGCGGACTCCGGGGAATCCGAGACGGCCCCGGAGGACGCCTCGGCGTCCGGGTCCGCGTCGCCGTCCCCGGCGTCGGTCTCAGTGCCGGTCTCGGTGTCGTGACCGCCCGCGTCCTCGGCCGGCTCGGTGTCCGCACCGGCGTCCTGCCGGGCCCCCTCCGTCGCCTCGGTCGCCTTCGCCGCATCCGCGGCCTCGTCGGCCCCCGCGTCCGGCGTGTCCTCGGTGTCGTCCGCCGCGTCCTCGCGCCGCGCGCTCGCGGCGGCCCGCTCCTCGGCGGTCGCCACCCACGCCGCGACGGCGTCCCTCAGCCGCCCGTCGTTCGCGGCGGCGGGACCCGTTCCCCCGTCCTCGGAGGCGTCGGCGTCCGCGGCGTCACCGTCGGCGGCCTCCGCCTCGGCCTCGGCCTCGTCCCCGGCCCGCGCGTCGCGGACCGAGAGCACCCGGGTGGCCGTGTCCACCCCGCCACGCGACCCCGCGGCACCCGCGGACTCCCCGGACCCGGCGGACGCCGAAGACGTCGCGTCCTCCCGCGCCACGGCCAGCCGCGGATCACGCGACTCGCTCGTCCCGGTCCTGGCCTCGGGAACCGGACCCGCGCTCCCCGACGTCGGTTCTTCCGACGACTCGTGCTGCTTCGACCTGTCGGGGGACTCGCCCGCCACCGATGCCTCCTCCATGCGCCGCACGCCTCGTGTGCGCTACCGAACCCGTACCGGAACCATGTACCAGTGTCCTGTGTACGGGTGGAACCCACGCGGTAGACGAGAACGACATACCTACTGGTTCCACTACGAACCGGTCACGCACCCTCGACAGACCAATGTGAGAGGGGTCACCCTGTCTGTCATCCACGCGGGGAGGCATGGATGGGCAGGAGCCGCAGAACACTTCCGGAGGAGCTTCTGCTGCTGGCGTTGGACCCGACCACGGGTACCACCGCGCAGCCGCAGTCGCTCGACCTCGGTCTGGCCGGAGCACAGCTGGTGGAGCTGGCGCTGGCCGGACGGATAGCCCCAGACGGGGATCGTATCGCCGTGGTGGCACCACGGCCGACAGGAGATCCAACACTGGACTGCGCGTTGGAGTTGCTGCGAAGGCGCGGCGCTCCGGTACGGGCGGTCAACTGGATCGGCGGGCCCCGCCTGGGGCTGCGCCAGACCTACCTCTCGCATCTGGAGCGATGCGGCATGGTGCATGCCGTGGAGGGCCAGATGTGCGGGGTGTTGCCGACGACTCGCTACCAGGCGACGGACACGGCGATCAGCAGGGAGATCAAGGCCCGGCTGGACTCGGCGATCCGCACCGGCGTACCGCCGGACCCGCGGACCGCGGCGCTCGCCGCGCTGGCCCACGCGGTCGGCCTCGGCAAGCACCTCTACCCGGGCAACGAAGGACGCTCGTCACGGTCCCGGCTGCGGGACCTCATCCGGCACGACCCCATGGGCGGCCTGGTGGCGCACGCGGTGATGGACGTCCAGAACGGCGCGGCGGCCCAGCCACGCCGCAGCCCGGCACCGGCCGGCCGCCAGGCCGCGGGACCGGGCGCCAGGACGGCCCCGGAACCCGCCCGCGGCGTTCCGGCGCAACCGCGCCACGGATCGATGGCGCGCGTGGTCGCCCACTGACCGCTCAGCCGCACCGCACCGCCGCACCACCAGTCCCCGAGCCCGGTCACGGGAGCCGCAGGTCCGCGCGGGGCGGAGGAACCGACCGCACGTCCGGGAAGACCGGACTGCGGAAAGGTTCCGCCGCCCCGCGCGGCCATGTGTGCGGGTGGCGCCCCGAACTGGCGTGTACGCGGCGCATATCGACCGTTTCCCAGCGGTAGAAAGCACCTTGGTGGCAGTCTGCTCAGCAGCAGATACGCAAAGTGGCAAACATGAGTCACGCAGCCGGAGGTGCACGTCCCGTGGCGTCCAATGTCAATCCCACCGTCAGGCGGCGCCGGCTGGGCCAGGAGCTGCGCAGGCTCCGCGAGCTCAAGGGCATGACGGCCGAGGAGGTGGCGGAGCGGCTGCTGGTCTCGCAGTCGAAGATCAGCCGCCTGGAGAACGGCCGTCGCAGCATCAGCCAGCGTGACGTCCGCGACCTGTGCGGGGTCTACGAGGTCGAGGACCAGCGGATCGTCGACTCGCTGATGCAGATGGCCAAGGACTCGCGGCAGCAGGGCTGGTGGCACGCGTTCGGCGACATCCCGTACAGCGTCTACATCGGCCTGGAGACCGACGCGGAGTCGCTGCGGACCTACGAACCCCAGATCATCACCGGCCTGTTGCAGACCCGGCCCTACGCGGAGGCGCTGATCCAGGGCGCGTTGCCCGAGACGCCGGTCGCCGACGTGGAGAAACGGGTGCAGGTCCGGATACGGCGTCAGGAGCGCATCACCGCCGAGACCAACCCGCTGCGGCTGTGGGTGGTCCTGGACGAGGCGTGCCTGCGCCGCGTGGTGGGCGGCAAGCAGGTGATGCGCGAGCAGTTGGAGCACGTCGCCGAGATGTCGCAGCTGCCCCACATCACCGTGCAGGTGCTGCCGTTCGACGTCGGCGCCCACCCCGGCATCAACGGGCAGTACTCGATCCTGGAGTTCGCCGACACCGCCGACTCCAGCGTCGTCTACATCGAGGGCGTCACCAGCGACCTGTACCTGGAGAAGGCCCAGGACGTGCAGAAGTACACGGTGATGTACGAGCATCTGCGGGCCCAGGCGCTGAACGTGGAGCAGTCGCGGCAGCGGATCGAGGACGTGGCGAAGGAGTACGCGCGCTGACGTGGTGGCGGATTTTACATCTCTGGCACGCGGTACCGGAAGAGTCACCTGGAATATGCCACCCGGTCGGGTGAATGGCCGCTCCGGACGGCGGGGGCAGCGAGTAGCGTCGATCACGCCAAAGATCAAGTGTCATTGGCGTAAACCGCACTCAGCACTCGCCATCGGAGCAGACATGGCAATTCTTCAGGGCGCCCAGGAATCGTGGACCAAGTCCTCCTACTCCGGAGGAAACGGCGCGTGCGTCGAGGTCAAGTCGCCGGAGGTGGCGGCGCTCGCCGTCCGTGACTCCAAGGTCCCCGGGGGGCCGACGCTGGCCTTCCCCGCCGACGCGTGGAACGCCTTCGTGACCTCGGTCAAGGAGTAACGGCTCCACGCACCATCCCGCAGTACCGCCGACGGAGCCCTCTCGACCAGTTCGCCGACCTTGCCGAGAGGGCTCTGTTCCGTCCGGCTCAGCCCAGGGGGAACGCCACGTCGCACACCGGGTCCCCGGGGCCCGACGCCTCCCAGTCGGCGAAATACACCTCGCGGCACGGCCCCGCGACCGTCAGACCCCGAGCGGCGATCCACTCCTCCACCGCCTCGAACGCGGCCAGGATCTGCGGATGGGCCACCTGCGCCTTGGTGATCCGGGTGCAGGCGAGCCGCCGGGCCGGTTCCACCCGCACCCGCGTCTGCCAGGCCCGCCCCCGCTCCTCGCACCACGCCCGCGCCGCCGCCTCGTCGGCGACCGGCACGCACGACTCGGCCGGGCCGTCGCTCTCCGTCGACACCTCGGAGTGGTACACGACGAACGGCGCCCCCGTCACGCCCCCGCACTCCCGGGCCGCCTCCTCCAGCCGCCCCAGCGACGCGCCGATCCAGGCCGGCAGCTCGTCCGCCAGCGTGTGCCTCGTCTCGCTGATCACCACCTGCCCGGGTACGTCCACCGTCTCGACCACGAACTTCCGGCTCATCGCGGAACCCCTTCCCGAAAGACGTCCACGGAGGTAGTCGGCGAGCGTCCGCTGCCCGGCCACCCGGGCCTCGACCTCGGACCAGTAGGCGTCCAGCAGCTCGGCGCCGCCGGGCCCGTCCGCGCGCACCACGTCCGCGACCCGCGCCAGCGGCATGTCCAGCTGGCGCAGCAGGGCCACGAGGCGGGCACGCTCGATCTGGCCGGTGCGGTAGTAGCGGTAGCCGGTGACCTCGTCCACATGGTCGGGCACCAGCAGGCCCATGCGGTCGTAGAGCCGAAGGGCCTTGGCCGAGAGCCGGGCCCGCGCGGCGAACACCCCGATGGTCAGCGGTCGGTCGTCGTCCCGGTCGTCCACGCCGTCGTCCTCCGTGCCGTCGTCCTCCGTCGCCGGGCGGACCGTCCGCCCGGCGACGACGACGCTCGGGCCTGCCCCAGGGGCAAGGTCAAGCGGTCCGCGCCCTCAGCCCGCGAGCCGTGCCTCCACGGCCGCCACGACCTCGGCCGCCTCCGGCTCGGTCTGCGGCGAGAACCGGGCGGCGACCTTGCCGTCCCGCCCGATCAGGAACTTCTCGAAGTTCCAGCGGATGTCCCCGCTGTGCCCCTCGGCGTCCGCGAAGCCCGTCAGCCGGTCGTACAGCGGATGCCGGCCCGCGCCGTTGACCTCCACCTTCTCGGTCATCGGGAAGGTGACGCCGTACGTCGCCGAGCAGAACTCGGCGATCTCGTCGGCGCTGCCCGGCTCCTGCCCCATGAACTGGTTGCACGGCACGCCGAGCACGGTGAACCCCTGCTCCGCGTACCGCTCGTGCAGCCGCTCCAGGCCGGCGTACTGCGGGGTGAGCCCGCACTTGGAGGCCACATTGACCACCAGCACGACCCGGCCCGCGTACTGGGAGAGATCCGCCGAACCGCCCTGGAGGGCGCCGATCTCGACGTCGAGGGGGAGGCTGTCGTCGCTGCGTGCGTTCTGTGAGGTCGTCATGGGCGGATGCTAGCCCCGCCACGTGTCACACCCCTCGCCCGCCCGCCTCCGCCCGCCCTCCCGCGGGCCTCCGCCTTCCTGTGCGCCGTCTTCCCGCGCGGGGTCCTCCCGCGGGCCGCCGTCCGCCCGTGCGCCGTCTCGCCACGTGCCGCCCTCCCGCTCGCCGTCTCCCCACGTGCCGCCGTCTCCCCGCGCGCCGCCCTCTCCCGCGCCGTCTCCCCGCGCGGGGAGACGGCG
>MUMD01000552.1:0-2404 GCA_002155895.1 Streptomyces rochei
GTCGTCCTCCGGGGAGACCGGCCCCGGAGCCGCGCCCGGTCTCCCCGGAGGACGACATCCCTGAGGACGACGACCCGGACCTGGACGAGTCGGCCCTCTCCGGCAAGGAGCTGCTGGTACGGGAGCTGGGTGCGACCGTGCTCGAGGAGATCGCGAACGAGTAGCGGGACACGAGAGCGGGACAGGTGAGCGGGCGGCGGACGGCCCGGGTCCTGCGGGCGGTGCCTGGAGGAACACACAAGGGCTCGCGTCCCGCCCCTTCGGAAGCCCGCACAAAGCGCACCCGCGCGTTCCCATTAGGCTGACCCCGTGAAGGTCCTTGTCATCGGCGGCGGCGCCCGCGAACACGCCCTGTGCCGTTCCCTGTCCCTCGACCCCGACGTCACCGCGCTGCACTGCGCACCCGGCAACGCCGGCATCGCCGAGGTCGCCGAACTGCACCAGGTCGACGCCCTCGACGGCGCGGCCGTCACCGCGCTGGCCACCCGGCTCGGCGCCGAACTGGTCGTCGTAGGCCCCGAGGCGCCCCTCGTCGCCGGGGTCGCCGACGCCGTGCGCGACGCGGGCATCCCGGTCTTCGGCCCGTCCGGGGAGGCCGCGCAGCTGGAAGGCTCCAAGGCCTTCGCCAAGGACGTCATGGCCGCCGCCGGCGTACCCACCGCCCGTTCGTACGTCTGCACGAACGCGGACGAGGTCGACGCGGCCCTCGACGCGTTCGGCGCCCCCTACGTCGTCAAGGACGACGGACTGGCCGCCGGCAAGGGCGTCGTCGTCACCGACGACCTGGAGGCGGCCCGCGCCCACGCGTCGGCCTGCGACCGCGTCGTCATCGAGGAGTACCTGGACGGCCCCGAGGTCTCCCTCTTCGCCATCACCGACGGCGAGAACGTCCGCCCGCTCCAGCCCGCCCAGGACTTCAAGCGCGCCCTCGACGGCGACCAGGGCCCCAACACCGGCGGTATGGGCGCGTACTCGCCCCTGCCGTGGGCCGACCCCAAGCTGGTCGACGAGGTCGTGGAGAGCGTCCTCCAGCCGACCGTCGACGAGATGCGCCGCCGCGGCACCCCGTTCTCCGGGCTCCTGTACGCGGGCCTGGCGATCACGTCCCGCGGTGTCCGCGTGATCGAGTTCAACGCCCGCTTCGGCGACCCCGAGACCCAGGTCGTGCTGGCCCGGCTCCGGACCCCGCTGGCCGGCCTGCTGATGGCCGCCGCCACCGGCAACCTCGCGGACCTGGAGCCGCTGCGCTGGAGCGACGACGCGGCCGTCACCGTGGTCGTCGCCTCCCACAACTACCCCGGCACCCCGCGCACCGGCGACCCGATCACCGGCCTCGACGAGGTCGCCGCCCAGGACGCCCCGCACGCCTACGTCCTGCACGCCGGCACCCGGCGCGAGGGCGACGCCGTGGTCAGCGCCGGCGGCCGCGTCCTGTCCGTCACCGCCACCGGGACCGACCTCACCGAGGCCCGCGACCGCGCCTACCGGGCCGTCGCCCGCATCGGCCTCGACGGCTCCCAGCACCGCACGGACATCGCGGCGAAGGCGGCGGACGCGTAACCGGGGAGACCCGCGCGACACACCGCACCCCCACCGCGCTCGCACCGCGCTCGCACGAACCCGACAGGCCCCGGCTCCGTCCCAGAAGCCGGGGCCTGATCCTTGCTGCCCGTCATCCACCTTTCCCCAAAGCCATTCCATCGAGTGACCGATGGGCCATACGGCTGACGGGTGCCCCGCCCCCAACTAGGGTGCCGCGCAAGCGTTCCGGCACTTGGCCCACCGGCATTGCGATGTCAGTGGCGGGTGCCACAGTGGGGTGGGTGAGCAAGAGCGGGAGAGCAGCAGGACAGCCCTGGACGGACAGACCAGCGAGGAGGGGGTGAGGTCCGGCCGTGACCGGTATCGGTGGTGGAGTGGAGCTGGGCGCGCAGGCCGCGCGTTCCCGGGCGCTCGCCGTGCTGCGCGTCCGCAGCCGGGCGCTCGCCGTCGCCCTGTTGCCCGCCGCCGTCGCCGTGATCCTGCTCGCGGGCGGCTCGACCGGGCACCTGGTGGGCGGGGGCTGGGACGCCGCCCGCTGGGCCGTGTCCGTGCTCGCGCTCCTGGTCCTGGCGGCCACCGCCGCGGTCGCCCTGGTGGTCGCCCGCGCCCGGCCCGCGGTCACCCCGACGGTCGCGGTCGCCGAGGAGTCCGCCCCGGATCTCTACCGGATGGTCCGTGACTTGGCCGACCGGCTCGACGTCCCCGCTCCCTCCGCGATAGCCCTCACGCCGGACTGCGACAGCTGGCTGGAGGACCGCACCCATCCGGCACACGGCCCGCCGCCCGCCCGGGACCACGACGACCTGTCCGACCCGGTCGGACCCGCCCGGCGTCGCAGCGCCGCCGCGCCGGTCCTCGTCAT
>MUMD01000552.1:2445-2863 GCA_002155895.1 Streptomyces rochei
GGATCGTCGCGCAGGAACAGGTGGGGCTCGCCTACGCGGGCTGGGACCGGCTGCTGACCCGGGTGGCCCTGCCCGCCTGGCGGATGGGCCGGTGGCCCTCCCGGCTGGACGTGGGCGTCGTCGCCGCGCTCACGGAGCTGTCCCGCCGCGACCGCCTGGCCGAGGGCTTCGCCTCCCGGCTGGGTGAGCGTCCCGCGTGCGACCTGCTGGAGGAGCCCGGGCTGATGGACGAGGCGGTCTCGNNACGGACGCGGCCCGTCTCCACCGGGTCCTGGACACCCTGGGCGTCCGCCGTGCCGCCGAGGGCGCCGCGCCCGGCACGGACGGCCCGACCCTGTCCCGGGTCCTCGACCACCTCACGACCACGCCCGCCGAAGCCCCCGTCCCCGCCCGCGACCCGGCAGCCGACGCGGACCCC
>MUMD01000553.1 GCA_002155895.1 Streptomyces rochei
GGGGAGCGGGAGGCGGCCGGTCGCCCCGGTCGTCCGGCCGGGGCTCGGGGGTCGGCCGCGCCCGCGGACCGGTCGTGGGCCGCGGGGGTCGCGTATCGGCCCGCGGGCCCGGTGGATCGGCCGGGACCGGCGGGTGCGGTCGGTCCGAGGGGTCCGGCGCGTCCCGGTCCGCGGGCTCCATGTGCCCCGCCAGCCACAGCAGTTCCGCCAGTTCCAGCGGTGTGGGGCGGTCGCCCGAGGACGCCCGGCCGAGGACGTCGGCCAGGCGGGGCAGGGGGTCCGGCGGTCCGGGACGGTCGGCCGGCATCAGAACGCGTCGGGCTGCGGGGACCGGCCCAGGTACGGCATCAGCTGCTCCGCCAGCTCGTCCAGGGTCTCGGCGCCCAGACCGGAGGAGCGGGCCAGGTAGATGGCGTTGAGGAGCTGGTCGGTGGCCAGGTCCCCGCTGCCCACCCGGGCGAGGAACCGGTCGATGAGCTGCCGGGCGTAGGCGTCGGGCTCGCCCAGGTGGGCGCGGACGATCTCGGCGAGGTGGCCGTCGTCCGGCTGCCGCAGGCGCAGCGAGACGCAGCGGCGCAGGAAGGCCGGCGGGAACTCGCGCTCGCCGTTGCTGGTGAGGACGACGAACGGGAAGGCGTTGCAGCGCACCCGGCCGCGTTCGACGGGCACCCGCTGGTCGGTGCCGTCGATCAGCACCTCGGCGCGCCCGCCGGGGATGTCCCGCGAGGCGCGGACCAGTTCGGGGATCTCGTACTGGCCCTCCTCCAGGACGTGCAACAGGTCGTTGGGCAGGTCGAGGTCGCTCTTGTCGATCTCGTCGATGAGCAGCGCGCGCGGGCGGGCGTAGGGCAGCAGGGCGGTGCC
>MUMD01000554.1 GCA_002155895.1 Streptomyces rochei
TGGGCTACCGCCACGTGCCCGACGGGCCGTTCTCACCCGACGGCCACTGCCGCGCCTTCGCCGCGGACGCCGCCGGCACCTCCTCCGGCGACGGAGTGGGAGCCGTCGTGCTCAAGCGCCTGGAGGACGCCCTCGCCGACGGCGACCGCGTCCGCGGCGAAGGCGCGGCAGTGGCCGTCGGGTGAGAACGGCCCGTCGGGCACGTGGCGGTAGCCCAGTACGGCGGAGGGGTTGAGGGAGACGGCCGCGGCGAGTGCGGTGTCGCAGCGGTGGTCCAGCAGGTCCTGGCAGGCGGTGTGGACGGCGACGAGCGCCGTGGAGCAGGCGGTCTGGAGGGAGACGCTGGGGCCGGTGAGGCCGAGTTCGTAGGAGAGGCGGGTGGCGAGGGTGCCCAGGGAGTTGGCGGTGGCCGCGTGGACGAGCGCCACAGAGCCGGGCTGCCCGGCGAAGCGCGGGTACACGTGGGCCGGGTAGTAGCGGCTGTCGCCGGCGCCCGCGTAGACGCCGAACGCCTCGCCCGTGCGGTCGCCGCCGAGGCAGCCGGCGTCCTCCAGGGCGTGGTACGCCGTCTCCAGCAGCAGCCGCTGCTGCGGGTCGACGACGGCGGCCTCGGCGGGGCTGTAGCCGAAGAAGCCGGAGTCGAAGCGGTCGATGCCCTCGACGACCGACGCCAGCCGGATCAGTGAGGGGTCGTCCAGGTCGCGCGGGTCGCCGCCGGCGGCGAGGAACTCCTCGTCGGTGACGGGCCGTACGGACTCCCGGCCGGCGGCCAGGTTCTCCCAGAAGGCGTCGAGGTCGTCGGCGCCGGGGAAGCGGCCCGCCATGCCGATGACGGCGACGGCGGGGAACTCGGGGAACTCCTCGTCGGGCGGTGCGCTGGTGTCGTGCACGGCGGGTGCCTCGTCCTCTCCGGGCTGGGTGGTGTGCGGCACGGGCTTCGTCCGGTCGTCGTACGGCTGGGCGGGGTCCCGCGGAGGGTGCGTCGGGCCGGCTCCCGGCCCGGTGGCGTGCGGCACGCCGCCGTCCGCGCCGTCAGGCACGGCCCCGGTCCTTGCCGTGCCGTGCGGTACGGCGGGCGCGGGCGGCGCGCTGCCGCTGTGCCTGCTCCTTGGCGCGGTCCAGGCCGCCGGTCTCCTGCCGTGTCGGCTGTTCGGCGACCGTCGGGGATCCGGCCCGTGTGGCCGACAGGTGGCGGGCCAGGTCCCGCACGGTGGGGTGGGCGAACAGCTCGACGACCGACAGGTCGGTGCCGAAGGCGCGGTTGACGGCGGTCCGGGCGGTGACGAGGAGCAGGGAGTTGCCGCCCAGGTCGAAGAAGTTGTCGTCCCGGCCCACCCGGTCACGGCCCAGTACGCCGCGCCACACCTCGGCGACCCGGCTCTCCAGCCGTCGCAGCTCCTCCCCCGTCTCCGTCCTGTCCGAGTGTGCCGTGGTGCCCGCCGAGCACAGCGTCCACACCTCGTCGCGCAGCCCGGTCGCCCGGGCCGCGTCGGCCGCCGCGCGGTACAGGGCCCCCAGATCGGTGCCGTCCTCCAGGCCGACGCGGGCGGTCAGGCGCCGCGTCTGGCGCACGGGGGCGACGACGTGGCTGCGGACCCAGGGGGCGGTACGGTCGGCGCCGATCAGCAGGTGCGGTTCGTCCAGGGTGCGGGCCAGGTCGAACGAGCGCAGTGCGGCGGGCACGTCGAGCGGCCGGTAGCCACGGGCCTCGGTGAGGGCGGTGAGTCCGTAGCCCCGGCTCATGCCGCGCTCGCGCCACATGCTCCACGCGAGCGACTGCGCGGGCAGACCGAGGCTCCGCCGGTACCGGGCGAGGGCGTCCAGGTAGGCGTTGGCGGCGGCGTAGGCGGCGTTCATGGCACCGCCGAAGAAGCCGTTCACCGAGGAGAAGGTGACGAAGGAGGTGACCGGACGGTCGGCGGTGAGCCGGTGCAGGGTCCACGCGCCGCGTGTCTTCGCCGCGAGGGTCCGGCTCCAGGTGGCGGCGTCCAGTTCGTCCACGGGGCGTTCCTCGAGCGTTCCGGCCAGGTGCAGCACCGACGTCAGGGGCGCGTCCCACGCCTCGCCGGCGGCTTCCACCGCGGCCCGTACCTGGTGTGCGTCGGTGACGTCGGCGCGGGCGTAGCGGACGTCGCCCAACTCGCGCAGACGGGACAGGCCCTCGGCCTCGGCTTCCGGTGTGCGGCCGGTGATCAGCAGCCGGGTGCCGGGGGTGCGCAGCAGATGGGTGGCGATCTCGGCGCCGACACCGCCCAGGCCGCCGGTGAGCAGAGTGAAGCCGTCGCGTGTGGCCGGCTCGGCGCGGGGCGGGGTGTCGGGCAGGGCGGCGAGGCGGCGTACGTAACGGTGTCCGTCGCGGTACGCCACCTCCGCGCCGTTCACGGTGACCGTCGCCTCGGCCGCCAGCAGGGCCGTCGGGTCCGTGCCGTCGTCCGGCGGGAGGTCGAGGTGGGTGCCGCGCAGCCAACCGAACTCCTCGGTCAGCGACTTGAGCAGCGCGCCCGCCATGGCGTGGGCCGGGGACGGGCGGTCGCCGGGGCGTACGGCCTGGGCGCCCGCCGTCACGTACACGAGGTCGACCGGGCGTCGCCGGCCCGGCCGGGCGGCGAGGGCGCGGGCGAGGGCGAGCAGTTCCCGCGCACCGGTCGTGTCCTGCGGCGCCGTCTCCGGATCACGGCTGTCGCGCAGCCCGTCGAGGTGCAGGACGGCGTCGACCGGCCGCCGGTCCGCCTCCAGCCGCCGCAGCAGCTCGGCGTGGTCGGCTTCCTCGGTGGGCCGTACCCGGTGGTGCGCGGCGTCGAGCCGGGCGTACGCCGTCCCCTCGTCGACGACCGTGCACAGGCCCCCGCCGGACCGCAGGAGGTCGGCGAGCCGTTCCGCGAGGCGCCGCACCCGGGGGTCGGCGCCGGTGAGGACGAGGGTGTGCCGGCCGGCCGGCGTCGTACGGACCTCGGGGCGTTCCGCCCGCTGCCACACCGGCCGCAGGAACCAGTCGGGGACGGTCGCGGCGCTGCCCAGCAGGAGCTGGGTCCGCCGGATCTCCTCGTCGAAGGTGCCCGCCTCGAAGCTCTTGCGGAGCCTGGTGCGCTGGATCTTGCCGATCTCGGTCTTGGGGATCGCGTCCCGCCCGACCGGGACCATGAAGGCCGGGCTGACGCCGATCTCCCGGGTCACCTTCCCGGCGATCTCCCGCAGGGCTTCGGCGGTGGCCTCCTCGGTGAGGTGGAGGAAGAGGGCCAGTTCGTCGGTGGGCGACGACGGATCGGAACGCACCGCGACGGCGGCGGTGAAACTCCGCTCCACAAACGGCAGTTCCTCGACGCACGCCTCGATCTCGTGGCTGTAGTGGTTGACGCCGTTGACGATGATGACGTCCTTGGCGCGGCCGGTGATGTACAGCTCGCCGTCGCGCAGGTACGCGAGGTCGCCGGTGTCGAACCAGCCGTCCTCGGTGAACGCCTCCGCGTTGGCCTCCGGGTTGTCGTGGTAGCCGCCGGTCACGGAGGTGCCGCGGACCTGGAAGCGGCCCGCCTCACCCTCGGTGAGGAGCGTGCCCTGCTCGTCGACGATCCGCATGGCGAAGCCGGGGTAGGGCCGGCCGCAGCTGACGAACGTCCCCTCGTCCGGGACGGGTTCGGCGGGCAGGACGGTGTCGGTGACCACGGAACAGGTCTCGGACATGCCCCAGCCGGGGTGCATCACGTCCTGCGGCAGCCCGAACGGCTTCAGCGTGTGCAGGAACCGGCGGGCGGCCGAGGCCACGACGACCTCGCCGGCGTTCATCACCAGCCGCATCGGCGACAGGTCCCAGGCGCGTCCCGCGAAGCGGTCGGACTGCTCGGCGAGGAGGCCGAAGGCGAAGTTGGGCGCCCAGGTGACGGTGACCCGGTGCCGGTCGGCGAGGTCCATCCAGCGCAGGGGGTCCTCCAGGATCCAGGAGGTGGGGGCGTGGATCTGGCGGCAGCCCAGGTACACGTCCCGCAGGTGGAACATCACCACGCCGGTGACGTGGTCGAGCGGGATCCAGTTCAGGGAGACGTCGTCCGCGCCGAGCGCGTTCAGCTGCTCGGTGGCGGCGGAGCGGGTCAGCACGTTGCGGTGGGTGAGCCGCACCGCCTTGGGCAGGCCGGTGCTCCCGGACGTCATCAGCATCAGGAGGAGGTCGTCCGGCCGGGCGGGGTGCCAGTCGTGGTCCTCGGGCGCCTCGCGCAGTGCGTCGGCCGTGGTGAGCCGCAGTCCGGGCCAGTCCTGCCGGGCGGCGAGGTCGCGCAGCCCGGCCTCGCGTCCGGCGGAGCACACGATCCGGGGACGGCCGAGCATCCGCCAGATGCCCTCCAGTTTGGTCAGGGCCGCCGAGGGGGTGTCGTAGGAGGCGGGGACGGTCAGCGGGAC
>MUMD01000555.1:0-1316 GCA_002155895.1 Streptomyces rochei
CGCGGTCAGATCGTGCACGGCTCCGGGCAGCGCGTCCGATACCCAGATCAGACGGCCGGCTGGATCCGCGAGCACGTGCAGGTTCATGCGTGGTGCTTCTTCTTCCCCGAGTAGTACGGGCGGTCGGCGGCGATGCGGTCGATCGGCAGCACGGTGCCGTCGAGGATCACGTACGTCTTCTTCTGCGCGGTCTCCATGGCCTGTTCGAGCGTTCGAGCGAGGGCGGCCAGGAGGTCGACGGCCTCGCGTATGTAGCGGTAGGCCGTGGCGATCCCGATGCGGAAGCCTGCGGCGAGGCGCGCGTAGGTGTCGCCGTAGCGCAGGTGGGCCAGGACGAGCAGGGCCTGCCGACCGCAGGTCAGGCGACGCCGACGGGAGCCGATGCGGCGGAGGTGACCCTGCGAGGAGACCGGGGAGGTGCTGCAGGGTGCGGCTGGACAGATCGATGCCGGACGGGTGGACAAGCACGCGAAAGCTCCTGGCGGACTGGTGATCTTGGTCGTGGACCCGTCTATCGGGAGCTTTCTTCACGTCCGCTGCCGGTGCCGCACGTCCAACCACCCGTCAGGTCAGAAACGGCTGACTGAGAGGATGCTGCGCCATGACCGCACCGATCAGTGAGTCGTGGACGCGAATCGAGAACTGGCTGGCAGAGTACGCGCCGGCGACCTACGCCGCGCTGGCACCGCCTGCGGATCCGACGGACATCGCCGCAGTCGAAGGTGTCATCGGCCACCCGCTGTCGAAGCCTTTGGTGATGTCGCTGCTGCGACACGATGGTTTCCTCCACCAGTTTCAGGGCTCACTGCTGCCAGGGCGCTACATACCGATGAGTGCACGCGAGATAGCGGCTGCTTGGCAACTCCTCACCGGCTTTTACGACAAGTGCGAGGCGGATCAGGAAGGAAAGGAGGCAGACAACGACTTCATGAAGCTCGGGTTCAGCAGCGTCCTGTACGGACACCCGCAGTTGATCCCCATCGCGCGGGATCTCGGCGGAGGGCACATCGTGCTAGACCACCGTCCCGAAATCGACCGGGGGCGCGTCCACGAGGCCGAGGCCGTGGAAGGCGTTATGCGCGTGTCACATGAGATGTGGACGTCTCTGCCAGCGCTCATGGAGGCGATCGCCACGTCTCTTGAGGCCGGCCAGCCACTCAACGGCAACATGCCGGTAGTGGACGAGGAGCAGAGGCTGTACTGGGACTACAGACCGCTGCGCAATGACCGGACCCTGCATCGATCATGACAAGAGGCGGATAGTGAGGATCTGAGCCTCGGACGCGCTACCTGGCGCCGTGCACGATCTGACCGCG
>MUMD01000555.1:1340-1604 GCA_002155895.1 Streptomyces rochei
TTCCCGGGCAAGGGCCTGCGCGGCTGGCGGCGGTGTCACGCCCGCGTTCACTGCCAAGATACGCGGCCTCGTCGAACGCGCCCTGGCCACCCGCAAATGCTGGCGGCTCGTGCGGAGCTCCGTTGCAACACACACGGATCACCGTTGTTGTCCGTGCCTTCGCCGCCCTTGAACTCGCCACCTGATCAAGATGGAAACGGCTCAGTGAGGTGCGGTCCGTCTTTGTGTTTTGGCTGTGGTTCAGGTGGTGGTGTGGATTTCGGT
>MUMD01000556.1:0-848 GCA_002155895.1 Streptomyces rochei
CGGCTGCCGCACGGCGAGGGCGCCACCGACGGACGCGGCTGGTCGGGGCCGCTGACGGTGCAGGGCAGCCGGGAACTCGTCGCCCAGGTGCCGGTGCTCGGCGCCACCCGCCAGACCCTCGGCCGCCACCTCGGCACGGTGATGGTCGGCGAGGCCGACCCGACGGTGTGGCAGCGCCTCAGCGGAGCCTCCTCCTACCTGCTCGCCTACCTCGGCATCGCCAGCGGCCTCGGCGTGGCCGGCTCCTGGCTGCTCGCCCGGCGGGTGAAGAGGCAGACCCTCGGCCTGGAACCGCGCGAGATCGCCGGTCTCGCCGAGCACCGGGAAGCCATGCTCTACGGCATCGCCGAGGGCGTGGTCGCCCTCGACCCGCAGCACCGGCTCACCCTGGTCAACGAGATGGGCCGGCGGCTGCTCGACCTGCCCGCCGACTGCGTCGGCCAGAGCCTGGACGGCCTCGGCATCGACGGGCGGCTGCGCGACGTCCTGGCCGGGACCGCGCCCGAGGCGGCGAAGCCGCGCGACGAGGTCGTGGTCCGCAACGGGCGGGTCCTGGTCATGAACCGGATGACCGTCACCAAGGACGGCCGTCCGCTCGGCTCGGTCACCACCCTGCGCGACCGCACCGAACTGGCCCGCCTGGAACGGGAGATCGGCTCCTTCCGCTCCACCTCCGAGCTGCTGCGCGCCCAGGCCCACGAGTTCGCCAACCAGCTGCACACCATCTCCGGGCTCATCCAGATCGGCGAGCAGGACGAGGTGGTGCGCTACATCCGCGCCCTCAACCAGCGCCGGCAGTCCCTCGACGTCACCCTCAGCCGCCGGGTCCGGGACACCGCCGTCGCCGC
>MUMD01000556.1:906-11068 GCA_002155895.1 Streptomyces rochei
GCCGCCGCGGCGGCCGGTGACGACCACGGGGCCTGGGTCGAGGTCGAGCTGAGGCAGGACGCCTCCAGCGTGGAGATCGTGGTCCGGGACTCCGGGCCCGGCGTGGCCCCCGAACTGGCCCGCGAGGTCTTCGCGCACGGCTTCACCACCAAGGCCGCCCGGCAGGGCGAGCGCGGCATCGGCCTGGCGCTGACGCGGCTGGTCTGCGAGCGTCACGGCGGCGAGATCTCGGTGACCAACACCCCCGAGGGGGCCATGTTCACCGCACGCATGACCGTCAGCCACCTCACCGACGCGGTGGCGGAAGGAGCAGCACCATGACGGGTACGAGCGGCACGGCCGGTCCGGCCGCCACCACCGCCACCACCGCGACGAGCACCGCGTCCGCCACGCGTGCGACGAGCGCCGGGACCGCCGTGTCCGGGGCGCGGGTGCCCCGGGACGACGGCTCCGCGATCGGTGTGCTGGTGGTCGACGACGACTTCATGGTGGCCCGGGTCCACCGGGCCTTCGTCGAGCGCGTCGATCCCTTCCGGGTCGTCGGGGTCGCCGGTACCGGCGAGGAGGCCCTCACCGCCGTCGCCGAGCTGCGCCCCGACCTCGTCCTGCTCGACCTGTATCTGCCGGACCTCTTCGGCCTCGACGTCATCCCCAGGCTGCGCGCTGCGGGCCACGACTGCGACGTCATGGTCATCAGCGCGGCCCGGGAGGCGGACGCGGTGCGCGGCGCCGTACGGCATGGCGTGGTCGACTACCTGCTCAAACCGTTCGAGTTCGAGGACCTGCGGGTCCGGCTGGAGCGCTACGCCGTCCAGCGGGGCCGGCTCCTCGGCACCGTGGTCCGTAGCCAGGCCGACGTCGACCGGGTGCTGGCCGGCGCGGCGGCACCGGTCGCGCCGGCCCTGCCGAAGGGCATGAGCGCGGAGACCGCCGAGCTGGTCGAACGCACCCTCCGTGCGGCCGAGGGCACCCTGTCGGCCAGTGAGTGCGCCACGCTGACCGGCGTGTCCCGGGTCAGCGCCCGCCGCTATCTGGAGTACTTCCACACCGCGGGCCGTGCGGACGTGTCCCTGCGCTACGGGGTGGCGGGCCGCCCCGAGCGCCGCTACCGCTTCCGGGACGCGGTCACCGGCCGGGCGCTCCCGCCCGCAGCCCGTCCATGACGAAGTCCAGGAACCGGGTGACCCGCGGCTGCCAGTCGTCGCCCGGCCCGATCAGCCACAGACCGCCGATGACAACGAAGAAGTCGTCGCCGGAGACCCCCGGGCGGATGGTGCCCGCCTCCTCGTTGGCCCGCAGCAGCAGGCCGGCCGCGTCCATGAGCGGAGTGGGGCGCGGCTTCTCCGGCGCCCCCGGCGCACTGGTGACCAGCCGGATCGCGTCGGCGAGACCCGCCTTGGTCATGGCGAACTCGGCGAGGTGGTCCATCCACTCCCGCAGCGCCCGCTCGGGCCCCCGGTCGGCCAGCAGCCGGGGTGCGGCGTCGGCCACCTGCTGCATCCCGTAGCGGTAGATCTCCAGGACCAGCGCCTCGCGGCTCGGGAAGTGGCGGTAGAAGGTGCCCTGTCCGACCCCCGCCTTCTTGGCGATGGCGCTCAACGGGGCGTTCGCGCAGTGCGTCAGTTCCTCCGTGGCCACTTCCAGGATGCGTTCGCGGTTGCGCTGGGCGTCCGAGCGCAGGGGAGTGTCCGGCTTGTCCTTCTTCGGCTGCGGCACTCGTCCTCCTACCGGGTTCGTGACCGAATCCCGACCTTGCTAAGCGGACAACTGTCCGTTACGTTTTCGAGTGGGCGGACAGTTGTCCGGTTACCCGCCCACTCTAGCGGCGGACGCGGCCGGTGGAACCGGCCGGTGACCTCCGCCCAGGGACAGACCCCCCGCCTACAGCCCGTTTCCTGTCACCAGACACCAAAGAAGGCTGAACATGGCCCCAGCGCCCTCGTCGACGTCCAGCGCCGTCACCCTGAACATCAACGGCGAGAAGCACCACCTGACCGTCGACCACCGCACCACCCTGCTCGACGCCCTGCGCGAGCGACTCGACCTCACCGGCACCAAGAAGGGCTGCGACCAGGGCCAGTGCGGTGCCTGCACCGTCCTGGTCGACGGGCGCCGCACCGTCTCCTGTCTGAATCTCGCCGTCGCCGCCGAGGGGCACGAGATCACCACCGTCGAGGGCCTGGCCGACGGCGACCGGCTGCACCCGGTGCAGCAGGCCTTCCTCGACCTCGACGGCTACCAGTGCGGCTACTGCACGCCCGGCCAGATCTGCTCGGCCATCGCCGTCATCGAGGAGCACGCGGCCGGCTGGCCCAGCGCCGCCACCGAGGACGTCCGGCCCGAGGCCGGACCGCCACCCCTGACGCCGGAGGAGATCCGCGAACGGATGAGCGGCAACCTGTGCCGCTGCGGCGCCTACGTCTCCATCCTCCAGGCGGTCGCCCGTGCCGCCGGGGAGCACGCCGAGGCGACCGACGGAAAAGCGAAGGAGACGACCGCATGAGGGAGTTCGGCTACCGGCGCGCCCGTGACGTCTCCGGAGCGCTGGCCCTGCTCGCCGCCGACCCCGACGCCCGCTACCTCGGCGGCGGCACCAACCTCGTCGACCTGATGAAGGCCGGCGTCGAACGCCCCGCCCACCTCGTCGACGTCCGCGAACTCCCCCTGGACGGCATCGAGATCACGCCCGAGGGCGGACTGCGCGTCGGCGCCACCGTCACCAACAGCGACCTCGCCGCGCACCCCGAGGTGCGCCGCCGCTACCCGGCACTGGCCCAGGCGGTCCTGGCCGGCGCCTCCGGGCAGCTGCGCAACATGGCCACCGTGGGCGGCAACCTCCTCCAGCGCACCCGCTGCGGCTACTTCACCGACGTGAGCAAGCCGTGCAACAAGCGGGCGCCGGGCAGCGGTTGCCCCGCCGTCACCGGCGAGCACCACAACCACGCCATCCTGGGCGCCACCGACCACTGCGTGGCCGTGCACCCCTCCGACATGGGGGTGGCCCTCACCGCCTTCGACGCGGTCGTCACCTACGAAACCCCCGACGGACCGGCCGAGTCACCGCTGGCCGACTTCTACCTCCCCGTCGGCGACACCCCGCACCGGGAGACCGCCCTGCCGCCCGGTGCGCTGATCACCGGCGTGGTCCTGCCTCCCGCGCCGGTCGCCGCCCGTTCCCGCTACCGCAAGGTGCGCGAGCGTGCCTCGTACGCCTTCGCCATCGGCTCGGTGGCCGCCGCGCTCGACGTCGAGGACGGCGTCGTGCGCGACGTGCGGCTGGCCCTCGGGGCGGTCGCCTCCCGGCCCTGGCGCGCCCGCGCCGCCGAACGGGTGCTCGTCGGCGGCCCCGCCGACGGCGCGGCCTTCGCCGCCGCGGCCGACGCCGAACTCGCGGCCGCGAAGCCGCTGCCCGACAACGGATACAAGGTGACCCTCATGCGCAACCTCATGGTGGCCGTCCTGACCGAACTCGCCGAGGAGGCCACCCGATGACCACCGCCACGACCGGCCCTGCGGCGGTCAAGGGCGCCGTCGGCACCGCGCACACCCGCGTGGAGGGCCGCGACAAGGTCACCGGGGCGGCCCGCTACGCCGGCGAGATCCCCTTCGCCGACCTCGCCCACGGCTGGCTGGCCCTGTCCACCGTCGCCCGTGGCCGAGTCCGCTCCCTCGACACCGACGCCGTCCTCGGCATGCCGGGCGTCCTCGCCGTGCTCCATCACGGCAACGCGCCGCGCGTCGACACCGACTACGTCGGCATGCTGGGCATCCCGCCGGACCCCACCGCCGCCGTCTTCCAGGACGACCGGGTGCCGCACGTCGGCTGGCCGGTCGCCCTCGTGGTCGCCGAGACGCCCGAGCAGGCCAGGGAGGCCGCCGAGGCCCTCGTCGTCACCTACGACGAGGAGCCGCACGACACGGTGCTCACCGCGGACCACCCCGGCGCCTACCCGGCCGACGGGCACATGCCCGCCGAGACCGAGAAGGGTGACCTGGCGGCCTCGCTCGCCGCGTCCGCCGTCGTCGTGGACGAGGAGTACACCACCCCCGAAGAGCACCACAGCATGATGGAGCCGCACGCGGCCACGGCCCTGTGGGACGGCGGCCGGCTGGAGGTGATCGACTCCAACCAGGGTGCCACCTGGGTCCAGACCGAGCTGGCGAAGATGTTCTCCCTCGACGAGTCGGCCGTGCGGGTGCGCTCCGAACACATCGGCGGCGGCTTCGGCAGCAAGGGCCTGCGCGCCCACCAGGTCTCCGCCGTGATGGCGGCGACCGTCCTGCAGCGGCCGGTGCGCGTGGTGATGACCAGGCGCCAGATGTTCTCGCTGGCGGGCCACCGCAGCCCCACCGTCCAGCGCGTCCGGCTCGGCGCCGACGCCGACGGCCGGCTGCGCGCCCTGGAGCACCGCTCGCTGAACCAGACCTCGACCGTGTACGAGTTCGTCGAGCCCGGCGCCGGCGTCGCGAGGGTCATGTACGACGCCGACGCCCACCGCACCGCCAATCACGTCGTACGGCTCGACGTGCCGTCCCCGACGTTCATGCGTGCTCCGGGCGAGGCGCCGGGGTCCTTCGCCATCGAGTCGGCGCTGGACGAACTCGCCGAGCGCTGCGGCGTCGACCCGATCGAACTGCGCCTGCGCAACGAGCCCGAGGCCGGCCCGGTCTCCGGACTGCCGTTCAGCAGCCGCAACCTGGCGGCCTGCTTCCGCGAGGGCGCCCGCCGCTTCGGGTGGGCCGAGCGCGACCCGCGTCCCGGCATCCGCCGCGAGGGACGCTGGCTGCTGGGCACCGGCACCGCCGCGGCCTCCTTCGGCGCGGGCGCCGGCCCCTCCACGGCCCTGCTGACCGCCGAGGCCGACGGCACCTTCACCGTGCGGATCTCCGCCGCCGACCTCGGCACCGGCGCCCGGACCGCGCTCACCCTGGTCGCCGCCGACGCGCTGGAGGTCACGCCCGAGCGGGTCCGGGTCCGGATCGGCGACAGCGACTTCGGGCCGGCGATGATCGCGGGCGGCTCGATGGGCACCCGCTCCTGGGCCTGGGCGATCACGGAGGCGGCCCGCGAACTGCGCGAGCGGCTCGCCCTCGGCCCGGCCGTCCCCCCGGAGGGCATCACCGTGCGCTCCGACACGACGGAGGCTCTCGGCGCCCTCGCACAGAAGGAACGGCACTCCTACGGGGCGCAGTTCGCCGAGGTCGCCGTGGACACCGCCACCGGCGAGGTGCGGGTCCGGCGCATGCTCGGCATCTTCGCGGCCGGCCGCATCGTCAACCCCCTCACCGCCCGCAACCAGCTCGTCGGCGGCATGATCTGGGGCATCTCCATGGCCCTGCACGAGGAGGCGGTCCGGGACCGCGCCACGGGCGGGCTGTACGCCCCCGACCTGGCCGGCTACCACGTCGCCACCCACGCCGACGTGGGCGACGTCGACGCCGACTGGGTGGACGACCACGACCCGGACGACCCGGTCGGGATCAAGGGCGTCGGCGAGATCGGCATCGTCGGCGCGGCGGCGGCCGTCGCCAACGCCGTCCGGCACGCGACCGGCGTGCGCCACCGCAGCCTGCCGATCCGTCCCGACCGGGTGCTGTCGGCGCGCGCCGACGGGAGCGGCACCGATGCTTGACATCGCCGCCGAGCTGCACGGCTGGCTGGAGGAGGGCCGCGAGTTCGCCGTCGCCACCGTCGTCTCCGTCGGCGGCAGCGCGCCGCGCGGACCCGGCGCGGCCCTCGCCGTCGACAGCGAGGGCACGGCGATCGGCTCCGTCTCCGGCGGCTGCGTGGAGGGCGCGGTGTACGAGCTGTGCGCCGCCGCCCTGAGCAGCGGCGAGACGGTGCGCGAGCGCTTCGGCTACAGCGACGAGGACGCCTTCGCGGTCGGCCTCACCTGCGGCGGGGTCATCGACGTACTGATCACGCCGGTCGGCGCGGGCTCTCCCGAGCGGGAGGTGTTCCGGGCCGCGCTGTCCACCGCAGCCCGGGGCGGCACCGCGGCCCTCGTCCGGGTCGTCGAGGGCCCCGCCGAGCTGCTGGGCCGGGCGCTGCTGGTCCGCTCCGACGGCTCGTACGAGGGCGGTCTCGGCGGCCGGCCGGACCTGGACCGCACGGCGGTCGCCGAGGCGGGGGCCCTGCTGCACGCGGGCCGCACCGGCACGGTCGGCCTGTCGGAGGACGGCTCGCACTGCCCCGGCGGACTCACCCTGCTCGTCGAGTCACGGGTGCCGCCGCCCCGCATGATCGTCTTCGGCGCGGTGGACTTCGCGGCGGCGCTGGTGCGGGCCGGCAAGTTCCTCGGCCACCATGTGACGGTGTGCGACGCCCGGCCCGTCTTCGCCACGCCCGCCCGCTTCCCCGAGGCCGACGAGGTCGTCGTCGACTGGCCGGACCGCTACCTGCGGAGCACCCCCACCGACGAACGCACGGTGCTGTGCGTCCTGACCCACGACGCCAAGTTCGACGTGCCGCTGCTGACGGAGGCCCTGCGGATGCCGGTCGCCTTCGTCGGGGCGATGGGCTCACGCCGCACCCACGAGGACCGCGAGCGGCGGCTGCGCGAGGCGGGCGTGACCGAGCGCGAACTCGCCCGCCTCCGCTCTCCGATCGGCCTGGACCTGGGCGCCCGGACCCCCGAGGAGACGGCGCTCTCCATCGCGGCGGAGATCGTCGCCGTGCGGCACGGCGGAACCGGGCTGCCCCTGACGGGCGGTGCCGCCCCGATCCACCGCCAACTGACCGGAGCCCCGGCCTGACAGGGCGGCCGGTGGCCTGACACGGCGGCCGGTCCGGACGGTCGGCACGTCGGCAGGGGGGTGATCCGTGGCTCGTCGCCCGTCGCCCGTCACCCGTCGCACCCGTCGCCCGGCGGCGCGGGACGGATGTCGGCGGGCACTGGCAAGGGGGCGGGAGAGTTGGCCCAGGGCCCCGGCCCGGCTTCCGGCTGCCTGCCGGGCGGTGGCCGGTCCGGACAGCCGCCGCCCGGACCGGCCGGCACGCCGGGCGGGGGTGGTCCGTCGCTCGCCGGTACGGGCGGGGCCGGCAGGCGACGGCCAGCCGGTGGAGGGCCGTCTCCGGGCGGACACCGGCTTCGCGTCCGCGCGGACACCGGTGGTCTGCCGCCCGTGCGGTGACCGGCCGCCGGTCCGCTCGCCGTGGCCGGCGACCGGGCCGGACGGCGGCTGCCCGTTCCTCATGCCGTCACGGCTGTCCGGGCGTCGGTGACCGGGACGGAACCGCTCCCGGCGTCGTCGGAACTCCCGACTCGGCTTTCCGGACACGGGCCGTCCCGGCGACCCCGTGATCCGCCAGCGGCCCGACCTCCAGTCCCGCCGCGCGGCAGTCGCCCACGAGGCCGGGCAGGGCGGCGAGCGCCGCCCGCCAGCTGCCGGGGGCGGAGGCGTGGTCGGTGTCGTGGAGGAGGACGGTGCCGCCCCCGCGCAGGTCGGCCGCGACCGTGGCGCGCACCGAGCCGGGCGTGGCGTCCTGCCGCCAGTCCTTGCCCCACGCCGTCCACAGCACCGGCCGCAGGCCGAGGCGGCGGGCCGCGGCCCAGCGGCCGGTGGTGAGGATGCCGTAGGGCGGGCGGTACCAGCGGGGGGTCCGTCCGGTGGTCTCGCGCACCACCTGGACGGCCCGCCGCAGCGCGCGCGCGTCCCGCGCCGGTGACGGCAGCCAGGGACGGTCGTGCGACCAGCCGTGGACGGCGAGTTCGTGCCCGCGCCGGGCCAGCTCACGGGCCTGCGCCGGATGCCGTACGACATTCTCGCCCAGGACGAAGAAGGTCGCCCGCACGCCGAGCCCGTCGAGCACGTCCAGGAAGAGCGGCGTGGACACGGGGTCGGGCCCGTCGTCGAAGGTGAGGGCCACGTGATCGGGGCGGCCCTGTCCGGCCAGCGCGGGCAGCAGTCGCCGGCGCGGCCCGTGCAGCCAGGTCGCGGCCGGGCCGATGTGCGCCAGCGCGGCGGCGACCGGGACGACGGCGCACGCCGCCCGTGCGGCACGGGAACCCTTACTCATACGTCGGTCTCTCCTGTCCTGCCTGTCCTGCCCGTCCTGCTCGCTCCGGTCCCGCCCGGGCCTCTCCCGCGCGGTCCGGTCCGCTCCTGTGCCCTCCGAGTTCCGTCCGGCGCCGTACTCCGCGTCGCGACGCCGGCCCCGCCTGCCGTCACGCCCCCCGCCGTCCCTGCTCCCACGCGTCCGTCCCCGGCCCGTCCCGCGCCGCCGGGGCCGTGTCCCACGCGCCGTGGACCGACGGTGCCCGCGCCAGCCCCACGCTGCCCAGACCGATCAGGGCGATGCCGACCACCTCGGGCAGCACCCGCACCCCGAGCGCGATCTCCTCGCCGAACAGGGCCCAGCCCAGGGCGACGCTGGTCAGCGCGTCGCCGAGGGTCAGCGCCGGCTGCGACGCCGCGAGGGTCCCCGCCCGCAGCGCGCTCTGCAGCAGCAGGAAGCTGATGACGCCGACCACGCCCGTCGCGTACACCGGCCACTGGGTCAGCACCGCGCCCACCCCTTGCGGAAGCCGGCCCGTGACCTCCTTCAGCAGCGCCGCCGTACCGCCGAACGCCACGGCCGACGCCGAGCCGAACAGCGCGGCCCGGGGCGCGCCCCGCACCAGGCTGCCGACCGAGGCGAGGGCCGTCACCACGACGAACAGCACCAGGCCCGCCCAGCCCCACCGGCCTGGGTCGGCCGTGTCGTGGCCGGCCGCCGGTGCGGCGGCGCCCAGGAACAGGGCGAGGCCGGCGGCCAGCGCCACGAACGCCAGCCACGTCCGCAGGTCCGGGCGACGGTGGAAGACCAGACTTCCCACCATCAGGGTGAACAGCAGCTCACTGGCCATCAGGGGCTGCACCACGGCCAGACTCCCCACCGCCAACGCCGCCCCCTGGAGCACCGTCGTGAGCGCCAGCAGCAGCGCCCCGCCCACCCAGTAGCGGTCGCGCACCAGCCGCAGCAGGGAGCGCACCACCGTGTGCCGGGCCCCGGCCCGGCCCTCGTCCTGCGCCGCCGCCCGGCGCTGCAGCACCGACGCCGCCGCGTTGGAAAGCGCCGCCAGCAGGGCCAGGACGACGGTGAGGGCACTCACCGCCGCGCGCTCCCGCTCATCCGGAACTCATCCGCGCCGCACGTCATCCGAACCGCGCGGCCAGCCGCCGGTACAGTCCCGGTGCCGCTCCCCGCACCCGGCACGGCAGCCGCAGCCAGCCGGGCACGTACACCTCGTCCCGGCCCCGCTCCACCGCCGTCCGCACCGCCTCGGCCACCCGCTCGGGAGGCACCGGGCGCGGCCGGGACCGGCGGTAGGGAGTGCCGCGGTGCTCGAAGAACGGGGTGTCGACGACGCCGGGCACCACATGCGTGACCCCCACGCCGGTGCCGCGCAACTCATAGCGCAGCGCGTCCGCGAAGGCGCCGACCGCCGCCTTGGCGGCGGAGTACACGGCCTCGTCGCGCACCGCCACACTCCCCGCCAGCGACCCGATCAGCACCACCCGCCCCGACCCGGCCTCCACCATGCCCGGCACCACCAGCCGCACCAGTCGCAGCGTGGCCCGCACATTGATGTCCAGCACCTGGTCGAGGGCGTGCGCGGGCATGTCGCGGAACTCACCCGCCCAGCCGACCCCGGCACCGGCCACCAGCAGATCCACCGGGCCCACCGTGGCCAGCGTGAAGTCGGCGAGCTGCCGGTCGGCACCGGGCACGGCGAGATCCGCGGCGAACGCCGTGGCCGAGGTGTCCTCGGCCACCGTGCGCAGCCGTTCCCGGTCCCGTCCGCTGAGCACCAGCCGCCAGCCGCCCTCGTCGCCGAGCCGGCGGGCCACGGCCGCGCCGATGCCGGAGGACGCGCCGGTGACGAGCGCGGTGCGCGTGCGCGTGCCCGCTCCGCCGACGGGCTCCCGCCCCCGGTCCGCCCCAGGACCGCAGGTCGTCGCGCCCCACGCGGGCCACGCCAGGCCGGGGCGGGAGCCCGTCGGCGGAGCGGGCACGCGCACGCGCACCGCGCTCGTCACCGGCGCGTCCTCCGGCATCGGCGCGGCCGTGGCCCGCCGGCTCGGCGACGAGGGCGGCTGGCGGCTGGTGCTCAGCGGACGGGACCGGGAACGGCTGCGCACGGTGGCCGAGGACACCTCCTGTCACCTATACACATCT
>MUMD01000557.1 GCA_002155895.1 Streptomyces rochei
GCCGGGCGCCCGAGCCTGTGTCGTACGCGTCCATTCCGCCCCGTTCCGGTCCCGATCCTCGTTCCGCCCGCCCCGCCGGGGCGTCCGCGCACCACTCGTGCGGCTGCCCGGCGGCGTTCGAACGGGAACGGTACTCAGGACCGGCCGCCCGCACAGCCCCCGGTGGACCGGCCGCACCGTGGCCGTCGCCACACCGGCGGGACAGGCCGGGACTCGTCCTAGAGGACGTGCCCCGGCTCGCCCTTGCCGTCGACGACCGGGCGTCCGGACGCGGCCCACACCTGCATGCCGCCGTCGACGTTCACCGCGTCGACGCCCTGCTGGACCAGATACATGGTGACCTGCGCCGAGCGGCCGCCGGAGCGGCAGATGACGTGGACCCGGCCGTCCTGCGGCGCGGCTTCGGTCAGCTCACCGTACCGGGCCACGAAATCGCTGAGGGGAATGTGCAGGGCCCCGGCGGCATGGCCCGCCTGCCACTCGTCGTCCTCGCGGACGTCCAGCAGGAAGTCGTCGTCCTTGAGATCCGCGACCTCGACCGTGGGCACACCAGCTCCGAAACTCATGTCCCAGACGCTACCGGAACCGGCGCGCCCGGCCGGTCGGTCCGCGCCCCCCCTGGGACCCCGCCTACTGCCCCAGCAACCCCGCCAGCTCGGTCTCCCGCTCCCGCACCTGGGTCGCCAACTGCTCGGCGATCTCCTCCAGCAAGCGGTCGGGATCCTCCGGGGCCAGCCGGAGCATGGCGCCGATCGCGCTCTCCTCCAGCTCCTTGGCGAGCAGCGTGAGCATCTCCTTGCGCCGGTCGAGCCATTCGAGGCGGGCGTACAGCTCCTCGGCCGGGCTCGGGCGCCGCTGGGGCACGGGGCCCGCGGCCCACTCCTCGGCCAGCTCGCGCAACTGGGCCTCGTCGCCGCGCGCGTAGGCGGCGTTGACGCGGGTGAGGAACGCCTCGCGCCGCACCCGCTCGTCCTCCTCCTGCGCCAGGTCCGGGTGGGCCTTGCGGGCCAGGTCGCGGTAGAGCCTGCGGGCCTCCTCGCCGGGCCGCACCCGCTGCGGCGGGCGCACCGGCTGGTCCGTGAGCATCGCCGTGGCCTCCGGGAACAGGCCGTCCCCGTCCATCCAGCCGTTCAGCAGCTCCTCGACGCCCGGGATCGGCATCAGCCGGGCCCGCGCCTCGTCGGCCCGCCGCCGGTCCTCGGCGTCGCCGGTGCGGGCCGCCCGCGCCTCCAGGATCTGCGCCTCCAGCTCCTCCAGGCGGGCGTACACCGGGCCGAGGCGCTGTTCGTGCAGGCGCGAGAAGTTCTCGACCTCCACACGGAAGGTCTCCAACGCGATCTCGTACTCGATGAGTGCCTGCTCGGCGGCCCGTACGGCCTTCTCCAGCCGTTCCTCGGGACGCGGCGCACCCCCCTGCTCGGGCTCAGCTTCCGGCGTCGTCACCCGTCCAGCCTAGGGCCTGCGGGCACCGGGGGCCGCCCGCCCGCCCCCGGTGCCCGCAGGCCCTAGGCTGGACGGGTGACGACGCCGGAAGCTGAGCCCGAGCAGGGG
>MUMD01000558.1 GCA_002155895.1 Streptomyces rochei
CCCTCACCCTCCGTCTCCACCTCGGGCTGTTCCAGGATGAGGTGCGCATTCGTACCGCTGATACCGAACGAGGAGACACCCGCCCGGCGCACACGCTCATCGCCCGGCCACTCCCGCACCTCGGTCAGCAGCTGCACCGCTCCCGCGGACCAGTCCACATGCGAGGACGGAGCATCCACATGCAACGTCCGCGGCAGCACCCCGTGCCGCATCGCCATCACCATCTTGATCACACCCGCCACACCCGCGGCAGCCTGCGTATGACCCAGATTCGACTTCACCGACCCCAGAAACAGCGGCTGCTCCGGAGCACGGTCCTGCCCATAGGTGGCCAGCAGCGCCTGGGCCTCGATCGGGTCACCCAGCGTCGTCCCCGTCCCGTGCGCCTCCACCACGTCCACGTCCGCCACCGACAGACCACCACTGGCCAATGCCTGCCGGATCACCCGCTGCTGCGAAGGACCATTCGGCGCCGTCAGACCATTGGACGCACCGTCCTGATTGACGGCCGAGCCACGCACCACCGCCAACACCCGATGACCATGACGCCGAGCATCCGACAGACGCTCCAGCACCACCATCCCCACACCCTCGGACCAGCCCACACCATCAGCCGCATCCGCGAACGAACGACACCGGCCGTCCGCCGACAACCCACCCTGACGCGAAAACTCCACGAACGTCGTCGGCGTCGACATCACCGTCACACCACCGGCCACCGCCAGCGAGCACTCACCCGAGCGCAGTGCCTGCGCCGCCCAGTGCATCGCGACCAGAGACGACGAACACGCCGTGTCCACCGTCACCGCCGGACCCTCGAACCCGAACGTGTAAGACACACGACCGGAGGCGATGCTGCCGGCGCTGCCGCT
>MUMD01000559.1 GCA_002155895.1 Streptomyces rochei
GGCGGGGCAGGGCGGGGCAGGGGCTGACCGTACGCGCGGAAACGGCGCGCGAGCGGGCACGGCCGCACCGACGGCGGCGCGCGTCGGCCGGGACGCCGGGCGCGGGGCGCCGTTCCGCTCCCGGACGGCGGGAGCGGGCACGCCGGCCGGCGCGGCCCGCCGGTCAGTGCGGGTGTTCCTCCGGCGGGTCCGTACCCGCCGTGGACGGGTGGACGTGGGCGACCCCCAGGAGCTTCGCGGCGCCGCGCACGGCGGCCGTGTGGGGAGCCGGCACCGCCCGCAGCGGGGCGTGCAGTCTGCGGGTGAGGTCGCAGGTGATCTCGGGACGCAGGGCGCCCCCGCCGGCCAGCAGCGGCCCGCGGCCCAGGGCGTCGACGGTGAGGGACGTACGGTCCTGGCGCAGCATCGAGGTCGTCATGTCGGCCACCGCCTCCCCGATCCGCGCCGCCGGCGTGCTCTCGTCGAGGTCGCCGGTGCCCAGCGCGGTGCGCCGCGCGTCGAAGACGGCGCCGTCCACCAGCAGCACCAGCTCGGTGAGATGGGCGCCGATGTCGATCACCAGCAGCGGCCGGGTCAGGTCCGCGCCCGCCGCGAGGGCCACGGCGCGGGCGCTGGGCACGGTCAGCACGCTGCGCGGGCGCAGCACCTCCACGGCGGTACGGGCCTCGTTGCGGTAGGCGTACCCGTCCAGCACCGGTGCGGTGACCACGACCAGGGGGCGGGTGAAGCGGGGCAGGCGGTGCCCCAGCAGCCGGTCGAGCATCCGCGCCGTGCCCGCGGTGTCGACGATGGAACCGCGCTGGATGGGGTAGACGGCGCCGGCGCCCGGGAAGGTCACGGTCGGCACGTCGAGGATCACGCCCCGCCCGGCGACCCAGGCGCGGGTGCGGGCGCTGCCCATGTCGAGGGCGACTCCGGTGCAGTGCCGGCACATCGGCCACGGCCGGTGCGGGGCTCGGGCGGCACGGGACCGCCGGACCGCGGTCATCGCCCCGCCTCCCGCACCTGCTGGCAGCGAGCGCAGTAGCGGGCCTGCGGCACGATCATCAGGCGCTCGCGGTCGATGGGGCGCCGGCACAGGTGGCAGGCGCCGTAACGGCCCTCGGCCATGCGGGCGAGGGCCGCCTCGACGTCGGCGAGGACCATGCGGGCGGAGGCCGCGAGCTTGACCCGGACCTCGGTCTGCCCGGCGGACCGCCGGCTCGGCTCACCGGCGCGGGACGGGACGGCCGCGATCTGGCGCAGCTGCTCCTCGCGGAAGAGCCGCTGCTCCCGGAGGTTCTCCCGGAGCACGGCGAGGTCCGCGGGCGACAGACGCGTGTCGCGGTCGTCGATGATCTGCTTGTTCACCACTTCACCCCTTGGGCAGGGCGGGAGAGGAAGGCTGGACGGGACGGCGCTCAGGCGGCGGCGCGGCGCTGGCAGGCGACGCAGTAGCGCGTGTAGGGGAGGATTTCCAGGCGCTCCCCGGGGACCGGCTTGCCGCAGCCCATGCAGGTGCCGTAGGTGCCGGCGTCGATGCGGGCGAACGCCTCGTCGATCTCCTTGAGCACCCGTTCGATGGCCGCCGTCTGCGCGGACATCAGCTGGTCGTCGGCCTGGCCGCTCTCACCGAGGGCCTGGAGCTGGGTCATGCGGGTGTTGCGGGCGTGCTCGAGACGCTGGCGCGCCTCGTGAGAGGTCAGCCGCTCGGGGCGGGGTTCGATGCGGGAGGCGTCGAGCGACACGGTGCGTCCTCTTTTCGGAAGGTTCTGCGGGTGGGTTCCGCCGTCGGTGCCCGAGGGTTCCGGCTCCTGCCCGGAAGGTTCCGCGGGTACGGCGAGCGCCGGGCCGATCAGACCCGGTCAGCCTCAACCCTGGCCGGAGCCGGCGGGGAAACCCATCGGGCGCAGGCCCCATTTGCCCGGGGCCGGAGCATCCACTGCGCGGCGCGCCGTGACCCACGTATGGGTGTGCCGCCGCCCGGAAATGGGGGTTGGACCCCATCGACCCGGCGGCTTCGCGCGGGGCACGCTGGTCGCTTGCTCGGTCGCGACCAGGTCCGATTCGCCGGACGGACCCGGGGGCGGCTCCCGCCGAGGGCGCGCGATGACCGACAGTGGAGGCGTACCAGTCGACGCGTCGCAGAAGGAGGCGTACCCCCCGGTGTCCCTGTTCTGGCGGATCTTCGGGCTCAACTCGGTGGTGCTGGGCTTCGCCACGGCACTGCTGCTGTGGGCCCCGGTGACCGTCTCCGTGCCGGTGCTGCTGACCGAGGCGGTCGTCCTGGTGGGCGGCATGGCCGTCATGCTGGTCGCCAACGGCACCCTGCTGCGGTGGGGACTGGCGCCCCTGGACCGCCTCACGAAGCTGATGACCACCGTCGACCTGCTGCGCCCCGGCCAGCGGCTGCCGGTGTCCGGCGGCGGTGACGTGCCCGAGCTGATCCGCACCTTCAACGCGATGCTCGACCGGCTGGAGCACGAGCGCGCCACGAGCAGCGCCCGGGTCCTGCTCGCCCAGGAGGCGGAGCGGCGGCGTATCGCCCAGGAGCTGCACGACGAGGTCGGGCAGAGCATGACCGCGATCCTGCTGGTGCTGGGGCGCGCCGCCGACGACGCGGACGAGCCGATGCGCGAGGAGCTGCAGCAGGCGCAGGAGATCACCCGGGAGAGCCTGGACGAGGTGCGCCGCCTGGTGCGCCGGCTGCGGCCGGGTGTCCTGGACGACCTCGGTCTGATCAGCGCCCTGTCCTCGCTCACGCACGACTTCGCCACCCACACCGGCCTGCGGGTCGTGCGCCGGTTCGACTCCGATCTGCCGACCCTGGACCCGGAGACCGAGCTGGTCCTCTACCGCGTGGCGCAGGAGAGCCTGACCAACGCGGCCCGCCACGCGGACGCCGAACGCGTGGAGGTGAGCCTCGGCCGCGCCGAGGACGCGGTGGTCCTCACCATCGCCGACGACGGCCGGGGCACCGCCGAGGCCGCCTGCGAGGGCGCCGGCATCCGCGGCATGCGGGAACGGGCGCTGCTCATCGGGGCCGCCCTCGACATCACCTCGGAATCCGGCGCCGGCACCCGCATCCGGCTCACCGCACCCGTCCCCAGGAAGCAGCCCTGACCATGTCCGACCCCTCCCTGCCCGACCCGTCCCTGCCGGGACGGGCCCCGTCCGGTTCGTCCGCGGCGTCCTCCGCCGACCCCTCCAGGATTCGCATCCTGCTCGCCGACGACCACGCGCTGGTACGCCGGGGGGTGCGGCTCATCCTGGACAGCGAACCGGACCTCACGGTCGTCGCCGAGGCCGGTGACGGGGCCGAGGCCATCGCCGCGGCGCGGGCGCACGCCGTGGACCTGGCCGTCCTGGACATCGCGATGCCCCGCCTCACCGGTCTCCAGGCGGCCCGGGAGCTGGCCGCGCTGAAACCGGGTCTGCGCATCCTGATGCTGACGATGCACGACAACGAGCAGTACCTGTTCCAGGCGCTGAAGTCCGGGGCCTGCGGCTACGTCCTGAAGTCGGTCGCCGACCGCGATCTGGTCGCCGCCTGCCGGGCCGCGATGCGCGACGAGCCCTTCCTGTACCCGGGCGCGGTCACCGCCCTGATCCGCAACTACCTGGACCGGGTCCGGCACGGCGAGGAGAACGCCGACCACATCCTCACGCCCCGTGAGGAGGAGGTGCTCAAGCTGGTCGCCGAGGGCCACTCCTCGAAGGAGATCGCCGAGATCCTCTTCATCAGCATCAAGACCGTCCAGCGGCACCGGGCGAACCTGCTGCAGAAGCTCGGGCTGCGCGACCGCCTGGAGCTGACCCGGTACGCCATCCGCGCGGGGCTCATCGAGCCCTGACGCCCCTCGTCCGCCCGGGGCTTCGGCCGCCCACTCCCCGGCCGGTGCCCCGGGCCCGCTCCGCCCGCCGACCACCAGAAAGGGACGGTGCATGCGCCCCGCACCCCGCACCGCCCCGGGTCACCGGCTCGCGGCGACGCTCACGGTGCTGCTGGCCGTCCTGCTGACGCTGGTCCCGGCCGGCCCCGTGGCCGGGGCGCGCCTCGCGCTGCCGGGCGCTCCCGCCGCGGCGACGACCGTCCCGCGTCCCGACACCGGGTTCCACGCCGACGACGGCTGTGCCTCCCCCTGCGCCACCCAGGCCCGGCCCCGGCACGACCACCTCGCCGAGCGCCCGGCGCCCTCCGACCGCCTGGCCACCGCGACGCGGTCCCCGCGTACCGTCCCCGTCACCCACCGGCGGACCACCGCGCCGTCCGGCGCCGCACCCGTCTCCCCCGGCCGCACCAGCCACGACCGCGGGCGCGCGCCGCCCGCCTCCTCCGGCACCTGACACCCGTCACATCCCCTTCTCCTTCCTTCTCCCGCCGCGGCCGCGCTCGGCCGCCGCCGCGGCGTGCCTGCCGGAGGTCCGTGTTGAAACGTTCCCGTCCCCGCTCCCGCGCGCACTCCCTCAGGGGACGCGCGCTCGTCGCCCTCCTGGTGATGGCCGCGGCCGTCACCATCGCCCTGACCATGCCGGTCCGCCTCGGGCTCGACCTGCGCGGCGGCACCCAGATCGTGCTGGAGACCAAGTCCACCAAGACCACCGAGGCCGACCGCGAGGCCACCGACCGCACCGTGGAGGTGCTGCGCGGCCGGATCGACGCGCTCGGCGTCGCCGAGCCCACCATCGTCCGTTCCGGGGACAACCGCGTCGTCGTGGAGCTGCCCGGCGTCCAGGACCCCCAGCAGGCGGCCGACGTACTGGGCCGTACCGCGCAGCTCACCGTCCACCCGGTGCTGGGGACGGCCGAGGGCACCGGCGCGGACGCCGAGGCCGCCGAGGGCGAGAAGGGGGAACGCGTCCTGCCCGACGAGGAGGGCTTGCGTCTGCGGCTCGAGGCGCCGACCCTGACCGGTGAGGACGTCAAGGGCGCCGACGCCCGCTTCGACCAGCAGAGCGGAGCCGGCTGGCAGGTCACCGTGGACTTCGAGGACGCCGGCGGCGACCGCTGGGCGAAGGTGACCGGCGAGGCCGCCTGCCACCCGGCCGGCGACCCGCGGCGCCGGGTCGCCATCGTGCTCGACAACAAGATCATCTCCTCGCCGCAGGTCGACCCCTCGGTGGCCTGCGGGGCGGGCATCGCCGGCGGCACCACCCAGATCACCGGCTCCTTCTCCGACGCCGAGGCCCGTGAGCTGGCGCTGCTCATCAAGGGCGGTGCCCTGCCCGTGCCGGTCGAGACCATCGAGCAGCGCACCATCGGCGCGACCCTGGGCGACGAGGCCATCTCGGCCGGCGCCTGGGCCGCCGTCATCGGCACCGCGCTCACCGCGCTGTTCATCATCGTCGTCTACCGCCTCATGGGCGCCCTCGCCACCGTGGCCCTGCTCTGCTACGGCCTGATCTCCTACGCCGCGCTGGCGGCGGTCGGCGCCACCCTGACCCTGCCGGGCCTGGCCGGTTTCGTCCTCGCCATCGGCATGGCGGTGGACGCCAACGTCCTGGTCTTCGAACGCGCCCGCGAGGAACAGGCCGCCCGGACCCGCCCGAGCACCCGTTCGTCGCTGACCGCCGGGTTCCGCAGCGCCTTCAGCGCGATCGCCGACTCCAACGTCACCACGCTGATCGCCGCCGCCCTGCTGTTCTTCCTGGCCTCCGGTCCGGTGAAGGGCTTCGGCGTCACCCTGGGCATCGGTGTGCTCGCCTCCATGGTCAGCGCCCTGGTGATCACCCGGGTGCTCGCCGAGTTCGCCGCGAGCCGCCCGGCGGTCTTCCGCCGCCCGCACATCACCGGCATCTCGACGACCGGCCCGGTCCGGGACGCGCTGCTGCGCCGCGATCCGTTCCTGATGCGCCGGCCGCGCCGCTGGCTGGCCGCCTCCGCGCTGGTCATGGTGGCGGCCGGTTCCGGCATCCTGATCCGCGGCCTCGACTTCGGGATCGAGTTCACCGGCGGCCGGCTGATCGAGTACTCCACCACCACCCAGGTCGACGCCGACCGGGCCCGGGACGCCCTCGCCGACGCCGGCTTCCCCCGCGCCGTCGTCCAGTCCTCCGGCGACGGCGACCTCACGGTGCGCACCGAGGAGCTGACCGACGCCGAGGCGGAGACCGTCACCAGGACCATCGGTGAGCTGGGCGGCGAGACGGAGAAGCTCCGCGACGAGCTGATCGGCCCCAGCCTCGGCGAGGAACTGCGCAAGGACGCCCTGCTCGCGCTGGGACTCGCCCTGGCCGCCCAGTTGCTGTATCTCGCGGTCCGCTTCCGGCTCCTGTTCGGCACCGCGGCGGTGAGCGCGCTCGCCCACGACGTGGTCATCCTGGTCGGTGTCTTCGCCTGGCTGGGCAAACCCATCGACGGGGTGTTCCTGGCCGCGCTGCTCACCGTGATCGGCTACTCGGTCAACGACTCGGTGGTCCTCTTCGACCGCATCCGCGAGCTGCTGGCCGGCAAGGACCGGAAGGCGTCCTTCGCGCGGCTCACCAACCGGGCGATCCTGCAGACGCTGCCGCGCACGGTCAACACGGGCATGGGCGCGGTACTGATCCTCGCCTCGCTGGCCGTCCTCGCCGACGACTCGCTGACCGACTTCGCCCTCGCCCTGCTGATCGGCGTGGGGGTCGGCACGTACTCCTCGGTGTTCACGGCCTCTCCGCTGGCCATCGAGATGTACGACCGCGGCGCCGGTGCCCGCCCCGCGCGCCGCAAGGGGCGGGGTACGGAGAAGCCGGTGCCGGCGAGCCGCACGGAACGGCAGGAGGTGTCGTAGGAAGCGGTGCGCCGCGGGTGGGGGACGCGCTCAGCGCGCGGCGGTGAAGTGCTCCCCCACCAGGGCCCGCACCAGCTCCTGGTCGCCGGCGATCAGCGCGTCCAGCAGGGCCGTGTGCTCGTGCGCGTCGGCGATCAGACCGGCCCGGCCCCGGCCCGCGCCCGCGCCGGCCGGCGGCCACTGGGCACGTCGGTGCACGTCACCGGCGATCGCGACGAGCTGTTCGTTGCCCGCCAGGGCGAGCACCGCGCGGTGGAAGGCGCGGTCGGCCTCGGCGTAGGTCGCGGGGCAGCCGGACGACGCGGCACGGACGGTGGACTCGGCGAGCGGACGCAGTTCCGCCCACCGCTCGGCGGGCACGGTCCGGGACAGGCGGAGCCACACCGGGGCCTCCAGCAGCGCCCGCACTTCGGCCAGTTCCGCCAGTTCCCGGTCGCCGCGCCGGACGACCCGGAAGCCACGGTTGGGGACGACCTCGACGGCGCCCTCGACGGCCAGCTGCTGCATGGCCTCGCGCACGGGTGTGGCCGAGACGCCGAACCGCTCGCCGAGCGCGGGCGCCGAGTAGACCTCGCCGGGCCGCAGCTCGCCGGAGAGCAGCGCGGTGCGCAGGGCGTCCAGCACCTGTCCGCGCACCGAGGAGCGCTGGACGACGACGCGCGGGCGGGGTGCGGGCGGCTCGCTGTGGGTGTGCTCACCGCGCGCGGCCCCGACCGGCTCCCCGGCGCCGCGGGCCCGGTCCTCGCTCCCGCCCCGGCCCCGGTCACCGCCCCGGTCCCGGTCACCGCCCCGGTCCGGGGCGCCGCTCCGGTGGACGTCCCGCTCCCGGTGCGCGTCCGCGGCGCCGGGCTGCGCCGGGACACGCGCCGCTGCGGACGCGGCGGAGTACGCGCTCGGCTTCACGGGGCCCTCCTGAGGGACGTGTCGGTACTTGAGGTCATTACGGCGGCTTGTCACTTGCCCGTCAAGCACGATACGGGCACGGGCCGCTCATTCACATCCCGACGATGTTGGGTAAGGTAAGGCTTACCTCAAGCTGCCCGTTCGTTCCGACGTGGATCGGTGGTCCCCATGCCTGTCACCCGCACGGCCCTCACGGACGCCTACGCGCGCCTGGCCGAGGTCCTCCCGGGCCTGGGTGTCACCGAACTCGACCCGTTCGGCGAGGTCCCGCGCGACGGCGGCTGGGTCGCGGCCGGGGCGCTGGCCGCGGGCGGGGCGGAGCTGGACGCCTTCCTCGCCTGGGACGACGCGCAGGTGCTGCGGGACTACGGGCAGCGGGCGCGGCCGGACGTCGTGGCGAGCTTCGGACTGCACCGGTACGCGTGGCCGGCCTGCCTGCTGATCACCGTGCCGTGGTTCCTGCACCGCCGGGTGCCCCGTTACCCCGCCGCCCACGTCGCCTACGACCGCTCCGCCGCCGGCCTGCCCCTCGGCCGCATGGCCGTGCGCCCCGCCGGTTTCGCCTGCCTGCCCGGCGATCCGGCCGCCGCCCTGCCCGGCGCCCGGGTGGTCGCCGACGAGGAGGCGCTGCGGGCGGAGGTGCGGGCCGCCGTCGCCGAGCACCTGGAGCCGGTACTGGCCGGATTCGGCCCCCGCATGCGGCGGCGCGGACGGGCCCTGTGGGGCATGGCGACCGACGAGGTCGTCGAGGGCCTGTGGTACGTGGCCCATCTCCTCGGCGAGCAGGAGCGCGCGCGGCACGAGCTGGAGCTGCTGCTGCCGGGCGCGACCAAGCCCTACGTCGGCGACGCGGCGTTCCGCGAGCTGACCGGCCCGGACGGCCGGCCGCTGCACACCCGGGACCGGGCGAGCTGCTGCATGTTCTACACGGTCCGCCCCGAGGACACCTGCGCCACCTGCCCCCGCACCTGCGACGCCGACCGCGTCGAGAAGCTGCTCGCCACCGCGAGTTGACCGATCGTCGGTTAAGATCATCCGCGCTGTTTCACAACTCCCCCACGTGTCGCGGGAAGTTTCCGCGGAACCACCCGTACGGGTAGTCTTAATCGAACTCAACTCCCGCCCCTCACGCGGCAGTTCGAGCAGAAAGCCGCCCTGGGCACCCCCTCTCACTCCCTTGGCGGCCTCTTGCCCCGAAACCCCCTGAGGGCCGCTGGGTTTGGGCCACCATGGCGGGCGTTACGCCCTATCCCAATGCAAGGGACCCCAGATGAGATTGACCGACATATCGCTGAACTGGCTGCTTCCGGGCGCCGTGCTGCTCCTGGGCATGCTGGCGGCGGTGGCGGTGCTCGCGCGAGGCAAGCGTTCCTCGGGGAAGGACGCGGGCGCGGACGACTCGTGGGAGCGTATGGAGGAGCGGCGCAGGCGCAAGGAAGCCCTCTACGGCAGCGTCTCCTACGTCCTGCTCTTCTGCTGTGCAGCGGTCGCCGCGGCACTCTCCTTCCACGGTCTGGTCGGCTTCGGTGAGCAGAACCTCGGCCTGAGCGGCGGCTGGCAGTACCTGGTCCCCTTCGGCCTCGACGGGGCGGCGATGTTCTGCTCCGTCCTCGCGGTGCGCGAGGCCAGCCACGGCGACGCGGCGCTCGGCTCCCGGATACTCGTGTGGACCTTCGCGTTCGCCGCGGCGTGGTTCAACTGGGTGCACGCGCCCCGCGGCATCGGGCACGCCGGCGCCCCGCACTTCTTCGCGGGCATGTCCCTGTCGGCGGCGGTCCTGTTCGACCGCGCGCTCAAGCAGACCCGCCGGGCCGCGCTGCGCGAGCAGGGCCTGGTGCCGCGTCCGCTGCCGCAGATCCGGATGGTCCGCTGGCTGCGGGCTCCCCGGGAGACGTACCGCGCCTGGTCCCTGATGCTCCTGGAGGGCGTGCGCAGCCTCGACGAGGCGGTCGAGGAGGTGCGCGACGACCGGCGCCAGAAGGAAGAGGCCAAGCAGCGCCGGCGCGAGCAGGAGCGCCTGGAGCGGGCCCAGCTCAAGGCGATCAGCCGGGGTCACGGCCACCGGGGCTTCCCCGGGCGCGGCGGCCGGCCGGTCGAGGTGCAGCAGGTGGAGCGCGGCACCGAGCGGGCCACCGCGGAGCCTGCCATATCCACCCCGGAGCCCCTGCCCGTACGCCAGCGGCCCTCCTTGCAGCCCGTGCGCAACGGAGCTGACCCGGTGACCGTCGACCTCACCGCGGAGGACGACACCCAGGCCCTGCCGCGTCTGGACTCCCTGGAGCGCAAGCTCAAGGACCTGGAGCAGCAGTTCGGCTAGGTCCTGTCGTCACACTCCCGGGAGCGGGACCGACCGCAGGCCGCGCGAGGACGGCGAGGCGCCGGGGATCCACCCGGCGCCTCAGGCCGCCTCGGCGTCCAGTTCGAACCAGACGGATTTGCCCGCGCCCCAGGGCAGCACCCCCCAGTCGTCGGCGAGGGACTGCACCAGGAGCAGGCCCCGGCCGCCGGTGCTCTCCTCCGGGCGCGGATCGCGCGGCCGGGGCGGCCGGCCCGCGTGGTCCCGCACCTCGACCCGCAGCGCGCGCGGTCCGACCGTGGCGGTCAGGACCGCGCCGTCGTCGGTGTGGACGAGCGCGTTGGTGACCAGCTCACTGGTGAGCAGCTCCGCGATCTCCGACCGTCCCGGCCCGCCCCAGTGCCGCAGCAGGTCGCGCAGCGCCCGCCGGGCCTCGGGCACCGCCCGCAGGTCCGCCCTGCCCAGCCGCTTCCTGAGCTGTGGCACCGCCTTCCTCTCCCTGTCCCCCGTCCGCGTGGTGATGTCGGTCCCCTCCCTGTTCGAACACCTTCACGGGGGAAGCCTTGCCCAATCGGGCCCCGGGCAGTCATCCGGATTCGCCCGCGGACCTTCCGGGCCGCCGCCCGCCGGTCACGGGCGCGGCACGTTGCGCAGGTTCGAGCGGGCCATCTGGAGCATCCGGCCGACCCCGCCGTCCAGCACGATCTTCGAGGCGGACAGGGCGAAGCCGGTGACCATGTCGGCGCTGATCTTCGGCGGGATGGACAGCGCGTTGGGGTCGGTGACGACGTCGACGAGGGCCGGGCCCTTGTGCTTGAACGCCGCCTTCAGCGCCCCCGCCAGGTCCTTCGGCTTCTCCACCCGCACCCCGAAGGCGCCGCAGGCCTCGGCGACCGCGGCGAAGTCGGGGTTGGAGTTGGACACGCCGTGCGAGGGCAGGCCCGCGACCAGCATCTCCAGCTCGACCATGCCGAGCGAGGAGTTGTTGAACAGGACCACCTTCACGGGCAGGTCGTGCTGGACGAGGGTGAGGAAGTCGCCCATCAGCATGGTGAATCCGCCGTCGCCGGACATCGACACGACCTGCCGGCGCCGGTCGGTGAACTGGGCGCCGATCGCCATGGGCAGCGCGTTCGCCATCGAGCCGTGCGAGAAGGAGCCGATGATCCGGCGCTTGCCGTTGGGCGAGATGTAGCGGGCGGCCCAGACGTTGCACATGCCGGTGTCGACGGTGAACACGGCGTCGTCGTCGGCCATCTCGTCCAGCACGGCGGCGACGTACTCGGGGTGGATCGGGACGTGCTTGTCGACCTTGCGGGTGTACGCCTTGACCACGCCCTCCAGCGCGTCGGCGTGCTTCTTCAGCATCCGGTCCAGGAAGCGGCGGCTCTTCTTCTCCTTCACCCGCGGGATCAGGCAGCGCAGGGTCTCCTTCGCGTCGCCCCACACCGCGAGGTCCAGCTTGGAGCGCCGGCCCAGATGCTCGGGCCGGACGTCGATCTGGGCGATCTTCACGTCGTCGGGCAGGAAGGCGTTGTACGGGAAGTCCGTGCCGAGCAGGATCAGCAGGTCGCACTCGTGGGTGGCCTCGTAGGCCGCGCCGTACCCGAGCAGGCCGCTCATCCCCACGTCGTACGGATTGTCGTACTGGATCCACTCCTTGCCCCGCAGGGCGTGCCCGACCGGTGACTTGATCTTCTCGGCGAACTCCATCACCTCGGCGTGCGCGCCCGCCGTGCCGGCGCCGCAGAAGAGGGTGACCTTGTCGGCGTCGTCGATCAGCCGCACCAGCCGGTCGATCTCCTCGTCGCCGGGCCGTACGGTCGGCCGCGAGGTGACGAGGGCGGTCTCGGCGGCCTTCTCCGGCGCGGGCTCGTCGGCGATGTCGCCGGGCAGCGAGACGACGCTGACGCCGCCCTGGCCGACGGCGTGCTGGATGGCGGTCTGGAGCAGCCGGGGCATCTGCTTCGGGCTGGAGATCAGCTCGCTGTAGTGGCTGCACTCGCGGAAGAGCTGGTCGGGGTGGGTCTCCTGGAAGAATCCAAGGCCGATCTCGCTGGACGGGATCTGCGAGGCGAGGGCGAGGACGGGGGCCGCGGAGCGGTGGGCGTCGTACAGCCCGTTGATGAGGTGGAGGTTGCCGGGGCCGCAGGAGCCGGCGCACGCGGTGAGCTTCCCGGTGATCTGGGCCTCCGCGCCGGCCGCGAAGGCGGCGGTCTCCTCGTGGCGCACGTGCACCCACTCGATGCCGGAGTGGCGGCGCACGGCGTCCACGACCGGGTTGAGGCTGTCACCGACGACGCCGTAGAGGCGCTTGACGCCGGCCCGGGTGAGGATGTCGACGAACTGTTCCGCGACGTTCTGTTTGGCCATGGCTCCAGCTATGGCACACCGAGCGGCCTCACGCCTCCCAAACGGCGGCGGCGGTGCGGTCGTCGGCGTAGCCCTTGACCCGGACGCGGCTGTCGGCGAGGAACTCCGCGAGGCCGGGCGGGGTGCGGCCGGACCACCGCCGGGCGAGGAGTTCGCCCAGTTCGGGCTCGTTCAGCAGCGGCTCGGCGAGGCCCGCGGTACACATCAGGAGCACATCACCCGGGCGGGCTACGGAGGCCCGGAAGCGGAAGGGGTCGCGGGGCCGCCCGGCGGGCGGGTCGCCGTGCGGGCCGGGCGGGGCGGTGATGCCGAGGTCCATGGTGAGCCGGTCGTCGTCCGTCGTCCCGCCGGAGGCCGACCCGAACCCGACGACGGGTGCGCCGGCGACCTCGCCGGGGCTCGGCTCCATGTTCTGCCAGACCCCGTCCCGCAGCCGCAGCAGTCCGCCCCCGCCCACGCCGAAGTACACCCGGGTACGGCACTCGGGGTCGGCGGGCAGCAGCAGACAGCGCAGGGTGGCCGCGTACTCGTCGGGGCTCAGGCCCTGGTCGGCGGCACCGGCCCGGAGACGGCCGAGGCTGCGGTCGGTGAGGCGGTGCAGCCCGGACTTCAGATCGCCGCGCCGGGCGGCCCGCAGGTCCTCGCCGAGCCGGGCGTGGCTGCGGCCCACGGCCCGCCCGATCCACCGGCACACCTCGGCGGCGGCGCGGTGCGCCCCGGCGGTCGCGCGGGCCCCGGTCGCCATCGCCACCAGCACCAGCGCCTGCTCCCCGGCGCCGAAGCGGGCGACGAGCAGCGCGTCCCGGCGCGGTTCGCCCCGGTAGCGCGCGGAGTCCCCCCGCACGGAGACGGCACGCAGGGTGCGGCCGCCGTACCGGGCGCCCTCCAGCACGGTGTCCGCCACCAGCCCGTCCAGCTGGTCCGGGTCGGCGGGCGGCAGGGCCGTGGGTTCGGGGTCGTACGTGGGCGGCCCGGAGCCGACGTAGTCGCGGCC
>MUMD01000056.1 GCA_002155895.1 Streptomyces rochei
CGACCGCGTCGCCGTCCTCGTCCCGGGCTCCGACACCAGCCTCGACACCTACGGCAGATTCCGCGCCGCCGCCCTCGCCCTGCACCGGCAGCTCGCCGCAGGGGCTCCCGCCGGCACCGGCACGGCGGTCGTGGCCTGGCTGGGGTACGAGACGCCGGACACCGTCAGCGGCGCGGTCGTCACGACCGACCGTGCCGACGACGCCGCCCCGAGGCTGCGCTCCCTGGTCGCCGACCTGCGCCGGATCACCGGCCCCGACGCCCGTCTCTCCCTCCTCTGCCACTCCTACGGCTCGGTGGTCTGCGCCCGCGCCGCCGCCGGTCTCGACGTCGCCGACATCGCCCTGGTCGGCAGCCCCGGCACCGGCGCCGACTCCGCCGCGGCGCTGCGCCCGTCGGCCCGGATATGGGCGGCACGCGGTGCCGAGGACTGGGTCGAGCACGTCCCGCACCTGAGCGCGGATCTCTTCGGCACCACCGTCGGGTTCGGCACCGACCCGCTCTCCCCGGACTTCGGGGCCAGGGTCTTCGCGGCCGGCGACGGCGGCCACAGCGACTACTTCGACCCCGGCTCCCTCTCCCTGACGAATCTGGCCCGGATCGCCCTGGGCGAGACCGCGGAGGTGACGCATGACTGACCTGATACGGGCACCACGGACCACGATCACCCCGCCACCGGCATCACCACACGCACCGCGACGGGACGCCTCCTCCGGCGTCGCGCGCATCCCGCGAGCCCTCCGTCGCACCGCCGAGCGCATCGACGCCGCCACCCCCGCGGAGCGGGACCGGGCCGTGGACGCCCTGCGCGCCCTCGCCGTCCTCGGCGTGGTCCTCGGGCACTGGCTCGTCACGGCTCTGGTCGCCGACGGCGCGAGCCTGCGCGCGGCCAGCCCGCTGGGGGAGATGCCCTGGCTGGCCCCGGTCTCCTGGGTCTTCCAGACGCTCGCCGTCTTCTTCCTGGTGGGCGGCCATGTGGCCACCCGGGGCTATGAGTCGGCCCGCGCCCGGGGCGTGTCCTACGGCCGCTGGCTCGGCGCCCGCCTGGCCCGGCTCTTCCGCCCGGTCGCGGCCGTCCTCACCCTGTGGACGGTGACGGCGGGACTGCTGCTCCTGACGGGTGCGGAGTTCGGGACCGTCCACACCCTGGTGAAGCTGGCGCTGTCCCCGCTGTGGTTCCTCCTGGTCTTCGCCGCGCTGACCGCGGCGACCCCGCTCCTGGCCCGGCTGCACCCCCTGTGGCCCCTGGCCGTCGTCCTCCACGTGGATCTGCTGCGCTTCGGGCTCGGCGCCCCCGCCTGGCTCGGCTGGCTCAACCTGGCCGCCGGCTGGCTGGTCCCCTACACCCTCGGAGCCGCCTGGACCCGCGGCGAGCTGGACCACCGCCGCGCCGGCCGGCTCCTGCTCGTCGGGGGCGCGGCGGCGACCTCGGCGCTCGTCGCCTGGGCGGGTTACCCGGCGTCGATGGTCGGCGTTCCGGGTGCCGAGGTGTCGAATCTGAACCCGCCGACGCTGGCCGCCGTCACCTTCGGCCTGGCCCAGTGCGGTCTCGCCCTGCTGCTGCGCGAGCGGCTGCGCCGGGCGATGCGCGGGCCCGTGGTGTGGGCCGCGGTCGCGCTGGTCAACCTCTCCGCGATGACGATCTTCCTCTGGCACCAGACGGCACTGATGGCGACCACGGCCACCGGCCTCCTCGCGGGCCGGCTCCCCGGCCTGCACACCCTTCCCGACGGCCTGGGCTGGGTCGCCGCGCGGCTCATGTGGCTCCCGCTGTTCACGCTCGCCCTGGCGGGCTGCTGGGCCGCCTTCCGCGCCTGCGAGCGAGGCGGCGGGCGGCGTCGCGGCCGGGTCGTCCGCACGCACCGCCCATCGGAATCGGCGGCGACGGAGGGACCTCGTCATGTCTAGGGTGGGCCAGGTGAGACGAAGGGGGAGCCGGCCGTGGGGCACGGGCCGGATCGGGCGCCTGCTGACGGTGCTCCACGACGACCTGTGGACCTGGCGGGCGGACCCGCTGCCGCCGTCGGTGTGGCTGCGCTGGTTCCCGCACGGAGTGGTCTGTCTGGCCGCGCTCGGCGTGCTGCTCGGTGACGCCGCCCAGCTCGGTGACAACGGCGGGGTCGAGCCGGGACTGGGTTTCGTGATCGCCCTCTCCCAGGCCGGCGCGATGGTGGGCGCGCTGTGGCGGCCGGTCGCGTCGTGGTGGCTGTCGCTGGCCGCCATGCTGGTGGGGGCCTTCGCGGTGCGGGCCGAGATGATCGTGGACGGTGCGAAGTTCACCTGGCCCTGGCCGGCCGCCGGGATCATCGGCCACATGTTCGTCCTGCTGCTGCTCTCCCTGCGGGTCCGCACCCGGGTGTCCATGGAGGCGCTGGGCCTGACCGCGCTCGCCACCTACCTGGTCCAGGGCGTGGTGGGCGCTCCGAACTACCAGCCGACCGGGCAGCTCGCCGTCATCCTGTTCGCGGTCGTCGTCGTCCTCGGCACCGCCCTGCGCGGCCGACGCGAGGCGCGTGCCGAGCTGGTGCAGCAGACCTCGCTCACCGCCGAGGAGCGGGCCCGCCGCACCGTGCTGGAGGAGCGCAGCCGCATCGCGCGCGAGCTGCACGACGTGGTCGCCCACCACATGTCCGTGATCTCCATCCAGGCGCAGGTCGCCCCGCACCTCGTCCAGGACCCGCCGGACGAGCTGAAGGAGAATCTCGCGGGCATCCGGGAGAACGCGCTGGAGGCCCTCACCGAGCTGCGCCGGGTCCTGGGCGTGCTGCGGTCCGAGGACCCGGAGACGGGCGCGCCGCTCGACGCGCCCGGCAAGCCCGGCGCGGGCACCGCGCCGCACGCCCCGCAGCCGACCCTCGACCGGATCGACGCGCTGGTGGAGAACACCAGGGCGGCGGGCCTGACGGTGAGCGTCGAGGTCAGCGGTATTCGCCGGGCGCTGCCACCGGGCGTGGAGCTGTCGGCGTACCGGATCGTGCAGGAGGCGCTGAGCAATGTGCTGCGGCACGCGCCGGGCGCCCGCGCCTGGGTCCACCTCACCCACCTGCCGACCGGAGTGCGGGTGGAGGTCGTCAACTCGTCGCCGGTGCGGCGCGCGTCGCCGTCGCAGGGGGCCGGTCACGGACTGCTCGGCATGCGGGAGCGGGTGGCGATGCTCGGCGGCACCCTGACGGCGCACTCGCTGCCGGACGGCGGCTACCAGGTCTCCGCCTTCCTGCCCGCGGACGGCACCGACCAGCCGCCCCCCGACGACCCGAACATCCACTACTACCCGAAGGACGGCAGCGCATGACGAGCGGCAGCCCCGGTGTGATCCGCGTGGTGATCGCCGACGACCAGCAGATGGTCCGGCAGGGATTCACCGTGCTGCTCAACACCCAGTCCGACATCGAGGTGATCGGGCAGGCGGTGGACGGCCTGGACGCGGTGTCCAAGGTCGCCGAACTCTCCCCGGACGTGGTCCTCATGGACATCCGCATGCCGGAGCTGGGCGGGATCGAGGCCACCCGCCGCATCGTCGGGGCGAGCCCGGACATCAGGGTGCTGGTGCTGACCACCTTCGACCTCGACGAGTACGTGTACGAGGCGCTGGTCGCCGGTGCCTCCGGGTTCCTGCTCAAGGACGCCTCCGCCGACCAACTCGCCGAGGCGGTCCGGGTGGTGGCGGCCGGGGACGCGCTGCTGGCCCCCGGGGTGACCCGGCGGTTGATCACCGAGTTCTCCCGGATGCGGGACAGACCGCGCACCCCGCTGAAGGAACGCGTCGGCGACCTGACCGAGCGGGAGACGGAGGTGCTCGCCCTGATCGCCCAGGGGCTGTCGAACGCGGAGATCGCCGGGCGCCTGGTGGTCGCCGAGCAGACGGTGAAGACCCACGTGGGCCGCATCCTGGTGAAGCTCGGCCTGCGCGACCGCACGCAGGCGGCGGTGTACGCGTACGAGTGCGGTCTGGTCCGCCCGTCGGGTTACTGACCCGGCGCCGGCGTCCGGCGCGGGCGGCCCCGGCGCGGGCGCTCTGGGCCGATCGTCCGGTGCGGGCGTCCTGGGCCGATCGTCCGGTGCGGGCGTCCCGGGCCGACCGTCCAGGGCCGGCCACCCTCGGCCGGCCGCCCTCGGCCGGCCGCCCCGGCACGGTCTCGTCCGTCGTCCATGTAGTACCTGAGGCGGATGCCGAAGGACCCCTCTCACTGGTGACGACCGGGCACCCCGCCGGCGCCTACCGTGACAACGTGACCGAGACGACCCAGACGCGGACCGTGCCCTCCGGAGACGGAAGCGGGTCCCGCAGCCCCGAGTACCGGCTGGCCATGGACGCCCTGCGCGGCCTGCGCGAGGACCTGTTCCACGACGCGTTCGCCTACCGCCCACTGCCCCGCGTGTCCCCGGACGGCCCGGTGACGCGTCGTCTCCCGGCCCGGCTCCGGCAGTACGCGAGCCGCATCCCGTACGCGGTGGTGGGCTTCGCCGCGCTGCTCTGCTTCTGGGGCGGCTCGGTGGCCAACGGCCAGAGCGAGGGCTTCCTCGCCATGCTGAGCGGCCTCGCGTGCGCCCTGCCGGTGCTGGCCACACTGGTCCGTCCGGTCGGTGCCTTCTGGATGTCGATGGCGGCGACCCCGCTGACCGGGTTCCTCGGCAGCAGCTTCGGCGACTGGCCGTGGCTGCCCGGCGCCTTCATGTGCCACCTGACGGTGCTGGTCCTCGTGGCGATACGCACCCGCCCCCGCACGGCCGCGTGGATGTGGGCGCTGACCGCGGCCTACGCCTTCGTCACGGAGACCCTCTTCGGCGGCGGCCACTTCAGCACCAACTCGGCGCCGCTGCTGACCTTCGCCGCGCTCGCCCTGCTGGTGGTCTCCGTCTGGCACATCCGCCGCGACGCCCGGCGGCAGGTGACCGCGCAGCAGACGGTCACCGCGCACGAGCGGTCCCGGCGCACCCTGCTGGAGGAGCGCACCACCATCGCCCGCGAGCTGCACGACGTGGTCGCCCACCACATGTCGGTGGTCGCCATCCAGGCCGAGGCCGCCCCCTACCGGGTGGAGAATCCGCCGCCGGAGCTGGAGCGCGCCTTCGCCACCATCCGGGAGAACGCGGTGGCGGCCCTCACCGAGCTGCGCCGCGTCCTCGGCGTCGTCCGCGCCGAGGACTACGAGGCGCCGGACGCCCCCCAGCCCACCCTCGCCGACCTGGACGCCCTGCTCGGCAATGTGCGCGACGCCGGACTGAGCGTGGACAAGGCGGTGACCGGCGCGGTGCGCGAGCTGCCTCCGGGGGTGGAGCTGTCGGCGTACCGGATCGTGCAGGAGGCGCTGAGCAACAGCCTGCGGCACGCGCCCGGCGCCACGGCCCGCGTCGAGGTCTCCTACGTCCTGGGCGGACTGGGCCTGAGAATCGTCAACGGGCCGATGCCGGAGCCCTCGCTGGTGAAGCCCTCGCCCGGCGCCGGGCACGGCATCACCGGCATGCGCGAGCGGGTGTCGATGCTGAACGGAGAGATGACGGCCGGCCCCACCGACGACGGGGGATACGAGGTCGCGGTGTTCCTGCCGGTCACCGCGCCGAGCGAGGGTGACGCATGACCGACCGCACGATCCGCGTACTGATCGCCGACGACCAGATGATGGTGCGTGAGGGCTTCTCGGTGCTGCTCAACGCGATGCCGGACATCGAGGTCGTCGGTGAGGCGGTCAACGGCCGGGAGGCCGTGGCCAAGGTCCGCGAACTCGGCCCCGACGTCGTCCTGATGGACATTCGCATGCCGGAGCTGAACGGCATCGAGGCGACCCGGGAGATCGTCGCCGCCGACGGGACGGCGAAGGTGCTCGTCCTCACCACCTTCGACCTCGACGAGTACGTGTACCAGGCGCTGCGGGCGGGCGCCTCCGGCTTCCTGCTCAAGGACGCCTCGGCCCGGCAGCTCGCCGACGGCGTCCGGGTGGTGGCCGCCGGTGAGGCCCTGCTCGCCCCCTCGATCACCCGACGTCTGATCACCGAGTTCTCGAAGCTGTCCGACGGCCCGCGTCTGATGCCCCAGGCGCAGGCGGCCTACGGCGATCTGACCGAGCGGGAGACGGAGGTGCTGGTGCTGATCGCGCAGGGCCTGTCGAACGCGGAGATCGCCGGGCGCCTGGTGGTCGCCGAGTCGACGATCAAGACCCACGTCAGTCGCATCCTGGTGAAGCTCGGCCTGCGCGACCGTACGCAGGCGGCGGTGTTCGCGTACGAGGCGCGGCTGGTGACGCCGGGGTGAGGAGACCGCCGGGAGGGGCCTGACGCGGCGCTCGGAGCGGCTCCGCGTACCCCCGGCGGGCCGGCGTCCCGTCCCCGCTCACCCCCCTGTTCAGCGGGGACGTCACCGGCTAGCGTCCGTCCATGGCAGTCTTCGACAGCTTCGACCCGTGGGACCCGGCGTTCGTCGCCGACCCGTACCCCGCCTACGCCGAGCTGCGGGCACGGGGCCGCGTGCTCTACTACGAGCCGAGCGACCAGTGGCTGGTGCCGCACCACGCGGACGTCTCGGCGCTGCTGCGCGACCGCCGCCTGGGCCGGACCTACGCGCACCGGTTCACGCACGAGGAGTTCGGCCGCACCCCGCCGCCCCCGGAGCACGAGCCCTTCCACACGCTCAACGACCACGGGATGCTCGACCTGGAGCCGCCGGACCACACCCGCATCCGGCGCCTGGTGTCGAAGGCGTTCACGCCCCGGACGGTGGAGCGGCTGAAGCCGTACGTCCGCTCCCTCGCCGACGAGCTGGTCGGTGATCTCGTCGCGGCCGGCGGTGGTGACCTGCTGACCGACGTCGCCGAACCGCTGCCGGTCGCCGTGATCGCCGAGATGCTGGGCATCCCGGAGTCCGACCGCGCCCCGCTGCGGCCCTGGTCGGCGGACATCTGCGGGATGTACGAGCTGAAACCGTCCGAGGAGACGGCGGCCCGGGCGGTGCGCGCGTCGCTCGAGTTCTCGGAGTATCTGCGCACACTGATCGCGGCCCGCCGGAAGACGCCCGGCGACGATCTGGTCTCGGCCCTGATCGCCGCCCACGACGAGGACGACCGCCTCACCGAGCAGGAGATGGTCTCCACCTGCGCCCTGCTGCTGAACGCCGGTCACGAGGCCACGGTGAACACCACGGTCAACGGCTGGTGGGCGCTGTTCCGCGACCCGGCCCAGCTCGCCGCCCTGCGCGCGGACCACTCCCTGGTCCCGACCGCCGTGGAGGAGCTGATGCGCTACGACACCCCGCTCCAGCTCTTCGAACGCTGGGTGCTGGACGAGATCGAGATCGACGGGACGACGATCCCGCGGGGCGCGGAGGTGGCAATGCTCTTCGGCTCCGCCAACCACGACCCGGCGGTCTTCACCGCGCCGGACCGCCTCGACCTCGCCCGCCGCGACAACCCGCACATCTCGTTCAGCGCCGGTATCCACTACTGCATCGGCGCGCCGCTGGCCCGCATCGAGCTGGCCGCGTCCATGACCGCCCTGCTGGAGCGCGCGCCGACGCTCCGGCCCACCGCCGAGCCGGAGCGCACACCGAACTTCGTCATCCGGGGCCTGAAGGGGCTGGCCGTCGAGGTCTGACCGGCCGGTCTGACCGGGCGGTCTGACCGGGCGGCCCGGGCCCTACTTCGTCTCCAGGTCCCGGCGCCTCAAGCCCGCCAGCCCCAGCCACACCAGACCGGCCGCGACGAGGGTCAGCACCAGCAGCGGGGTCCAGTTCAGGTCGGCCGCGGGGAGCCGGGGGACGTGGCCGAAGGGGGAGAGGTTGTTCATCCAGCCGGGGAACCGCAGGATCTGGCCGAGGTAGCCGACGACGAAGGCGTACACCGGCACGATCCAGGCCGCCGCGCTCGCCCGCGGGAGCCAGCCGAACAGCACCGCGGCCACCCCGACCGTGACCCACAGGGCGGGCGCGTAGGCGAGGGCGGCGCCGACCAGCCTGGGCGCCAGGGCGCCGTCGCCCGTGGAGGCGGCGCCCGCGATGCCGAAGCCGAGGCCCGCCACCAGCAGGGCGAGCGTGCCGCCGCCCATGGCCACGGCCAGATGACTCCCGGCCCAGCGGCCGCGCGACAGTCCGGTGGCGAGCAGCGGTTCGGCCCGGCCCGCCGTCTCCTCGGCGCGGGCCCGCAGCGCGGCCATGACCACGTACACCGCGGCGACCACGGCGACGACCACCATCACCATCGAGGCGAACGCCTCGGCGATGCCGGTGCCGCCGATGCGTTCCAGGGCCTCCTGGAGCTGGTCGATGTCCTTCAGCATGTCCTCGGCCTGTCCGAGGATCGACCCGTACATCGCGCCCATCAGGAACAGGCCCGCGCCGAAACCGGCCAGCATGCCGCGGTGCAGCCGCAGGGCGAGACCGAGCGGGGTGCCGAGCGCGGGGGAGGCGACCGGCCGGCCCGGCTTCTGCGGCCGGATGCCCGCGCCCACGTCCCGCCGGGTGGAGAGCGCGAAGCCCGTCGCCGCGCACCCCGCCGCCAGGGCGAAGCAGAGCAGCAGCGGCCACCAGTCGTCGTCGACGTAGACGTAGGTGCGCTGCGCCCAGCCGATCGGGGAGAGCCAGGACAGGGCGCCGTTCTCGCCGCTGTCTCCGGCGGCGCGCAGCACGTAGGCGGCGCCGATGACCGCGAGGGCCGTGCCGGTGGCGCCACGGGCGTGCGCGGTGAGCTGGGCGGTGACGGCGGCCACGCCGGCGAAGACGAGGCCGGCGGCGGCATGGGCCGCGCCGTACAGCAGCGATCCGCCCGCGTCGACGCCGTCGACGCCGAGGCCGCCCAGGCCGAGCGCCAGCAGCAGGCCGAGGACGAGGTTGGCCAGGGCCGCGACCGAGAGGGCGGCGGCGAGGTGGGCGTGCCGGCCGACGACCGTGGAGCGCAGCAGTTCGGCCCTGCCGGTCTCCTCCTCGGCGCGGGTGTGGCGGGTGATCACCAGGACGCTCATCAGGCCGACCAGGACGGCCGTGAAGCCGAGCATCTGGTGGCCGAGCATGGCGCCGGAGGTGTAGTCGTCGAGGTAGTGACGCGGGCCGGACATGGCGAGTCCGGCCGGGCTGCCCATGGTCTCCACGGCGTTCGCCCGGTCCTCGGGCGTGCCGTACAGCTCGGCGTAGCTGTTCGCGGTCGACAGGGTGCCCAGCAGCAGCGCGAGGATCCACACCGGGAGCCGGACGCGGTCGCGGCGCAGGGCGAAGCGGACGAGCGTGCCGGTGCCGGCCAGCGCGCCGCCGCCCGCGGCGGTCCCGGGACGCGCCGGGGCCCCGACGTCGGCGGTCTTGGTCGCGGAGGTCATCGCACGCCTCCCCGCGCCGCGCCGTCCGAGCCGCCCGCGCCGCGGGCATCGCGCTCGCCACCCGTGCCGTGCCGGTCGGCGGCCGGCAGGGCGTCGTCGTAGTGGCGGAGCATCAGCTCCTCCAGCGTCGGAGGGTGGCTGACCAGGCTGCGGATGCCGAACTCGGTGAGCTTGCGGACCGCGCCGTCCACCTCGCCGCCGTCGACCGCGAAGTGCACGCGTCCGTCCCCGGTCCGCACGTCGTGGACGCCGGGCAGGGCGTCCAGGCCGGTGGCGGGGCGTTCGGTCTCCGCCTCGATGGTGGTGCGGGTCAGGTGGCGCAGCTCGCCGAGGGTGCCGGACTGGACGATCCGCCCGCGCCGGACGATGCTCACCCGGTCGGCGAGCTTCTCCACCTGGGCCAGGATGTGGCTGGAGAGCAGCACCGTCCTGCCCGCCGCCTTGGCCTCGCCGATGACGTCCTGGAAGACGACCTCCATCAGCGGGTCCAGGCCCGCGGTCGGCTCGTCCAGGAGCAGCAGCTCGGCGTCGGAGGCGAGCGCGGCCACGATGGCGACCTTCTGCCGGTTGCCCTTGGAGTACGCCCGGCCCTTCTTCGTCGGGTCCAGGCCGAAGCGCTCGATCAGCTCGGCCCGGCGCCGCACGTCCAGCCCGCCGCGCAGCCGCGCCAGCAGGTCGATGGCCTCGCCGCCGGTCAGGTTGGGCCACAGTTCGACGTCGCCGGGGACGTAGGCGAGACGGCGGTGCAGCTCGACCGCCCGCGCCCACGGGTCCATGCCCAGGACCTGGGCCGCGCCGGAGTCGGCCCGCAGCAGGCCGAGCAGGACGCGGATGGTGGTGGACTTTCCGGCGCCGTTGGGGCCGAGGAACCCGTGCACCTCACCGGCCTCGACGGCCAGATCGAGGCCGTCCAGCGCGCGCGTGGGGCCGAACGACTTGTGGAGTCCCGAGACGCTGATTGCCTTCGTCATGCTTTGGAACGTACGGTACTTTCAGAAATTTGTGAAGTTAAGAAAGCGTCAGGAAGTGAGGGATGATCGACGTATGAGGGAAGCCGCGGAGCCGACGGAGCGGGAGCGTGACCCGCGGGCGGTGTCGAAGTTCGTGGAGGGCTTCGCCGCCCAGCTCGTCGAGGCCGGGATGCAGCGCATGCCGGCCCGGGTCTTCGCCGCGCTGCTCTCCTCCGACTCGGGCGCCCTGACCTCGGCCGAACTCGGCGAACGGCTCCAGGTCAGCCCGGCCGCCGTCTCCGGCGCCGTGCGGTACCTCGCCCAGCAGCACATGGTCTCGCGCGAGCGTGAGCCGGGCTCGCGCCGGGAGCGGTACCGGGTGCACAGCGACCAGTGGTACGAGGCGCTGACCAACCGGGAGGCGATCATCAAGCGGTGGGAGAGCGCCCTGCGCGAGGGCGTGACCAGCCTCGGCGCGGACACCCCGGCGGGCCGCCGCCTGGCCGAGACGCTGGCCTTCTTCGAGTTCGTCGACGAGGAGATCGCCGCGATGATGGAACGCTGGCGGATCCACCGGGAGAAGCGGTTCGGGCACGGCTGACCCCGCGCCCCCGACCGAACCGCCCCGACCGAACCGACCCGGGCCGTCGAGTCCACCCCGCGCCGCCGGACCCTGCCCCGCGCCGAACCCGAGCCGACCCGCGCCACCGACC
>MUMD01000560.1 GCA_002155895.1 Streptomyces rochei
CCGTTCGTGGACTGGTCGCTGCCGGATGTCCTGCGCGGCGTGGAGGGTGCGGCGTCGCTGGAGCGGGTGGACGTGGTGCAGCCCGCGTTGTGGGCGGTGATGGTGTCGCTCGCCGAAGTGTGGCGTTCGCGAGGTGTGCGGCCGGCCGCGGTGGTGGGGCACTCGCAGGGGGAGATCGCGGCCGCGGTGGTGGCGGGCGGTCTGTCGCTGGAGGACGGCGCGCGGGTGGTGGCGTTGCGTTCGCGGGCGTTGCGGGCGCTGTCGGGTCTGGGCGGCATGGTCTCGGTGGCGCGTGGCGTGGACGAGGTGCGCGGGCTGCTGGCGGGCTGGGACGGCCGGATCGGTGTGGCGGCGGTGAACGGCCCGTCGTCGGTGGTGGTGTCCGGTGACGCGGACGCGCTGGACGCGTTCGTGGCCGAGTGCGAAGCGGCGGGAGTGCGGGCGCGTCGGGTGGCGGTGGACTACGCGTCGCACTCGGCGCATGTGGAGCGTATCGAGGAGGAGCTGGCGCGGCTGCTGGCTCCGGTGACGGCCCGGTCCTGCGAGGTGCCGTTCTACTCGACGGTGACGGGCGAGGCGATCGACACCGCCGTTCTGGACGGCTCGTACTGGTACCGCAATCTGCGGGGCACGGTGGAGTTCGAGGCGGCGACGCGTGCGCTGCTGGCGGACGGTTTCCGGGTGTTCGTGGAGGTGAGTGCGCATCCGGTGGTGGCGACCGGGGTGCGGGAGACCTTCGAGGACGCCGGTGTGCGGGCGGGTGTGGTGGGCACGCTGCGCCGTGACGAGGGCGGACTGGAGCGGTTCACCCTCTCCCTGGGGGAGGCGTGGGCGCTGGGCGCCGACGTCGACTGGGACGCGTATTACGAGGGCACCCGGCCCCAGCGCGTCGACCTCCCCACCTACCCCTTCCGTCGCGAGTGGTACTGGCTGACACCCGCCGAGTCGGCCGCCGCCGCGTCCGGTGGAGACACCGCGGACGGCGAGTTCTGGTCGGCCGTCGAGAGCGGCGACATCACCCGCCTCTCCTCCGTCCTGGAGGTCACCGGGGACGACGTCGAGGCCTTCGGTACCCTGCTGCCCGCGCTGGCGTCCTGGCGCCGCCGCCGTACCCTGCGCTCGACCCTGGACGGCTGGCGCTACCGCGTCACCTGGACCGCGCTGACCGGCGCCGGCGGCACCGTGCCCGGCGGCCGCTGGCCGGTGCTCGTCCCCTCCGGGCACGCCGACGACCCCTGGGTGGCGGACGTACTCGCGGCCCTCGCCGCCCGCGGCCTGCGCATCGAACGCCACGACCTCACCGGCGACGAGGACACCGCCGCCCTCACCGCCCTCCTCACCACGGGCGCGGGCGACGGCCCGGACACCGACGGCGACGCCCCCGCCGGAGTGCTCTCGCTGCTCGCCCTCGACGAACGCCCCCACCCCGACCACCCCGCCGTACCGCGCGGCCTCGCCACCGCCAAGGACCTGGTGCACGCCCTGTCCGGGACCGGAGCCCGGCTGTGGGCCCTGACCCGCGGTGCCGTCTCGGTCGACGGCCGTGACCCGCTGACCTCGCCGGTCCAGGCAGAGACCTGGGGATTCGGGCGTGCCGTCGCCCTGGAACTGCCCGACGCCTGGGGCGGCCTCGCCGACATCCCCGCGGAGCCCGAGGCCCGGTGCCTAGCCCGGCTCGCCGCTCTCCTCGGTGGCGAGGAGGACCAGATCGCCGTACGGACTTCCGGTGCGTACGCCCGCCGCCTGGCCCGCATGCCGCTCCCCGAGCCGACCGCGGCCACCGAGGACGCGCCGAGCGTGACCTCGTCCACCGACGACGCGCCGACCGGGGCCGCGGCCGGCGAGGACGACGGGATCGGCGGCTGGGGCGACCACGACACCGTCCTGATCACCGGCGGCACCGGCGCGCTCGGCGCCCATGTCGCCCGCTCGCTGGCCGCCCACGGCGCACGCCACCTCGTCCTCACCAGCCGCCGAGGTCCCGACGCGCCCGGCGTGTCCGAACTGGTGGCGGAACTGACCGGCCTCGGAGCCCGGGTCACCGTCGCCGACTGCGACGTGGCCGACCGCGACCAGCTCGCCCGCCTCCTGGCCGGTCTCCCCGCCGAGCTGCCCCTCACCGGTGTCGTGCACGCCGCCGGCGTCCTCGACGACGGCGTCCTCGACTCCCTCACCCTGGACCGCTTCGAGGCGGTGCTCCGCCCCAAGACGGCCGGCACCGCGCACCTGCACGAACTGACCCGCGACCACCCGGTCACCCTGTTCGTGCTGTTCTCGTCGATCGTCGGCGTCCTCGGCAACGCCGGACAGGCCAACTACGCCGCCGCCAACGCCTACCTGGACGCCGTCGCCGAACAGCGGCGCGCCGAGGGCCTGCCCGTCACCTCCGTGGCCTGGGGCCCGTGGGCGGACGCCGGCATGGCCACCGCGGACGTGCTCGCCGACCGGATGAGCCACGACGGCCTCACCCCCATGGCCCCCGAGACCGCCGTCGCCGCGCTGCGCGCCGCCGTCGCCGAGGGCGCCTCCCACACCACCGTCGTCGACGTGGACTGGCGCGCGTACGCCTCCGTGATGACGGCGGCCCGGCCCAGCCCGCTCGTCGGGGACCTGCCGGAGGTCCGCCGCGCCCTGGCGGCGGCCGCCGCCGCGGCGCCCGACACCCACGCCCTGCGCGACCGGCTGCGCGCCCTCGCGCCCGCCGAGCAGGACCGTCTGCTCACCGACCTGGTCCGGGCCGAGGTCGCCACCGCCCTGCGGTACTCCTCACCGGAAGCGGTCGACGTCGACCGCGCCTTCAAGGACCTCGGCTTCGACTCGCTGACCGCCGTGGAGGTCCGCAACCGGATCACCACCGCCACCGACCTCAAGCTCCCCACCACCCTGCTCTTCGACTACCCGAACACCGCGGCGGTCGTCGCGCACCTGCGCACCCTGATCCTCGGCGAGGACCGCACCGCCGCCGCGCCCGTCGTGGTGTCCGCGGGCGTCACCGACGAGCCGATGGCCGTCGTCGCGATGGCCTGCCGCTTCCCCGGCGGCGTCACCACGCCCGAGGAACTGTGGGAGCTGATGGCGGCCGAGCTGGACGTCGTGTCCACCCCGCCCGAGGACCGCGGCTGGGACCTGGACTCCCTCTACGACCCGGACCCCGACCGGCAGGGCACCACGTACAGCCGCGAGGGCGGCTTCATCCGGGACGTCGCCGGATTCGACCCCGCGTTCTTCGGGATCTCCCCGCGCGAGGCGCTGGCGATGGACCCGCAGCAGCGGCTGCTGCTGGAGACCTCCTGGGAGACCTTCGAGCGCGCCGGCATCGACCCGCGGACCCTGCGCAACAGCGCCACCGGCGTCTTCGTCGGCAGCATCACCACCGACTACCAGGTCCGGCTCGGCGGTGCCGCCGCCCAGGAACAGCTCGCCGGACACCTGATGACCGGCAACGCCTCCAGCATCGCCTCGGGCCGTCTCTCCTACACGTACGGCTTCGAGGGCCCCGCCGTCACCATGGACACCGGCTGCTCCTCCTCGATGGTGGCCCTGCACCTGGCGCTCCAGTCGCTGCGCACCGGCGAGTGCACCATGGCGCTGGCCGGCGGCGTCACCGTCATGTCCACGCCCGAGCCGTACGTGGAGTTCTCCCGGCAGCGCGGCCTGGCCGCCGACGGCCGCTGCAAGGCCTTCGCGGAGGGCGCCGACGGCATGGGCTTCGCCGAGGGCGTCGGCCTCGTGCTCCTCGAACGGCTCTCCGACGCGCGCCGCAACGGCCACCCCGTCCTCGCGGTGGTCCGCGGCTCGGCCCTCAACCAGGACGGCGCCTCCAACGGCCTGACCGCCCCCAACGGTCCCTCCCAGCAGCGCGTCATCCGCCAGGCCCTCGCCAACGCGGGCCTGACACCCGCCGACGTGGACGCCGTCGAGGCGCACGGCACCGGCACCCCGCTCGGCGACCCGATCGAGGCGCAGGCCATCCTCGCCACCTACGGCCAGGACCGCGACCCCGAGCGGCCCCTGCTCCTCGGCTCGTTGAAGTCGAACATCGGTCACACCCAGGCCGCCGCCGGCGTCGCCGGCATGATGAAGATGATCCTGGCGATGCGGCACGGCACCCTGCCCAAGAGCCTGCACATCACCAAGCCGACCCCCGTCGTCGACTGGTCGAGCGGCGCCGTCCGCCTGGTCACCGAGGCCACGCCCTGGCCGGAGACCGGCCGTCCCCGCCGGGCCGGCGTCTCCTCCTTCGGCATCAGCGGCACCAACGGCCACCTCATCCTGGAGGAGGCTCCGGCACCCGATCCGGCGTCGGCCGAGGAGGCGACGCCGGCCGTCGAGGACGGCTGGTGGCCGTGGACGCTGTCGGCCAAGTCCCGTGCGGCCGTGGGCGAGCAGGCCGCGCGACTGGCCGCCGCCGTGCGCTCCTCGGACGCTCGGGTGCTGGACGTGGCGCACTCGCTGGCGACCACCCGCGTGGCCATGGACCACCGTGCCGTGGTCGTCGGCCGGGACACGGAGACCCTGCTCGCGGGCCTCGACGCGCTGGCCGCGGGCGAAGCCGCCGCCGGCGTCGTGGAGGGCGTCGCGGGCGAGGGCTCGGGCGGTGTGGTGTTCGTCTTCCCGGGCCAGGGCTCGCAGTGGGCCGGCATGGCGACCGAACTCCTGGCGACCTCACCGGTGTTCGCGTCGCGCGTCGCGGAGTGCGCGGCGGCGCTCGAACCGTTCGTGGACTGGTCGCTGCCGGATGTCCTGAAGGGCGCGGAGGGCGCGCCGTCCCTGGAGCGCGTGGACGTCGTCCAGCCCGCGCTGTGGGCGGTGATGGTGTCCCTCGCCGAGGTGTGGCGGTCCCGGGGCGTGGAGCCCGCCGCGGTGCTGGGGCACTCGCAGGGCGAGATCGCCGCCGCCGTGGTGGCCGGTGGGCTGTCCCTGCGGGACGGCGCGCGGGTGATGGCGCTGCGGTCGCGTGCGCTGCGCGCCCTGTCCGGGCTGGGCGGCATGGTGTCGGTCGCGCGGGGCGTCCGGGACGTGCGCGACCTGCTGGCCGACTTCGACGGACGGATCGGCGTCGCCGCCGTCAACGGCCCGTCGTCGGTCATCGTCTCCGGTGACGCCGACGCCCTGGACGAGCTCCTGGACCGGTGCGAGCGGACCGGCGTCCGGGCGCGCAGGGTGGCCGTCGACTACGCCTCGCACTCGGCACACGTCGAGCGGATCGAGGAGGAGCTCGCGGAACTGCTGGCCCCGGTCGTCGGACGGACCTGCGCAGTGCCGTTCTACTCCACCGTCTCCGGGGCGGTGATCGACACCGCCGAGCTGGACGGCGGCTACTGGTACCGCAATCTGCGCGGGACGGTGGAGTTCGAGGCGGCGACGCGTGCGCTGCTGGCCGACGGGTTCCAGGTCTTCGTCGAGGTGAGCGCGCACCCGGTCGTCGCGACCGGGGTGCAGGAGACCATCGAGGACGCGGGCGCGAGCGCCGGTGTGGTCGGCACGCTCCGCCGTGACGAGGGCGGACTGGAGCGGTTCACCCTCTCCCTGGGCCAGGCGTGGGCGCTGGGCGCCGACGTCGACTGGGACACGTACTACGAAGGCACCCGGCCCCACCGCGTCGACCTCCCCACCTACCCCTTCCAACGGCAGCACTACTGGCCGCGCTTCGCCGACCTCGGCGGCGACGTGACCTCCGCCGGCCTCGACTCACCCGACCACCCGATGCTCGGCGCCTCCGTCGAACTCGCCGGCGGGGACGGCCTCGTGGCCACCGCCCGCTGGTCGCTGCGCACCCACCCCTGGCTCGCCGACCACGCCGTGTCCGGCACCGCGATCGTGCCCGGCACCGCGCTCGTGGAGTCCGTGATCCGCGCCGGTGACGCACTGGGCTGCGGCCAGGTCGACGAACTCACCCTGCAGGCGCCCGTCGTCCTGCGGGAACGCGGAGAGGTCCAGGTGCAGATCGCGGTCGGTGAGCCCGACGCGTCCGGGCGCCGCCCCGTCAGCGTCCACACCCGCACCACCGGACCCGACGGCGGCGGCGAGGAGCTGTGGACGCTCCGCGCCCGGGGAAGCCTCACCGAGCCCGGCGTACCGGGCGTTGAACGGCCCGAGGACTTCACCGTCTGGCCGCCCCGGGGCGCCACCACCGTCGCCGCCGACGGCTTCTACGACTTCCTCGCGGGCCGCGGGTACGAGTTCGGTCCCGTCTTCCAGGGCGTACGCGCCGCCTGGAGCCGCGGCGACGACGTGTTCGCCGAGGTCGTCCTGCCCGAACAGGTCCGCGGCGACGCCGGACGCTTCGGCATCCACCCCGCCCTCCTCGACGCCGCCCTGCACGCGGCCAACCTCACGTCCGACGGCGACCGCACCGTCGTGCCGTTCGCCTGGTCCGGGGTGTCGCTGCACGCGACCGGCGCCACCGCGCTGCGCGTGCGGGTCTCCCCGGCGGGGCCGGACACGATCACCGTCCACATGACCGACCCGACGGGCGCACCGGTCGCCGTCATCGAGTCGCTGGCTGTCCGCGAGGTCACCGCCGAGACCCTCGACCCGTCCGCGCGCGCCGCCCGCGACTGGCTGTTCCGGCTCGACTGGACCCCCGTCACCC
>MUMD01000561.1 GCA_002155895.1 Streptomyces rochei
CGTCCTCGGTGTCGACGGCCAGCCGGGCGACGAACGAGCGGTCGATCTTCAGCTCGCTGACCGGGAGCCGGCGCAGGTGGACCAGGGAGGAGTAACCGGTGCCGAAGTCGTCCAGGGACATCTTCACGCCGTGCCCGGTCAGGGCGTTCAGGGTGTCGGCGGCCCGCTGCGGGTCCTCCAGCAGTACGTGCTCCGTGATCTCCAGCTGGAGCGCTCCGGCCGGGACGCCGTGCCGGGCCAGCCGGGCGGCGACCGAACCGGCGAAGCCCGGGGTGTGCACGTCGCGCGGGGAGACGTTGACCGCGACCGGCACGAAGAGGCCCTGGGAACGCCAGTGCGCGACCTGTTCGAGCGCGGTCTCCAGCACGTACTCGGTGAGGTGCGGCATCAGCCCGGAGGACTCGGCGATCGCTATGAACTCGTCCGGCGGCACCTTCCCCCGCTCCGGGTGCACCCAGCGCACCAGCGCCTCCAGGCCGGCCACCTGTCCGTCGAAGCGGACCTTCGGCTGGTAGTGCAGCTGCACCTCGTGGGCGTCCAGGGCGCGGCGCAGGTCGCCCAGCAGGCCGAGGCGGTCGGGGGTGTTGGAGTCCCGCTTGGACTCGTAGACCTCCACGCCGGTGCGGTCCCGCTTCGCCTGGTACATCGCCACGTCCGCCCGGCGCAGCAGCCCCTCGGCGTCCAGCGCGTGGTCGGGGAAGACGGCGACGCCCGCGCTGGCCTCCAGGACGAGGGTGAGTCCGTCCAGGTCCATCGGGGAGCCGAGGGCGCCGACGAGTCCGCGGGCGATGCGGGTCGCCGAGGTGGTGGAGTCGGCGACGGGCAGAAGGACGGCGAACTCGTCGCCGCCGAGCCGCGCGGCCTCCGCTCCGCGCGGCAGGGCCTGCCGCAGCCGGTCGGCGGTCTGCAGCAGCAGCCGGTCGCCGGCGAGGTGTCCGAGGGTGTCGTTGACCGACCGGAAGCGGTCGAGGTCGATCAGCATCAGGGCGGCGCGGGCACCGATGCGCTCCGCGTCGTCCAGCGCGGTCCAGGTCCGCTCCAGCAGCCACTGCCGGTTGGGCAGTCCGGTGAGCGGGTCGCGCAACTGCTCCTCGGCGCGGGCGCGGGCGATCCACAGGGTGGAGTCGAGGGCGATCAGCGGGATCGCGAACAGCGGCAGCAGCAGCGGCTTGGCGACGGCGACCACGCAGACCAGCGGGGCGATGCCGAGCAGTGCCACGGCGACCAGGCCCTGTCTGACCAGGGCGGTGCGGGCGACGGTGGGCAGGCCGGCCCGCGGGGTCTGCAGGTACCACAGCAGGGCGCGGGTGACGGCGAGGTAGGCGACGGCGACGAGCACCACCTTGGGCGCCGCGTACACCCCCCAGGTGGCCGGGTCCCAGGGCTCCTCCACGGACGGCACGGAGCCGCAGACACCGAGCAGCGTCGCCCCCGCGGCGATACCGAGGATGTCCACCGCGCCGTGCAGCACACCGTGCCGCCAGCGGCCCCGGCGGGCTATGCCGACCAGGACGACGACGGTGAGGCTGACCATGCCGGCCGGGACCCAGCCGTAGAGCAGCAGGACCGCCAGGGTGAGGGCGGCGCCGGAGCCGGTGCCGCCCCACCAGCGGGAGCGGCCGAGCATGACCAGGTGGCCGACGACGATGCCGGTGAGCACGGCCAGCGCCCAGCCGGCGGTGCCGGACGGGAAGAGCGCCTGGCCGTCGGTGAACGCCCGGTAGAAGCCGGCGCCCAGCACGAAGGAGGCGGCCGCGACGACCGCGGAGGGCAACGCGGGCCAGGGCAGGTGCCGTTCGCCGTCGGCGTCCGTGCCGACGGGGGCGGGGCCGGGCCGCGACGGCGCGGCACCGGGGCCGGGGATCCGGCCTCGGGGGCCGCGGCCCGGTGCCCGGGAGGCCGGTCTGCGCCCGCCGGCCGGCCGCGTCGGCACGGGGCCGGTCGTCGACGCGGCCGGCGTGTGGCCGGTTGTCGACGGAGCCGAGACGTGGCCGGTACTCGACCGGGGCGCACCCTGGCCGGTCGGCGGCGGCGCGGAGTCCTGGCCGGTGTGCGACGCCGGCGGGCCGCCGCGGCCCGTCGGCGGTGGCGCCGAGGCGCGGGCGGTCGCGGGCGGTGCGCAGCCGCGGGCGTCGGCCGCGGGGCTCGGTGCGCCACCGCCCCGCCGCCCGAACCACCGGCTCGCGTGCCACGCGCCCGCCATGCGGCGCAGACGCAGCCGTGAGCCCGCGGCGGCGCTCTCGGTCGGTTCCATTCCCGTCCCTCTCACAGCCGGCGGTGCCCACGCCACGCGGCTCCCGCCTCGACCACCATCAACGGCTCCGCGTTGGAGAACCCTTCTCCCTGTCCCTCGGGGCAGGGGAATGCCCCGACCGCAGCTGGGCACGGCAGGCGCACACCTCAACAGTAGGCCGCGGAAGGCTTCCAGGGGCACCGGTCGCCGACGGTTGCCCGAATGCGACCCGGCCACCCGTATGCATCTGGTATGCGCCGAACGGGTGGCCTTCAACCGCTATTCCTCGGCCGAAAGCGCGACTTCGGCCGCGGCTTCGGGGCCCTGTTCGAGCAGAACGGCGAAACCGTCCTCGTTCAGAACCGGCACCTTCAGTTGCATCGCCTTGTCGTACTTCGATCCCGGGTTGTCACCGACCACGACGAACGAGGTCTTCTTGGAGACCGATCCGGTCACCTTGGCGCCCCTGCTCTGCAGGGCGTCCTTGGCTCCGTCCCGGGTGAAGTTCTCCAGGGTGCCGGTGACGACGACGGTGAGTCCTTCGAGCGGGCGCGGCCCCTCGTCCTCGCCGGTCGACTGCTCCTCCAGCGGCACTCCGGCCGCCTTCCACTTGCGGACGATCTCGCGGTGCCAGTCCTCGGCGAACCACTCCTTGACGGCGGCGGCGATGGTGTCGCCCACTCCCTCCGCGAGCGCCAGCTCCTTCTCGGTGGCCTGCTCGATCCGGTCGATGGAGCGGAACTCCCGGGCCAGCGCCTGGGCGGCGACCGGTCCCACGTACCGGATGGAGAGGCCGTTGATGAAGCGGGCCAGCGGACGGGTCTTGGCCTCCTCGATGTGCTTCAGCAGGGCGAGGGTGTTCTTCTTGGGCTCGCCCTCCTTGTTGGCGAAGACCGTGGCGATCTTCTCCTCGCCCGTCTTGGGGTCGCGCTTGGGCAGCCCGCTGTCCGGGTCGAGGACGTACGCCCTGATGGGCAGCAGCTTCTCGACGGTGAGGTCGAAGAGGTCGCCCTCGTCCACCAGCGGCGGGTCGGACGGCTCCAGCGGCCCGGTCAGCGCGGCCGCGACGACGCCGCCGAAGTGCTCGATGTCCAGGCACTCCCGGCCGGCGAGGTAGGCGACGCGCTCGCGCAACTGGGCCGGGCAGGTGCGGGCGTTGGGGCAGCGGAGGTCGATGTCGCCCTCCTTCATGGCCCGCAGCGGCGTCCCGCACTCGGGGCACTCGGCCGGCATCACGAACTCCCGCTCGCTGCCGTCGCGCAGGTCGGCGACCGGGCCGAGGATCTCCGGGATGACGTCACCGGCCTTGCGCAGCACCACGGTGTCCCCGATGAGGACGCCCTTGGCCTTGACGACCTCCTGGTTGTGCAGGGTGGCGAACTCCACCTCGCTGCCGGCCACGGTGACCGGCTCGACCTGCGCGTACGGGGTGACGCGGCCGGTGCGGCCGACGCCGACCTTGATGTCGACGAGCTTGGTGTTGACCTCCTCCGGCGCGTACTTGTACGCGATGGCCCAGCGCGGCGCCCGGGCCGTGGAGCCGAGCCGTCCCTGGAGGCGGATCTCGTCGAGCTTGACGACCACACCGTCGATCTCGTGGGCCACCGAGTGCCGGTTCTCGCCGTAGTACGCGATGAACTCCCGTACGCCGTCGAGGCCGTCGACCACCCTGTTGTGCGGGGAGGTGGGCAGGCCCCAGGTCTTGAGCAGGTCGTACGCCTCGGAGAGGCGGGTCATGCCCTTGCCCCGGTACCCCTCCAGGACGCCGATGCCGTGGACCACCATGTGCAGCGGGCGGGTGGCGGTGACACGCGGGTCCTTCTGGCGCAGCGAACCGGCCGCCGCGTTGCGCGGGTTGGCGAAGGGCTTGTCCCCCGCCTCGTTCAACCGGGCGTTGAGCTCCTGGAACTTCTCCATCGGGAAGTAGACCTCACCGCGGATCTCCACCAGGTCGGGGACCTCGTCGCCCTTCAGGCGGTCCGGGATCTCGGCGATGGTGCGGACGTTGGGGGTGATGTCCTCGCCGGTGCGGCCGTCGCCGCGGGTGGCGGCACGGACCAGGCGGCCGCGCTCGTAGGTGAGGTTGACGGCGAGGCCGTCGACCTTCAGCTCGCACAGGAAGTGGTACTGCTGCTCGCCCAGCTCCTTGGCGATGCGCTCGGTCCAGGCGGCCATCTCCTCGTCGTTGAAGGTGTTGTCGAGGGAGAGCATGCGGGAGCGGTGCTCGACGGCCGTGAACTCCGTCTCGTAGGACCCGGCGACCTTCTGCGTCGGGGAGTCCGGGGTGCGCAGCTCCGGGTACTCCTCCTCCAGCTCCTCCAGGGTGCGCAGCAGCCGGTCGAAGTCGGCGTCGCTGACGACCGGGGCGTCGTTCACGTAGTACCGGAAGCGGTGCTCCTCGATCTGCTCAGCGAGCTGCACGTGCTTCTCGCGCGCCTCGGCGGGCACGTTCGTCGTCTCCGCTTGCTTGTCGCCGGCCACCGTGTGGTCCTCCCGTTACTCTGGGTTGTCCGCGAGGGATCTCGCCGCCCGGGCGCAGTGGGCGAGGGCCCGGCGGGCGTACTCGGGGGACGCGCCCGCGAGTCCGCACGACGGGGTGACCGTGACCGCCTCCGCGAGAAGCCCCGGAGACAGCCCCAGCCTGCGCCACAGCGTCCTGACACCCATGACGCTACCGGCAGGGTCTGACAATGCGGTGTCCGTGCCCGGGACGACACCGGCGAACAGCCGGGTGCCGCCCTCGACCGCCTCACCGATCGCCTCGTCGTCACGCTCGGTGAGGAGCGAGAAGTCGAAGGAGACACCCGTGACGCCCGCGCGCCGCAGCAGGGCGAAGGGCACGTCGGGGGCGCAGGAGTGTACGACGACCGGGCCGTCGGCGTGGACGGCGGCGAGGTCGCGCAGGGCGGACTCGACGACCTGGCGGTCGACGGCGCGGTGGGTGCGGTAGCCGCTGGCGGTGCGCACCTGACCGCGCAGCACGGCGGTCAGGGACGGCTCGTCGAGCTGGAGGACGATCCGGGCGCCGGGGACCCTGCGCCGCACCTCGGCCAGGTGGAGGCGGAGGCCCTCGGCGAGCGAGGCGGCGAGGTCGCGGCAGGCGCCGGCGTCGGAGAGGACCGCCTCGCCGTTGCGGAGCTCCAGGGCGGCGGCGAGCGTCCAGGGGCCGACGGCCTGGACCTTGAGCGGCCCCTCGTAGCCCTGGGTGAACTCCTCCAGCGCGTCGAGGTCCTCACCGAGCCAGGAGCGGGCCCGTTTGGTGTCCCGGCCCGGACGGTCGCCGAGGCGCCAGCCGCTGGGTTCCACGCGCGCGTACAGCTCGACGAGCATCCCGGCGGTACGGCCGATCATGTCGGCGCCGGGGCCGCGGGCGGGCAGCTCGGGGAGGAAGGGGAAGTCCTCGAAGGTGCCGGTGCTTGTCTTCACGGCCTCGCGGGCGTCCTGGCCCGGCAGGGAGCCGATGCCGGTGGCGGGGCCGAAGCGGGGGTTGTCGTTCACGGGGGAAGCGTACGCAGGTCTCCGACGGTGGGGCGGGGGTGGTCGCGGCGGTGGCGCCGGGG
>MUMD01000562.1 GCA_002155895.1 Streptomyces rochei
GTGCTGTACCTGGACGAGCCGACGATCGGCCTCGACGTGGTGTCGAAGGCCAAGGTGCGCGGCTTCCTGCGGGACTTGAACGCGGAGCGCGGCACCACCGTGCTGCTGACCACGCACGACCTCCAGGACATCGAGCAGCTGTGCTCGCGGGTGATGGTCATCGACCACGGGCGGCTGATGTACGACGGTCCGCTCGCCGGGCTGCACGAGGCGGGGGAGAGCGAACGGACCCTGGTGGTGGACCTGGAGCGGGAGTTGCCGCCGATCGAGGCGCCGGCGCCCGCGCGGGTGGTGCGGGTGGAGGGGCCGCGTCAGTGGCTCGCGTTCCCGGCGTCGGCGTCGGCGGCGGGGCTGGTGGCGGCGGTCGCGGCCCGGTACCCGCTGGTGGACCTGTCGGTGCGGGAGCCGGACATCGAGTCGGTGATCGCGAAGATGTACGCGGAACGCTCGAGCGCGTAGTCTCCGGCGCGCCGACCTCGTAGGCTGCTGTACATGACCGACGACGCCCCGGAGCTGCGCGCATCCGACGCCGACCGTGAACGAGTCGCCGAGGTCCTGCGGGACGCCCTCGCGGAGGGACGCCTGGACATGACCGAGTTCGAGGAGCGGCTGGACGCCACGTACAGCGCGCGGACCTACGGGGAGCTGGCGCCGATCACCCGGGACCTGCCGGTCGGCACGGTGGCGGAGGCGCCGAGGGTGTCGATGACCAAGGAGCCGGCGGCGGCCGGTGACTGGGCGGGGCGGATCACCGGCGGCGAGGGCTCGTCGACGTGGGCGGTGGCCGTGATGTCCGGGTTCCAGCGCAAGGGCCGCTGGACCGTGCCGCGCCGCTTCAACTCCTTCGCGTTCTGGGGCGGCGGGGAGATCGACCTGCGCGAGGCGGACTTCGCGGACGGCGAGGTCGTGATCAACTGCGTGGCGATCATGGGCGGCATCGACGTGATCGTGCCGCCGGGCATCGAGGTGGTGGTGCGCGGCGTCGGCGTCATGGGCGACTTCGACCACCGGGAGTCCGGTGTGCCCGGCGAGCGGGGCGCCCCGCGGGTGATCGTGACCGGTTTCGCCTTCTGGGGCGGCGTCGGCGTCCGGCGCAAGCTGACGCGGGCGGAGAAGCTGCGGATCAGGGAGGAGCGCCGGCAGGAGAAGCTGGAGCGCCGGGCCGCCCGGCAGGAGCTGGGCTCCTCGGTCCGCGAGGACGTGAGGGACGTCCACCGCCGGATGCTGGACGGGCACCGGGACATGATCCGCGAGCACCGCGACGAGCGCCGCGAGCAGCGGGAGCTGCGCCGCGAGGAACGCGACCGCCGCAGGCGCGGCGAGGACTGAACGGGCGGGCGGCGGCGATCGCCGGACCCGCCCGGCGATCGCCGCCGCCCGTCCCGGTTCCCCGGCGCGGGTCACAGCTGGACCGGTGCCGCGCCCTTCAGGTCGTCCAGGTCCAGGTACCGGCCCATGCGCTCGTACCCCTTGTCGCTGGGGTGCAGGTGGTCGCCGCTGTCGTACTCGGCGCGCAGCCGGCGCGGGTCGTAGGGGTCGCGCAGCGCCGCGTCGAAGTCGACGACCGCGTCGAACACGCGGCCGGAGCGGATCTCCTCGTTGATCTGCTGCCGCATCTCCTCGCGGGCCTGCGTGTGGCGGCCGTACCCGCCGAACGGCATGATCGTCGAGCCGATCACCTTCAGTCCCCGGCCGTGCGCCCGGTCGACCAGGGTGCGCAGGCCGTCGAGGATGCCCTCGCGGTCGGCCAGCTCGGGGCTGTGCAGGATGTCGTTGACGCCGAGGACGATGATCACGGCCTTCACGTTGGTGCGCTCCAGCACGTCCCGCTCGAACCGGCTGAGCGCGCTGGGGTTGTCGGCGGGCCGGCCCGACCGGCCGGTCAGGATGCGGTTGCCGCTGATGCCCTGGTTGACCACGCTGTAGCGGGGCGTGTCCCGCCCGTCCGCGGCCGCCTCGTGCAGCCGCTCGGCGAGGACGTCGGTCCAGCGGTTGTTGGCGCCCGTGTCCGAGCCGAAGCCGTCGGTGATCGAGTCGCCGAGGGCGACGACGGTGCCGTCGGCCTCGTGGCTCAGCACGTCCAGCGCGGTCAGGTACCGCCAGTACGGCGTCTCGGTCGTGTACGCCACGGCGGTGACGTCCGCCGTGTGCTCACCGTCGGCGAGGTAGCTGGTCTGCTGCGCCCGCGGGTGGTGGGTGACCGGCCCGGACGGCGCGGGCGAGTACGTGGTGACCAGGACGTCGGCGCCGTAGGGGACGGCGAGGCGGGCGACGTCGCTCATCACCTGCCCGCCGGGCGGGACGACGACCCGCGGGCTGCCGCCGAAGGTGAGCCGGCGCATGCTGTCGGCGAGCGCGGCGGCGGTGTCGGGCCCGGCGGACAGGGCGATGGTGGCGTGCGTGATGGTCAGCGGGGACTGCCCGTAGAGGTTGGACAGGGTGATCCGCGCGCTGGTGCCGCTGACACCCGCGTGCACCACGTTGCGCACCGAGACGCCCGCCATGCCGGTCGTCTCGGTGCCCGGCTCGGCCGCCGCCGGGGAGGCGGACCAGGCGCCGACCCAGGTACCGGTCGAGGCGGGAGCGGCCTTGCCGCGCGGGGCGGGTCCGCCGGCGAGTGAGGTGTGGTCCCTGGCGCCGCCGTCGGCGGAGACCGAGGCGTATATGGCCGCCGAGATCGTCACTATCAGGGCGACGATCGCGGCGAGCAGGGCGCGGTGTTTGGCGGGAGGCGCCCCCGCACCTCCGTCATGACCCATGGTCATGTTGTGCTGTTCTCCTCGGGCGAGGGGAGCCCGAGGCTCCGGTCCGATATACCCATGATGAGGCATGGGCCGGGGAAAGGCCGTACGACCCCCGTGCGTTCCCCCTCGCGGACAGACGCCGGGAACTTGTGTTCCGTTCCGGGAGTCGGTCAGGAAGGGACAATGGGGCGGGGACGGATCGGCGAAGGTGGAGTGGATGGAACGCACGAGAGCGCAACGCCCGGAAGGCCCGGGCGGTACGGGGGAGGACACCGGGGCCCGCGCGGCGGACACCGCCCCGGGGGCCGTCCGCGACCGCGCGATGACCTCCTTCAGCCCGGCGGACGAGGAGAAGCGGCGCGGGGTGCGCCGGATGAAGCTCACCGCCACCGGCCTGCTGCTGTTCGTCGCCCTGGTCTACGTCCTCGCCGAGTGGGCCTCCCACCGGGGTGCGGGCGCCTGGGCGGGCTATGTCTCGGCCGCCGCCGAGGCCGGCATGGTCGGCGCGCTCGCCGACTGGTTCGCGGTCACCGCGCTCTTCCGCCACCCCCTCGGCATCCCCATCCCGCACACCGCGATCATCCCGAAGAAGAAGGACCAGCTGGGCGTGTCGCTGGGCGAGTTCGTCGGCGAGAACTTCCTCTCCGAGGACGTCGTACGGCAGCGGCTGCGCGCCGTCGGCATCGGCAGCCGGCTCGGCGCCTGGCTCGCCGTGCCCGAGCACGCCGACCGGGTGACGGCCGAGCTGGCCGCCGCCCTGCGCGGCGCCCTGACGGTGCTGCGCGACTCCGACGTGCAGGCGGTGGTCGGCGAGGCCATCACCCGCCGGGCCGACGCCCAGGAGATCGCCCCCGGCATCGGCAAGATGCTGGACCGGATCGTCGCCGACGGCGGCCACAGGCGCGCCGTCGACCTGATCGTCTCCCGCGCCCACGACTGGCTGGTCCTGCACGGCGACTCCGTGATGGACGCCGTGCAGGGCGGGGCACCCGGATGGACGCCCCGCTTCGTGGACCGCAAGGTCGGCGAGCGCGTCTACAAGGAGCTGCTGCGCTTCGTCACCGAGATGCGCGACATGCCCGCCCACCCGGCGCGCGGCGCCCTCGACCGCTTCCTCACCGACTTCGCCTCCGACCTCCAGTCCGACACGGAGACCCGGGCGCGCGTGGAGCGGCTGAAGACCGAGGTGCTGGGGCGCGGCGAGGTCCAGGATCTGATCGCGTCCGCCTGGACGGCCGTACGGTCCATGATCGTCTCGGCGGCGGAGGACGAGCGCAGCGAGCTGCGCCTCAGGGTGCGGGCCTCGCTGCTGTCGCTGGGCGCCCGGATGGCCTCCGACGCCAAGGTGCAGAACAAGGTCGACACCTGGGTGGAGAGCGCCGCGGTGTACGTGGTGACCACCTACCGCAAGGAGATCACCTCCCTGATCACCGACACGGTGGCGAGCTGGGACGCCGAGCACACCACCAAGAAGATCGAGGCGAACATCGGCCGCGACCTCCAGTTCATCCGCATCAACGGCACGGTGGTCGGCTCGCTCGCCGGGCTGCTGATCTACACGGTCTCCCGCATCCTGGGGGCGTAGGGCCGCCCCGGGCGGCCCTGCGGCCTCGCGGCGCGGCGGGCGTGTTCCTCCGGGCGCGGGGCACACGGGAGGCGTTCGCTCGACGGAGAGGGAGCCATGACAGCAGCATCGTCGTCGCCGGGCCCGGCG
>MUMD01000563.1 GCA_002155895.1 Streptomyces rochei
ATGGCTAAGCAGAAGTCGGCGCAGACGCTCCCGCGGCCGTTGCACGCGGCAGCCTCCGCGCTGCGGAAGGTGCCGGGCGCCGGGACGGTCGGGAAGGCCGCCGAGGGCGCCCTGGACAGGATCGGAGCGGTGTCGCCGCGCGGACGGCGCGCGGTCGTCTACACCGGGGCCGGCGTGCTGGGCATCGCCGGACTGGTGGAGTGGCCGGTGGCTGCCACCGCGCCCGCGGTGAGCGCCACCGGCCACTCCACCAGTCCGGCGATGCCCAGCACGCCGGCCCCGGTGTAGACGACCGCGCGCCGTCCGCGCGGCGACACCGCTCCGATCCTGTCCAGGGCGCCCTCGGCGGCCTTCCCGACCGTCCCGGCGCCCGGCACCTTCCGCAGCGCGGAGGCTGCCGCGTGCAACGGCCGCGGGAGCGTCTGCGCCGACTTCTGCTCAGCCATTACTGTCCGTCCTCGCCCTGTGCGTGCTGTCGAAACCCTGGAACATCACCTTCCGCACATTTCCGGGTTCCCGCACTTCGAAGGCTCATCCCGGCGAAGTCGACGCCCGCTCCACAGCGAGGGCGTGCAGCTGCTCCAGCCGCTGCCGGGACTCCTCGTCGCTCGGCACGTAGGTCACCATCCGGGGCCCCGCCCCGGGACCGAGCCACAGGTCGGTGTGGTCGACGCGCACCCGCCCGACGTACCGGTTGAGGAACTCCTTGCGCTTGCCGCGGTGCGCGACCACCTCGTGCCGGTCCCAGACCTCGCGGAACTCGGCCGACTGGGCTCGCAACCTCTTGAGCAGCATCTTCCACACGGGCTCGCCGAGATGCCCCGCCATCGACGCGCGGAACCGGGCGGCCATCACCCGCTGGGCCTCCTCGAGGTGGACGATCGAGGAGCGCCACTCGTCGTGGGTGAAGCTGAGGACCAGGCAGTTGCGGTCCTCGGGCGGCACCCGCTCCAGGTCGCAGAGCAGCAACCCGTAGGTGCGGTTGTGGGCGAGGATGTCGTACCGGCTGTTCTGCACACAGGCGGGGTACGGCTCGACCTGCTCCAGCAGGGCCCGCAGCGCCGGGGTGACGGCCGGGCAGTCCTGGGCGGGCGTGGGGTCGACGGCCCCGGCCAACCGGAAGAGGTGGGCGCGCTCGGTGGGGTCGAGCAACAGGGCCCGCGCGAGGGCGTCGAGGACCTGCACGGAGACCTGGATGTCCCGGGCCTGCTCCAGCCAGGTGTACCAGGTGACGCCGACCGAGGAGAGCTGGGCGACCTCCTCGCGCCGGAGGCCCGGTGTGCGGCGTCGACGTCCGCGGGGCAGCCCGACCTGCTCGGGAGCGATGCGCTCGCGGCGGCTGCGCAGGAAGGCGGCGAGTTCGTGCCTCCTGATCTCCGAGCCGGTGTCCCGGGGCGCGGCCTGCGCGACCTTCTCCTGAGCCGTCGTCGTCATGCCTCCAGCGTGCCGCGCCCCGGAGCCTGTTGCCAGGTGCTCCTGCTACCAGGACAAGGAGACTCTGGTACCACCCTGTCCGTCGCCGCAGGCTCGACCACGTGACCGAAACCATCACCTCACGTCCCGTTCGTCCGTCCCCCTCGGCGCCGCCCGTGCTCGGCGGCCTCGGCCTCTTCACGGTGCTGCTGGCCGCGGCGCTCCCCCTGATCGACTTCTTCATCGTCAACGTCGCCCTGCCCACCATCGGCGCGGACCTGTCCGCGGGCGAGGCGGTCCTGGAACTCGTCGTCGCCGGCTACGGGGTGGCGTACGCCGTCCTGCTGGTCCTCGGCGGCCGGCTCGGCGACCTGTTCGGCCGACGGCGCCTGTTCCTGGGCGGCATGGCGGCCTTCGGGCTGACCTCGCTGGCGTGCGGGCTGGCCCCGGACGCGTGGTCGCTGGTGCTGGCCCGCGTGGCGCAGGGCGCGTCGGCCGCCGCGATGCTGCCGCAGGTGCTGGCCACCATCCAGGCGACGACCTCCGGTCCGCGGCGCGCGAAGGCCATGGGCCTGTACGGAGCGACGGCGGGCCTGTCGATGGTGGCCGGCCAGATCCTCGGCGGCCTGCTCGTGGCGGCGGACGTGGCGGGCACCGGCTGGCGTTCCGTCTTCCTGGTGAACGTGCCGGTCGTCGTCCTCGGCCTGATCCTCGGCGCCCGCGCGGTCCCCGACACCCGCTCACCGCGCCCCGAGCCGGTGGACGTCCCCGGCACGGTCCTGCTCGCCGCCTCCCTCCTCACCCTCCTCGTTCCCCTGACCGAGGGCCGGGCCGCCGGCTGGCCGCTGTGGACGTGGCTGTCGCTGGCCGCGTTCCCGTTCGCGGCGGCGGCGTTCTACGCGGTGGAGCGCAGGGCCGACCGGACGGGCCGGACGCCGCTGGTGCCGCCGAGTCTGTTCGCGATCGTCTCGCTGCGGCGCGGACTGCTGCTGATCGTGCCGTTCTCGATCGGCTTCAGCGGGTTCATGTTCGTCGTCGCGGTGGCCCTGCAGCAGGGCGCCGGCCTGGGCCCGGTGGACGCGGGCCTGGCCCTGGCGCCGCTCGCGGTGGTGTTCTTCCTCTTCTCGGTCGCCGGACCCCGGCTGGTGTCCCGGTACGGCACGCGCGTGGTGCCGGCCGGCGCGGTCCTCCAGGGCCTGGGTCTGGCCCTGATGACCCTGGCCGCCTGGCGTTCCTGGCCGGACCTCGGCATGGTCGAACTGCTTCCGGGCGCGGCGCTGGCGGGCGCCGGCCAGGCGCTCCAACTGCCCGTGGTGTTCCGGGTCGTCCTCTCCGAGGTCCCGGCCGCTCGCGCGGGCGTCGGCAGCGGGGTCATGATCACCACGCAGCAGTCGTCCCTCGCCCTGGGCGTGGCCACCCTGGGCACGCTGTTCCTCTCCCTGTCCACGAGCCTGGGCATGCGCGACGCCCTGGTGACGACCCTGCTGGTCCAGCTGGTGGCGGTGGCGTCGACGGGTCTGCTGAGCCTGCGTCTGCCGCGGACGGTCGCCTGACCCACCGCACCGGTTTCTGGTCCAGACCTCTTGACGAAAGGTCTGGACCAGATCAGTGTCATGTCTACGACACCCGCCTCGCGGAGCCACGCCGCACCACACACGTACGCCCGCACACACGCCCGCACGCCCGCACGCCCCATGACACCTCACCGACCCCACCGGGAGGACCGGCATGATCCGCCGCAAGATCCGCCTGCTCGCCACCGCCCTCGCCGCCGCCG
>MUMD01000564.1 GCA_002155895.1 Streptomyces rochei
GTCCGAGCCACCCCCGCCGTCCGAGCCAGGCCCGCGGCCGTCCCGGCCCGTCCGGGACCGCGCCCGCCCGCGCTTGCGCCGCCCCTTGCTGACGACCGTGCTCGCCGGTGGGCTGGCACTGGCGGCCGTGCTCGCGGCGGTCAGCCTCCCGCGCGACTCCGCTTCCGATTCCCGGCCCGAGCCTCTGCGCCCCGGCTGCACGGGGGCGGAGTGCACCGGACGCTCCTCCCAGCCCCAGGCGTGCGCCATCGCGGGCTCCGGCACCCGCACGGTCGCCGAACGGCGCCCCGAACGGGGACCGTCCATGGACATCCGGTACAGCCCGTTCTGCGAGGCGAGTTGGGCGCGGATCTGGTTCGGCCGGGTCGGTGACCGCGTCGAGATCAGCGCTCCGGGCCAGGGCACGCGCTGGACCGAGATCAAGGACAGATTCGACGCCGAGGGCTACCTCTCCACTCCCATGGTCGGCGGTGGTCCCGAAGGCCTGAAGGCCTGTCTGATCCTCGGCGACACGGCGGAGCGCCACTGCCTCACGTCCTAGTGGACGACGCCCTGGGGGGGGACCCGAGGAAGCGGCCTGTCCCACGCCGTCCCGCGCGTCCCTCCTCGTCCCTGTCCGAGCCCCGTCACCGCAGGTCACCGCCTGGGACGTCCTCTCTCGCGAGCTGACGGCGGCGATCGCCCCCGGGCCGTGTCTTACTGGAGAAGCCGCAGGCCACGGGGGTACTGCGGATCTGCGCCACACACCGCATAGGAGCAGCATGAGGTCACGTAAGTCGTTGGTCGGCTCGCTCGTAGCCGCGACCGTTCTCAGCGCGGGCATGGGCGTCACCGCCGCCGCGCCGGCCCAGGCCGCGGGCAAGGCGAGGCCGGTGCCCAGTTGCGTGAAGACCGCCACGTTCAACCAGCCCAGCGTCTACACCGTCCAGGTGAGGAACACCTGCAAGGGCGCGATGAAGGTCAAGGTCCAGATGAAGTACGGCACGGACCACCCCTGCACCACGATCGCGAAGGGCAAGACGGTCCACTTCAACAGCAAGGGCATCAAGGTCTACAAGGCGACCGTCCGCTGCTGACCGGACGTTCGCCGGCGCTCCGGCCCGGGCGGGTGCCGCACCTCGCGGCGCCCGCCCGGGCGAGTCGTTTCCGCTCAGCACTCGATGATGTTGACCGCCAGCCCGCCCCGCGCCGTCTCCTTGTACTTGACCGACATGTCGGCGCCGGTGTCCTTCATGGTCTTGATGACCTTGTCCAGGGACACCTTGTGGGAGCCGTCGCCGCGCATCGCCATCCGGGCCGCCGTGACCGCCTTGACCGCGGCCATGCCGTTGCGCTCGATGCACGGGATCTGGACCAGGCCGCCGACCGGGTCGCAGGTGAGGCCGAGGTTGTGCTCCATGCCGATCTCGGCGGCGTTCTCGACCTGCTCCGGTGTGCCGCCCAGCACCTCGGCCAGCGCGCCGGCGGCCATGGAGCAGGCGGAACCGACCTCGCCCTGGCAGCCGACCTCGGCGCCGGAGATGGAGGCGTTCTCCTTGAAGAGCATGCCGATGGCGCCGGCGGCCAGGAGGAAGCGGACCACGCCCTCCTCGTCGGCGCCGGGGACGAAGTTCATGTAGTAGTGCAGGACCGCGGGGATGATGCCCGCCGCGCCGTTGGTCGGGGCGGTGACGACCCGGCCGCCGGCCGCGTTCTCCTCGTTCACGGCCATCGCGTAGAGGGTGATCCACTCCATCGCCAGGGCCTGCGGGTCGCCCTCGGAGCGCAGCTTGCGGGCGGTGTTGGCGGCGCGGCGGCGGACCTTGAGCCCGCCCGGCAGGATGCCCTCGCGGGACATGCCGCGGGAGACGCACGCCTGCATCACGCGCCAGATCTCCAGCAGGCCCTCGCGGATCTCGTCCTCGTCGCGCCAGGCCCGCTCGTTCTCCAGCATCAGCGCGGAGATGGACAGGCCCGTCTCCCGGGCGAGGCGCAGCAGCTCGTCGCCGGTGCGGAAGGGGTACTTCAGCACGGTGTCGTCGAGCACGATGCGGTCGGCGCCCACCGCGTCCTCGTCGACGACGAAGCCGCCGCCGACCGAGTAGTAGGTCTTGGTCAGCACCTCGGCGCCCTCGGCGTCGTACGCCCACAGGGTCATGCCGTTGGCGTGGTAGGGGAGGGCCTTGCGGCGGTGCAGGACCATGTCGTCGTCGTAGGAGAAGGCGATCTCGTGCTCGCCGAGGAGGCTGATGCGGCCGGACGTCCTGATCGTCTCGACGCGGTCGTCGGCCGTCTCCACGTCCACCGTGCGGGGGGAGTCGCCCTCCAGGCCGAGCAGCACCGCCTTGGGCGTGCCGTGGCCGTGGCCGGTGGCGCCGAGCGAGCCGTACAGCTCGGCGCGGACCGAGGCGACGGAGCCCAGCAGCTCCTCGTTGCGCAGGCGGCGGGCGAACATGCGGGCCGCGCGCATCGGGCCGACCGTGTGGGAGCTCGAGGGGCCGATGCCGATCGAGAACAGGTCGAAGACCGAGATGGCCACGGGGGACTCCTCAGAACGGGGGTGGTGCAGAGGTGGTGCTTCGGGGGGTGGGGTGCCGTGCCCGCTCGTGACGGGCACGGCACCCCTGTGCACACGCGGTGTCTACTTGTTCAGACCCGGGTACAGCGGGTGCTTGTCGGCCAGGGTCTTCACCCGGGCCTTGAGGGCCTCGGCGTCGTAGGACGGCTTCAGCGCCTCGGCGATCACGTCCGCGACCTCGGCGAAGTCCTCGGCCGTGAAGCCGCGGGTCGCCAGGGCCGGCGTGCCGATGCGCAGACCGGAGGTCACCATCGGCGGACGCGGGTCGTTCGGGACGGCGTTGCGGTTGACCGTGATGCCGACCTCGTGGAGGCGGTCCTCGGCCTGCTGGCCGTCCAGCTCGGAGTCGCGCAGGTCGACGAGGACCAGGTGGACGTCCGTGCCGCCGGTCAGGACCGACACGCCCGCCGCCTTCGCGTCGTCCTTCACCAGGCGCTCGGCGAGGATGCGGGCGCCCTCCAGCGTACGACGCTGGCGCTCCTTGAAGTCCTCGCTCGCGGCGACCTTGAAGGCGACGGCCTTGGCGGCCACCACGTGCTCCAGCGGGCCACCCTGCTGACCGGGGAAGACGGCGGAGTTGATCTTCTTGGCCAGCTCGGCCGTGGAGAGGATCACACCGCCGCGCGGGCCGCCCAGCGTCTTGTGCGTGGTGGTGGTCACGACGTGGGCGTGCGGGACCGGGTTCGGGTGCAGGCCCGCCGCGACCAGACCGGCGAAGTGCGCCATGTCGACCATGAGGTACGCGCCGACCTCGTCGGCGATCTTGCGGAACGCGGCGAAGTCCAGCTGCCGCGGGTAGGCCGACCAGCCGGCCACGATCAGCTTCGGCTTGTTCTCCTTGGCCAGGCGCTCCACCTCGGCCATGTCGACCTGGCCGTCGTCGCCGACGTGGTAGGCGACGACGTTGTAGAGCTTGCCGGAGAAGTTGATCTTCATACCGTGGGTCAGGTGCCCGCCGTGGGCGAGGTTCAGACCCATGATCGTGTCGCCCGGCTTGAGCAGCGCGAACATCGCGGCCGCGTTGGCCTGGGCGCCCGAGTGCGGCTGCACGTTGGCGTGCTCGGCGCCGAAGAGCGCCTTGACCCGGTCGATGGCGATCTGCTCGACCACGTCGACGTGCTCGCAGCCGCCGTAGTAGCGGCGGCCGGGGTAGCCCTCGGCGTACTTGTTGGTGAGGACCGAGCCCTGGGCCTCCATGACCGCGACCGGGGCGAAGTTCTCCGAGGCGATCATCTCGAGGGTGGACTGCTGGCGGTCCAGCTCGGCGTCGACGGCGGCGGCGACGTCGGGGTCCAGCTCGTGCAGGGGGGTGTTCAGAAGCGACATGCGGGCGTGACTCCTCAGCCGGCGGTGAAGGCGGTGTACTCGTCGGCGGAGAGCAGGTCGGCCGGCTCGTCCGTGATCCGCACCTTGAACAGCCAGCCGCCCTCGAAGGGGGCGCTGTTCACCAGCGACGGGTCGTTGACGACGTCCTCGTTGACCTCGGTGACCTCACCGGAGACGGGGGAGTACAGGTCGGAGACGGACTTGGTCGACTCCAGTTCGCCGCAGGTCTCGCCCGCGGTCACCGAGTCGCCGACCTCGGGGAGCTGGACGAAGACGACGTCACCGAGCGCGTTGGCCGCGTGCTCCGTGATGCCGACCGTCGAAGCGCCGTCCTCGGCGGCCGACAGCCACTCGTGCTCCTTGCTGTAACGCAGCTGCTGGGGGTTGCTCATGGCCTGAATTCTCCTGTACGCGGGAAAATGCTGGTGACGGGGGTGATGCGAGAGGGCCGCCGAAACCGCTGGTGAGCGGCGGTCGCGGGCGGCGGGCGCGCGGAGCGGCGGGGTCCCGCCGCCCAGTGTCTACTTCTGGCGCTTGTAGAAGGGCAGCGCCACGACCTCGTACGGCTCGTGGCTGCCCCGGATGTCCACGCCGACACCCTCGGTGCCCGGCACCGCGTGCGCGGGGTCGACGTACGCCATGGCGATCGGCTTGCCCAGTGTCGGGGACGGGGCGCCCGAGGTCACCTCGCCGATCACCTCGCCGCCGGCGACGACCCGGTACCCGGCGCGCGGGACCCGGCGGCCCTCGGCGACCAGGCCCACCAGGACGCGGGGCGGGTTCTGCTCGGCCCGGGAAGCGGCCTCGGTGAGCGCGGCGCGCCCGACGAAGTCGCCCTCCTTCTCGAACTTCACCACCCGGCCGAGCCCGGCGTCGAAGGGCGTCAGCTCGGTCGTCAGCTCGTGCCCGTACAGCGGCATGCCCGCTTCCAGACGGAGCGTGTCGCGGCAGGACAGGCCGCAGGGGACCAGCCCGGCGCCCTCGCCCGCCTCGGTCAGCGCCTGCCACAGCTCCACGGCGTGCTCCGGCTTCACGAACAGCTCGAAGCCGTCCTCGCCGGTGTAACCGGTGCGGGCGATGAGCGCGGGGACGCCCGCGACCGTGCCGGGCAGTCCGGCGTAGTACTTCAGGCCGTCCAGGTCGGCGTCGGTGAGGCTCTTGACGATGGCCGGCGACTCGGGGCCCTGCACCGCGAGCAGCGCGTACGCGTCGCGGTCGTCGCGCACCTCGGCGTCGAAGCCGGCGGCCCGCTCGGTCAGCGCGTCCAGCACCACCTGGGCGTTGGAGGCGTTGGCGACCACCATGTAGTGGGAAGAAGCGGCCTCGGCCTCGCCGAGCCGGTAGACGATCAGGTCGTCGAGGATGCCGCCGTCCTCACGGCAGATCATGGTGTAGCGGGCGCGGCCCGGCTTCACACTGCCGATGTTGCCGACCAGCGCGTAGTTCAGCAGATCGGCGGCCTGGGGGCCGGTGACCGTGATCTCGCCCATGTGGGAGAGGTCGAAGAGCCCGGCCCGGGTGCGCACCGCGACGTGCTCGTCGCGCTCGGAGTCGTAGCGCAGCGGCATGTCCCAGCCGGCGAAGTCGGTCATCGTCGCGCCCAGCGCGCGATGCGTGGCGTCGAGCGCGGTACGGCGGAGTTCTGTACTGCTCATCGGTCGGTCGTCTCCCAGGACAGGACGGCACGGGCGAGGTCGTTCCTCCCCATCTGTCATCGGAACCTGAGAGGTTCGCCACGACCACCGGAGTACGGCGATCAGGGCTTGCACCTTGGGTGGGGCCGCCGTCGAGCGGCGGCCCGCTTTTCAGATGTGCCTCGCCCGCGCGGTAACGGTGCCTGAGAGATTCAAGGGAGGGACTTGCTCCTTCGGCGCCCCGGCGCGGCCGGGGACTCTCCCGCGCGGATTCAAACGGCCGGTATGCAGTTGGCGCCGCCATCATTGCACGCCCCGCCGATCCGTGGCAGACCGTGATCTGTAACCGGCCTGTGGCAGTAAGCGAACGAAAACGCGAGACCTGCGCATTACCTTCTCTTTACACTCGACGGGGATGGGAACTCGTGAACCGCCCCAGGGGAGGACGATCACGGTGAACAGGACCACGGCGTACGCCGCCACTTCGGGTCTCGCGCTGCCCGAGCAGCCCGTCGCCCCGGCCCCGGAGGCGTGCGCCGAGCTGCCCGCACCGGTCGTCCGCGACCTGCGGGACCGGGAGGGCCGCAGCCCGCACGCCCTGCTCTTCGGACCCCGGGACCTGGTGGTGATCACCGGTCTGCCCGGCAGCGGCAAGTCGACGCTGATGGAGCGCACCGTGCGCGGCACCCGCGTCGACTCCCAGGACACCCGCGACCGCTGGGAGCGCCGCATGCCGCGCTTCCTGCCGTACGCGCTCTACCGGCCCCTGGTCCGTCTCGCCCACTACGCCGGGCTGCGCAAGGCCGTGCGCTCCGGCGAGGGCGTCGTGGTGCACGACTGCGGCACGCAGTCCTGGGTGCGCGCCTGGCTCGCCCGCGAGGCCCGCCGCCGCGAGGGCACCCTGCACCTGCTCCTGCTCGACGTCGGCGCCGACGAGGCCCTGGCCGGCCAGCGCGAGCGCGGCCGGGGCGTGTCGCGGTACGCCTTCCTGCGCCACCGCACGGCCAACGCCCGCCTGCTGCGCGCGGTGACCGAGGGCACCCTGCCGGCCGGCTGCGCCTCGGCGATCCTCCTGGACCGGGCGGCGGCCGACACGCTCCACCGGATCGCGTTCACGGGGTGACGCACCGTAGGGCCCTGCGGTCGAACGGGTTAGCCTTTTCAGCCACAGCAGCGGTACCAGGCAGGCGGTAGGTAGGCAGATGGACTTCCCGGCACAGGCGCACCCCCACCCGCACGGCGGGTGGCCCGGCAACGAGCTGGAGGAGGTGCTGTCCGCGTCCCTCGGCGTCCCGTCCGCCGGCGGACGG
>MUMD01000565.1:0-1956 GCA_002155895.1 Streptomyces rochei
GTGGTCGTCCTCGGCGGCGGGCAGGTGGCCCAGCGCCGCCTCCCGGCGCTCATCGCGGCGGGCGCGGACGTCCGCCTCGTGTCCCCCGACGCCACCCCGTCCGTCGAGGCGATGGCCGACGCGGGCGAGATCACCTGGGAGCGGCGCCCGTACGCGGAAGGCGACCTCGCGGACGCCTGGTACGCCCTGATCGCCACCAGCGACACCGAGGCCAACACCGCGGCCTCCNNAGGGCGTCACCGTCGCCGTGCTCACCACCGACGCGCGCCACCGCGACCCCCGCCACACCGCCGCCATCCGCGACGCGGTGGTGGAGGGCCTGCGCGACGGCACCCTCGTCGCACCGCACCGGCGCACCCGCACTCCCGGCGTCGCCCTGGTCGGCGGCGGTCCCGGCGACCCCGACCTGATCACCGTCCGCGGGCGCCGCCTGCTCGCCGAGGCCGACGTCGTCATCGCCGACCGGCTCGGCCCGCGGGACCTGCTCGCCGAACTGCCCCCGCACGTCGAGGTCATCGACGCCGCGAAGATCCCGTACGGGCGTTTCATGGCCCAGGAGGCCATCAACAACGCGCTGATCGAGCACGCCAAGCAGGGCAAGGCGGTCGTACGACTCAAGGGCGGCGACCCGTTCGTCTTCGGCCGGGGCATGGAGGAGGCGCAGGCGCTCGCCGAGGCGGGCATCCCGTGCACGGTCGTCCCCGGCATCTCCAGCTCCATCTCGGTCCCCGGCGCGGCCGGCATCCCCGTCACCCACCGGGGCGTCGCCCACGAGTTCACCGTGGTCAGCGGCCACGTCGCCCCCGACGACGAGCGCTCCCTGGTCGACTGGCCGTCCCTCGCCAAGCTCACCGGCACACTCGTGATCCTCATGGGGGTCGACAAGATCGGCAGTATCGCCGAGACCCTCGTCGCGCACGGCAGGTCCCCCGAGACCCCGGTCGCCCTGGTCCAGGAGGGCACCACGGCCGCCCAGCGCCGCGTCGACGCCACCCTCGCCACGGTCGCCGAGACGGTCGTCGCCCGGGAGGTCAGGCCGCCCGCCGTCATCGTCGTCGGCGAGGTCGTCGGCGTCGGCCCGCACGGGACGGCCTGACATGGGCGAACTGATCACGATCGACACCCCCGACGACCCGCGCCTGCACGACTACACCGGCCTGACCGACGTCGAGCTGCGCCGCCGCCGCGAACCCGCCGAGGGCCTGTTCATCGCCGAGGGCGAGAAGGTCATCCGGCGGGCCGGCGACGCGGGCTACGCGATGCGCTCGATGCTGCTCTCCGCCAAGTGGGTCGACACCATGCGCGACGTCATCGACGAGGCCCCGGCCCCGGTGTACGTCGTCGAACCGGAGCTGGCCGAACGGGTCACCGGCTACCACGTGCACCGCGGCGCGCTCGCGTCGATGCGGCGCAAGCCCCTGCACTCGGCGGCGGACCTGCTGCGGACCACCCGGCGAGTCGTCGTCATGGAGTCCGTCAACGACCACACCAACATCGGCGCGATCTTCCGTTCCGCCGCCGCCCTCGGCATCGACGCGGTCCTGCTCTCCCCGGACTGCGCGGACCCCCTGTACCGGCGCAGCGTCAAGGTCTCGATGGGCGCGGTCTTCTCCGTGCCGTACGCCCGCCTCGACACCTGGCCGGCCGGGCTGGCGACGGTCGGCGAGGCGGGCTTCACGCTCCTCGCCCTCACCCCCGACGAGCGGGCCGAACCCCTCGACGAAGTCGCCCCGCACCGCATGGACCGGGTGGCCCTGATGCTGGGCGCCGAGGGCGACGGCCTGTCCCGGCGCGCCCTGGCGGCGGCCGACCGATGGGTCCGCATCCCGATGTCCCACGGCGTCGACTCCCTGAACGTGGGCGCGGCGGCAGCGGTGGCGTTCTACGCGGTGACGGCGGGCCGCCCCACGGAGTAGCGGACCGGCCACCGAGTTGGCGGACCGGCCACCGAGTAGG
>MUMD01000565.1:2026-3346 GCA_002155895.1 Streptomyces rochei
ACCAGCGGACCGGCCACCGAGCGGCGGACCCGCCACCGAGCAGCGGACCCGCCACCGAGCAGCGGACCCGCCACGGAACAACGGACCGGCCACCGAACGAGGTTCGCCCCACCGAGCGACGGTTCGCCCCACGGAGTATCGGACCGCCCCACCGGCCGCGATGCCCACCAGGGGGCAGCCGGCCGTTCCCGGCACCGGGAGCCATCCCGGACGAGGACGCCGAAGAACCGGTCCCGTCGACCGGGCACCGCCACGTCGGAGCCGGGCACCCGGCACCGCCGCGACCGGCCCCGCGCCGGCTGTGCCCGGCAGGCCCGCGGTCACGCCCTGCGGGCGCCGGACGTCCGGACCGCTAGACCCCGGAGACCGAACCCGGCCCGGCCATCTCACCCCGGACGTCCACCCGCTCCTGCTGCGCCCGCAGCCCGTCCCGCTCGTCACCGAGCCCCCGCGACGGTCCCTGGCAGCCCTGAGCGGCGGCGATGCCCAGAGCCACCAGCAGCGTCACGACCACGAACACGAACAGGCGCTGCCGCAGCAGCCGCGGATTGGCGGGGCGCCGCCACCCGGTCCCCGTGGTCCTCGGAGCCGTACGGCCCGCCCCGCTGCGGGGAGCGGACCGGCCGCCGCTGTCGTGGCGGGAGGCGTTGCGTCCGGTGTTCGTCGCGCGGCCCCGCCCCGCGACGAGGTGCCCCCGCGCGAGGGCGTGCCGCCGCGCGACGGATCCGCACCCCGGGACGGCGCGGACCCGCGGGACCCCGACGTGCTCCGCGGAGCGGGTGTGCTCTGCGCACCCGGCCTGCCCTGCGGACGCCGCTGCGCACGCTCCGGATAGGTGTCCGCGAGCCGCCCCGTCGGCATGTCCGCCTCCGCGCCGCGCGGTGCCGGCGGCCGTACGTCGGCCAGCCCCTGCGCCTCCCGCGCGGCGATCTCCTTCAGCCGCAGCGACAGCTGCAGCGTGCTGGGACGCTCCTCGGGATCCTTGGCCAGACAGGCCCGCACCAACGGCGCGAGGGCGTCCGGGACACCGTGCAGCTGGGCCTCCTCGTGCACCACGCGGTACAGCATCACCTCGGAACTGCCGTGCCCGAAGGGCGAGTCGCCCATCGACGCGTACGCCAGGGTGGCGCCGAGCGAGAAGACGTCGGTGGCCGGGGTGACGGCTGCCCCGCGCACCTGCTCCGGCGCGAGGAACCCGGGGGAGCCGACCGCGGTGCCGACGTGGGTGAGCGTGGAGGCGCCCGTGGCCCAGGCGATGCCGAAATCGATGATCCGTGGTCCCTTCGGGGACAGCAGGATGTTGGACGGCTTCAGGTCCCG
>MUMD01000565.1:3409-3978 GCA_002155895.1 Streptomyces rochei
TCGCGAACCAGGGGCGGTCGGCCTCCAGGTCCGCGGCGACCAGCCGCGCGGTGCAGCCGCCCCGGATGCGCCGGGCCGCCGAGACCTCGCGGGCGAACCGCGAACGGAACTCCTGGTCCTCGGCCAGGTCCGGCCGGATGACCTTCAGCGCGACCCGCTGCCCCTTCTTGTCGGAGCCCAGGTAGACCACGCCCATTCCACCCGCGCCGAGCCGCCTGTGAAGCCTGAACGAGCCGACGACGCGCGGGTCCTCGCGCCTCAGGCGCATCATCGCCATGTTCATCCCCGCTGCCCGGTCCCTGTGACGTGCCACAGCTTACGTTTCCACGGCCGCCCTCGCGCAGAGGCCGCGCCCTCTCGGGGCGAGGGATTGTCAGTGCCCGGTGCGAGAGTTGAGGGGCGGTCAGGGGAAGCGAGGCCCGGCCGGCTCCGGGCGGCGCGCGGTCCCAAGAGCCCGCCGGCGCCCGGGGTTTGGACTGGCGGCGGGCGGCGGGCCGAGGGCGGCGGCGGATGCCGTGAGGGTGTCACGGGCCGGCGGTCCACGGGGGCGCGGGGGCGTGCGCCGGGGG
>MUMD01000566.1 GCA_002155895.1 Streptomyces rochei
GACGCCTCAGCCTCCGGGCCCCGGTCCGCAGCCGCCGCCCCCGCACCCGGGCCCGCCCGAGCCCTCTCCGTCCCCGATCCCGCCGGGACCGGAGCCGGTGCCCGACCCGGAACCGGGGCCGCCGCTCACCTGACGCGGCAGGGCGCGGACGCAGCGGCGACGGTCCGCATCCGTACGGGGAGGGGATCCGTACGTCCAATGCGGCCTAGAGGCCGTACGACCGGTACGTGCTACGCGTCGACCTCCGACCGGTCCCCGCCCCACAGCGTGTGGAACGCGCCGTCGCGGTCGGTGCGCCGGTAGGTGTGCGCCCCGAAGTAGTCCCGCTGCGCCTGTGTCAGCGCGGCCGGCAGCCGCTCGGCGCGCAGGGCGTCGTAGTAGGCGAGGGCGGCGGCGAAGCCCGGCGTGGGTACGCCCTGGCGGGTCGCGGAGACCAGGACCTCGCGCCAGTCGTCCTGGGCCTCGGCGATCTCCCGCGCGAAGGTGTCGTCCGACAGCAGGCTCGGCAGGTCCGGGCGGGCGTCGTAGGCGGCGCGGATGCGGTCCAGGAAGGCCGCCCGGATGATGCAGCCGCCGCGCCAGAGGGCGGAGACCGCACCGAGGTCGATGTCCCAGCCGTACTCCGCGCTGCCCGCCGCGATCTCGTGGAAGCCCTGGGTGTAGGAGACGATCTTCGACGCGTACAGCGCCTGCTCCACCCGGTCGGCGAAGGCCCCGGCCTCCGACTCGCCGAGCGGCGCCGCCTTCGGACCCGCCAGGCCGTGGGAGGCGTCGCGGAGCGCCGAGTGACCGGACAGGGAGCGGGCGAAGACCGCCTCCGCGATGCCGGAGACCGGCACGCCCAGGTCGAGGGCGATCTGCACCGTCCAGCGGCCCGTGCCCTTCTGTTCCGCCTGGTCGACCACGACGTCCACGAACGGCTTGCCCGTCGCCGCGTCCACGTGCGAGAGCACCTCGGCGGTGATCTCGATCAGGTACGAGTCCAGACGGCCGGTGTTCCAGGTGCGGAAGATGTCGGCGATCCGGGCGGGGGAGTACCCGGCTACGTCCCGCAGCAACTGGTACGCCTCGCCGATCAGCTGCATGTCGGCGTACTCGATGCCGTTGTGCACCATCTTCACGAAGTGACCGGCGCCGTCGGGACCCACGTGCGTCACGCACGGCGCTCCGTCGGCCGCCTTCGCCGAGATCTTCTCCAGCATCGGGCCGAGCGAGTCGTACGACTCCTTCGAGCCGCCCGGCATGATGCTCGGGCCGTGCAGCGCGCCCTCCTCACCGCCCGAGATGCCGGTGCCGACGAAGTGGATGCCCTGCTCGCGCAGCTCGCGCTCCCGGCGCCGGGTGTCGGCGAAGTGGGCGTTGCCGCCGTCGATGATCATGTCACCGGGCTCCAGCAGCGGGGCGAACTCACGGATCACCGCGTCGGTCGGGTCACCGGCCTTCACCATCACGACCAGACGCCGGGGCCGCTCCAGCGCCGCCACGAACTCCTTGGCGGTCTCGGTGGCCACGAAGTCGCCCTCGCTCCCGAACTCCTCCACCAGCGCGTGCGTGCGGGACGCGGTCCGGTTGTGCAACGCGACCGTGTAGCCGTTGCGGGCGAAGTTCCGGGCGAGGTTGCGGCCCATGACCGCGAGGCCCGTGACGCCGATCTGCGCTGTCTTGCTCATGAGGATGGCTCCTAGTGACCTTGGTGTCCGTGGTGCCGTTCGTGCCCGCCAGTATGGCCGGTTCCGTCGTCCGACCATCCTGACGTGCCGGTACGCCGGACGCACCTCCTGGCCCGGCGGAATCCAGTACGCGCGAAGGGGGCCGGAAGCCTCACCCGGCTCACCTCCGATCGGCCAACCGGAGCCCGTTATCCGCCACTTGCGGCGGCCAACCGGCCGATTGCCGTCTTGTCATGGCCTGTTACCGGCGCATACTTTTGCGGCTCCTGACGCACTGTCGAGGGGGAACCCCATGGCCGTACGCGGCCGGCACCGCCGGTATCAGCCGAACAGGATCAACCGTGCCTCCCTGACCGTCACCGCGGGCGGCGCCGGACTGGCGCTCCCGCTCGTCGGCACCGGCACGGCACAGGCGGCCGACGTGGAGACCTGGGACAAGGTCGCCGCCTGCGAGTCCACCAACGACTGGGACATCAACACCGGCAACGGCTACTACGGCGGGTTGCAGTTCACCCAGTCCACCTGGGAGGCGTTCGGCGGCACCCGGTACGCCCCGCGCGCGGACCTGGCCACCAAGGACCAGCAGATCGCCATCGCCGAGAAGGTGCTGGACGGGCAGGGCCCCGGTGCCTGGCCGGTGTGCTCCCAGCGTGCCGGCCTGGCCCGGGGCGGTGCCGCGCCCGACATCCGTCCGGCGTCCGCCCCGTCCACCGGGAAGTCCGACAGGTCCGGCCCGGCGAAGTCCGGCTCCGGCAAGTCCGAGTCCCGGAAGTCCCCCACCCGGAAGTCCGACCCGGTACAGGACGTCAAGCCACAGACCACACCGCAGTCCCGGGCGGGCAAGGCCCAGATGTACACGGTAGTCACCGGCGACACCCTGTCCGGCATCGCCGACGCCCAGCAGGTGCGCGGCGGCTGGCACGGGTTGTACGAGACCAACCGCGCCGAGATCGGGGCGGACCCCGACCTGATCCTGCCCGGCCAGCGCCTGGCCCTCCGCGACGGGCGGACCACCACGGCGCCCCGCCCGGAATCCCCGCGGAAACGGCAGGCCGAACCGGAGCGGAAGCAACAGCAAAAGCCGAAGCAACAGCAGAAGCAGAAGCAGAAGCCGGAGAAGGCGCCGAAGAAGTCGGCTCCCGACGGCGGTACTCAGAAGGCCGCCAAGTCCGCCGCGAAGGCCGCTCCCCACCAGGCCGTCGTCGCCCCCGTCGACGCCTCCACCGGCACGCCCTACCGCAAGGCGGGCTCCTCCTGGTCGAAGGGCTACCACACCGGCGTCGACTTCGCCGTGCCCACCGGCACCTCGGTCAAGTCCGTCGCCGCGGGCCGGGTGGTCAGCGCGGGGTGGGGCGGCTCCTACGGCTACCAGGTGGTCGTCCGGCACGAGGACGGCCGCTACTCGCAGTACGCCCACCTCTCGGCGATCTCCGTGAAGGACGGCCAGTCGGTGGGCGCCGGGCAGCGGATCGGGCGCTCGGGCTCCACCGGCAACAGCACGGGCCCGCATCTGCACTTCGAGGTGCGGACGGGGCCCGGCTTCGGCTCGGACGTCGACCCGGTGGCGTACCTGCGGGCCGGCGGGGTCAGGATCTGATCCGCACCCGGTGCCGGTCGAACACGGTGGGCGGGATGAAGGGGCCTCCGTACAAGGGACCGTAGGAGACCTGAGGGACGGGTAGCGGAGCCTCGCTCCGCACCGGCGTCCGTCGCCCCTCATACCGCTCCTCGGCGGGGCCCGGGACCACCGCGGCCCCTGCCAGAGCGGCTGCCACGGGGGTCCCTGCCACCGCGGCCCCGGCCACCACCGTCTCGGCCGCAGGCACGACCGCCTCAGCCGGTACGACCGCCTCAGCCGGCACGACCGCACCGGTCGGCACGACCACCTCGTCCGGCAGGATCACCCCGTCCGGCACGACCGCCCCGTCCGGAGCTGCGGTCGACGCCGCCTCCTCGGCGGCCTCCCGCGCGATCCGCTCCGTCGTCAGCAGGATCAGCCCGCCCGCGGCCACCATGCCGCAGCCCAGGGCGAGCGCGGTGCCCGTCGTGCCGTAGCGGAACGTCTCGCCGAACATCGTGATGCCGACCACCGCCGCCACCACCGGGTTCACGACCGTGAGCGTGGCCAGCGGCGCGGCGAGACCGGCGCCCCGGTACGAAGCCTGGGACAGGAGCATGCCGGCCGTGGCGAGCACACCGATCACGGCCATGGAGGGCAGGTCGGCGGCCGACACGCCGCCGGTCCAGTCGACCGCGACGGACTTGGTGAAGACCGAGGACATGCCGAAGGCGATGCCGGACGCGGTGGCCAGCAGGATGCTGCGCACCGCCGGATGCCGGTGGGCGGCCCGCCCGGCGATCATCAGGGCGACCACCACCGCGCCGGTGACCCCGGCCGTGGCGACCCGCTGCGCCGTGTCCAGCGACTGCGCGTCGGACGCGCCGACCAGGGCCAGCAGACCGGCGAGACCGACCGTCGCCATCAAAGCGCCCCGCCAGGCCGTCGCTCCGGCCCTGCGGCCCACGAAGAGCGCCGCCATGGGCAGCGCGAACACGATGGTGAGGGCACCCAGCGGCTGCACCAGACTCAGCGGGCCGAGGGCGAGGGCCACGACGTGCAGGAGGCCGCCGAGGCCGTTGAGCGCGACCGCCGCCCACCAGCCGGGCCGGCGCAGCGGAGCGTACTGAGCACCGGGGGAGGACGCCGCCACCTGCTCCTGCACGATCGCTCCGCCCGCGTACGCCACGGCGGAGACGAGCGACAGCAGCACGGACAACGCGAGGGCGCTCATCGGCTGCTCCTCTGCGTGAGGCGGGGGCTCTCGGCCCGACGCGGCGAACGGTCGTCTTCCATGGACAACACGATGCCGTCCCGGGAGCTTCCCGTCGTCGTCCCTGAGCACTCATTGGGTCCTACTGCCGATGGAGTACGACAGCGCCGCCGTCCTCCCCAGGGTGGGCGCCTGACGGCCCGGGCCCCTGACCTAAGTCCCTAGAGGCCCTGATACTACTGCTCCCCGTGGACCTCGACGCGGACTGCGACGCGGCCCCGACCAGGGCCCCGACCAGGGCCTCGACGCGGCCCCGGAGCGGACCCCGACACGGACTCGGACTCGGACATGGACCTGGACCCCGGCCTCGCGGCCCTCCGCCCCCTCGGCGGCTTCTTCCTCCTGCACACGGTGCGACCGAAGCCTGGCAGCCCGCCGCTCCCCACCCTCGCCGACGCCTACGCCGACACCGCCCTCGGCACCGACACCGACACCGAC
>MUMD01000567.1 GCA_002155895.1 Streptomyces rochei
GACGGCCGCGCGGCCGTCGGTGACCGGACGGACGGCGGCGCGGAAGCTCGTCGCTCCGTGAGCGCCGTACGCCGCCCCGCACCGTCGGTCCCGCGCGGCCTCGGGCCCTGCCCGCAGCGGGACCGGTGGTGGTGCCCGCCGGACCCGGGAGCGATGCCCACCACGGCGCCCGGGGACTGCGCCCGCCTCGGACGGCCCGAAGACGAAGCCCTCACCACCGCACTCCGGGACTGCGCCTACTACAGACGCCCTGAAGACGAAGCCGTCACCACCGCACCCCGGGACTGCGCCCACCACAAGCCCGAAGTCGAAGCCGTCATCACCCCACCGGGCGCCGAGCCCACCACGGACCCGAGGGCTACGCGCGCCGCGGCAGCATCCCCGCCGCCACCAGCGGTACGGCGGCCAGCACCAGCCACGGCACGGCGGCCGGCAGCCCGCTGTCCAGCAACAGGCCGGTCGCGGAGCTGCCCGCCAGCACGATGAGCCCGGAGACCGAGGACAGCGCCCCCGTGTAGAGCCCGAGCCGTCCGTCCTCGGCCAGGTCCGGCACCCAGGCACGGGCGACGGGCGCCACCAGCATCTGCCCCAGGGTGAGCAGGACGACGAACCCGGCGGCGGGCACCAGCCCGCCCGCCCCCGTCCACCCGGCGGGC
>MUMD01000568.1 GCA_002155895.1 Streptomyces rochei
CCTCCGCCCCCCTCGACCCCCCAGCCGATCCAGCCGAAGGACACCGACCATGCGCCGCGCCCTGATCGTCGTAGACGTGCAGAACGACTTCTGCGAGGGAGGCAGCCTTGCGGTGACCGGCGGTGCCGACGTGGCCGCCGCCATCACCGAGCTGATCGGGCAGGCGCCCGCCGGCTACCGCCACGTCGTGGCCACCCGCGACCACCACATCGCGCCGGGCGGCCACTTCGCCGACAACCCCGACTACGTCCACTCCTGGCCGGCGCACTGCGTGGCCGGCACGGAAGGGGTCGGCTTCCACCCGAACTTCGCCCCGGCCGTCGCCTCCGGCGCGATAGACGCCGTCTTCGACAAGGGGGCGTACTCGGCGGCCTACAGCGGCTTCGAGGGCACCGACGAGAACGGCACCACGCTCGCCGACTGGCTGCGGGCCCGGGAGGTCGACGAGGTCGACGTGGTCGGCATCGCCACCGACCACTGCGTGCGGGCCACCGCCCTGGACGCGGCCCGCGAGGGCTTCCGCACGCAGGTGCTGCTCGACCTGACCGCCGGAGTCGCCCCCGAGACCACCGAGCGGGCGGTGGAGGAGCTGCGCGAGGCGGGCGTGGAGCTGTCCGGCAAGCCGGTCGTCCAGTAGCGCCCGTCCCGCGACGGGCGCACCGGCCGGGCTCCCCGCCCGCCTCCGCTCCCGTCAGCTCGCCCGGGCGCGGTCCAGGGCGGGCGGCGCCAGCCGCGGGTG
>MUMD01000569.1:0-2208 GCA_002155895.1 Streptomyces rochei
GTCGAAGACGAGGGTGGCGGGCAGCCGCAGTCCGGTGGCGCCGTTGAGCCGGTTGCGGAGCTCGACGGCGGTCAGCGAGTCGAAGCCGAGGTCGCGGAAGGCGCGGCCCGCGTGCAGGTGGGCGGGGTCGGTGTGGCCGAGGACGGCCGCCGCGCAGGTGGCGACCAGGTCGCGCAGGGCGGCGAGCCGGTCGTCGGCGGACAGGCCCGCCAGACGTGTCCGCAGTCCGTCGGTGCCGGTGGGCGCGCCCGTTTCGGCGGTGCGCCGGGCGGGGCCCCGGTACAGGGAGCGCAGCAGGTGCGGCACGTCGCCGCCCCAGGCGCGCAGCTGTCCGGTGTCGAGGCGTACGGGCACGAGGTGGGGGCGCTGCTCGGCGAGGGCGGCGTCGAAGAGCGCCATGCCGTCGGCGGCGGTCAGCGGCAGGACGCCGGAGCGGCGGACCCGGGCGAGGTCGGTGTCGTCGAGGTGGCCGGTCAGGGAGCTGGCGTCGGCCCACAGGCCCCAGGACAGCGAGGTGGTGGGCAGTCCCTCGGCGCGGCGCCGGTGGGCGAGGGCGTCGAGGTAGGTGTTGGCGGCGGCGTAGTTGGCCTGTCCGGCGTTGCCGAAGACGCCGGCGCCCGCGGAGAACAGCACGAGGTCCGCGAGGTCGAGGCCGCGGGTGAGGCGGTCCAGGTGGCGCGCGGCGTCGGCCTTCGGCGCGAGGACGGTACGCAGCCGGTCGGGGGTGAGGTGTTCGAGGACGCCGTCGTCGAGGACGCCCGCCGCGTGCACGACCGCGGTGAGGGGGTGTGCGGCGGGTACGGCGGCGATGACCCGGGAGAGCGCGTCGGCGTCGGCGGCGTCGCAGGCGGCGAGGGTGACGTGGGCGCCCAGTGTCTCCAGTTCGGTCCGGAGTTCGGCGGCGCCCGGGGTGTCGGGGCCGCGGCGCCCGGTGAGGAGCAGGTGCCGCATGCCGTGCCGGGTGACGAGGTGGCGGGCGAGGATGCCGCCGAGGACGCCCGCGCCGCCGGTGATCAGTACGGTGCCCTCGGGGTCCCAGGCGCGCGGCAGGGTGAGGACGATCTTGCCGTAGTGCTTGGCCTGCGCCATGTGGCGGAAGGCCTCGCGGGAGTGGCGCACGTCCCAGGTGACGGTGGGCAGCGGGCGCAGGGCGCCGGAGGCGAACAGGCCGGTCAGGTCTCGGAACATCTCCCGGATGCGGTCCTCGCCCGCCTCGCGCAGTTCGTACGCCCGGTAGAGGGCGACGTCCGGGTGGTCGCGGACGACCTGCTCGGGGTCGCGGACGTCGGTCTTGCCCATCTCGACCAGGCGCCCGCCGGGAGCGAGGAGCCGCAGCGAGGCGTCGACGAAGTCGCCCGCCAGGGAGTTGAGGACGACGTCGACGCCGCGTCCGCCGCCCGCGGCCCGGAACCGCTCCTCGAAGCCGAGGTCCCGCGACGAGGCGAGGCGGGAGTCGTCCCAGCCGTCGGCGCGCAGCAGGGCGCGCTTGTGCTCGCCGGCCGTGCCGTACACCTCGGCGCCCCAGTGGCGGGCGAGCTGGACGGCGGCCATGCCGACGCCGCCGGCCGCGGCGTGCACGAGGACGGACTCCCCCGCCTCCAGGCGGGCGAGGTCGCGCAGGCCGTAGTAGGCGGTGAGGAAGGCGACGGGCACGGAGGCCGCCTGCGCCCAGGTCCAGCCGTCGGGTACGGGGGCGACCATGCGGGCGTCGGCCACGGCGTGGGTGGCGAAGCCACCCGTGACCAGGCCCATGACCCGGTCGCCGGGGGCGAAGTCGGTGACGCCCTCGCCGACGGCGGTGACCACACCTGCGGCCTCGGCGCCCAGGAGTACGGCCGGGCCGGGGTACATGTCCAGGGTGTTGAGCACGTCGCGGAAGTTGAGGCCGGCGGCGCGCACCTCGATCAGCAGGTGACCGGCGGCGGGGGCCTCGGTCACCTCGGGGCAGGCGACGAGTTCCAGCTCGTCGACGGAGCCCTTCCGCGGTATGTCCAGCCGCCAGGCGCCGGCACCGGACGGCACGGTGAGCGCGTCGCCGGTGCGGGGCCGGGCCAGGCGGGGGGCGTACGGCTCGCCCTGACGGATGGCCAGCTGCGGTTCACCGGTGGCGAGCGCGGCGGGCAGGGCCCGCCAGGAGTCGTCGTGGACGTCGAGGTCGACGAGGACGAGGCGGCCGGGGTGCTGGGTCTGGGCGGAGCGCACCAGGCC
>MUMD01000569.1:2240-2417 GCA_002155895.1 Streptomyces rochei
GGCGCCGTCGGTGCGGTCGTCGGCGAGCCAGTCCTGGACGGTGGCGAGCACGTGGTCGAGGACGGTGTCGGGGACGTCCGGGTCGTCCGCCGCCTCCGGCTCCCGGGCGAACAGCAGGACGGCGCCGGGGGGTCGCCCGGTGGCGGCGTGGTGTTCGGTCAGCTCGGCGAGGGTGCC
>MUMD01000057.1 GCA_002155895.1 Streptomyces rochei
GTTCGGGGGACTCGCGGGGTTCGTGCTGCTGCGCGCGCGTGCGCACCGCCTGCTGCTCGCCGCGGCCCTGCTCACCGTCCTGCTGACCACGACGGTACTGGCCACCCTCACCGCGTTCGCCGGCGCCGTCGGGGACGCGGCCCTGCGGCACGCCCTGACGGACCCGCGGGCCGCCGCCGAGGCCGACGCCGCCGTCCGGGCCGGGGCCGCCAGGACCTTCGACGGCCTGCCGCACACGGTGCGGACCCTGACCCGCTCCGGACCGTACGCGCTGCCGCCCGCCGGCGACGCGCGGGCCGGCCGGTCCGGTGACCCCGACCTCACGCACTTCGCGGCCCTCGACCCGACGCAGGTGCGTTTCGAGCGGGGGCGGATGCCGCGGGACCCGGCGGGCGGCGACGCCGTCGAGACGGCGCTGCCGGTGACCGCCGCCGAGCGGCTGGGCGTGCGGCCCGGCGACCGGCTCACGCTCACCGACCGCCTCGACGGTCCCGCGGTCCGGGTGGTGATCACCGGCCTGTACCGCCCGGTCGACGCCGGGGCGCCGTACTGGCGGCTGGACGACCTGGAGGGGCGCGGCGTCGAGCGGGGCGGCTTCACCACGTACGGGCCGCTGCTCGCCCCGCCCGGCGTGCTGCGCGGCGGCCGGGTCAGCCCGGGCCCGTCGGGGTGGCTGGCGACGGCCGACTACGCGTCGCTGACGGCCGGCCGGACGGACGCCCTGCGGGAGGCGGCGCGGGAGGGCACGGCGTGGCTGCGCGGCCGGCCGGTGCTCAGCGGTACGACCGAGGCGGGCACCGGACTGCCCGGGGTCCTGGACCGGCTCGACCGCTCGCTGGTGGTCTCCCGGTCCACCGTCCTCGTCATCGCCGTACAGCTCGTCCTGCTCGCGGGCGGCACGCTGCTGCTGGTGGCGCGGCTGCTGAGCGTCGAACGCGCCGGAGAGCTGCGGCTGTTGCGGGCGCGCGGCGCCTCCCGGTCCCGGCTCGCCGCCGTCTCCGCGCTGGAGGCCCTGCTGCTGGCCGGTCCCGCGCTGGTCTGCGCGCCGCTGCTCGCCGGGCCGCTGATCCGGCTGCTGGCCGGGCAGGGGCCGCTGGCCCGGGTCGGGCTGCGGTGGGAACCGGCGGCGCAGGGCGGCGGTGCGGTGTGGCTGGTGGCCGCCCTGGCGGCGCTCGGGTGCACCCTGGCCGTGACGTTGCCGACGCCGGCCCCCGCGACGGGTGCGGGCGGCCGGGCGAGCGCCCTGCCCGCTCCCCTGCGCGCGGGCGCGGACGTGGCACTGCTGGTGTCGGCCGCCGTCGCCTACTGGCAACTGGACCGGCAGACCTCCGGCCCGGAGACGGCCACCGCCACCGCCGGGACCGCGGCGGACTCCGGGGCCGGGACCGGGACCGGCTCGGACCCCGGGACGCTGGGCGTCGATCCGCTGCTCGTGGTGACCCCGGCGCTGGCCCTGCTGGCGGGGACCGTGCTCGTGCTGCGGCTGTTGCCGCTGGTGGCGCGGGCGGCCGAGCGCGCGGCGGCGGGCGGGCGCGGTCTGACGGCGGCGCTGGCGGGCCGGCAGCTGAGCCGCCGGCCGATGCGCGGGGCGGGCCCGGTGCTGCTGCTGGTGCTCGCGGTCGCGCTGGGCACGATGGCGATCGGGCAGGGCGCCTCCTGGTCCCGCTCGCAGGACGACCAGGCCGACTTCCGCACGGGGGCTCCGGTACGGGTGCTCGCGGGCGAGGACAGCGCCCCCGGCCGCACCGACCGGTATGCGGCCGTCCCCGGCGTGGCGGAGGTGGCCCCGGCGGCCCGCACCGCGCTGTCGCTGTCCGGCGACCGGACCGCCACCGTGCTGGCGCTGGACACCTCGCGGGCGGCGGACACCGTCCTGATGCGCTCCGACCTGGCCGGCGGGCCGCTGCCGCGGGTGCTGTCGGGGATGGCCCCCGATCAGCCGTCCGCGGGCGCGCCGGTGCCGGCCGGCACGTCGGCGCTGACCCTGACCGCGACCCTGGCCGGCTGGGCCTCCGACCCTCTGGACGGCCCCGAGGCCGGTCCCGAGGGCGGTCCCGCGTACGCCGTCCCCGGCTCTGGGCGCTCCCCGTCCGGGGCTGCGGCGGACGTATGGGTGACCGTGGAGGACCGCTGGGGGACCCCTTACCGGCTGCCGGCCGGCGAACTGGCCGCCGACGGGCGCGAGCGCGCGCTCACCGTGGACCTGTCGGCCGCACCGCTGACCCTCACGGGTCTGGAACTGGTCATGCCCCAGCCCGCGGGCGACGGCGAGCAGCACCGGCTGACGGTGCGTCGGGTGTCGGCGGCGGCCTCCGACGGGACCGTGCGGCGCATACCGCTGCCGCACGGCTGGTCGGGGCTGTCGGACCTGTCCGGGCCGTCGCTCGGCGAGGGCGGCGCGGGCGGCCCGTCCCCGCCGCGCGTACTGCCGACGACGCCGTTCGCCGTCGAGTACCACACCGGCCTCTCGCCCGACGACGAGCACACCGCCCCCTCGACGCTGACCGTCCGGCTGCGGGTGTCGGGGCCGGCGCCGACTGAGGTCGCCGGCGTCGCCACCGACCGGTTCCTCGCGTCGACGGGCTCCCGCACCGGCGGACGCGTCGAGGTGACCCTGGCCGGCGAGCGGGTGCCGGTGCGGATCGCGCGCTCGGTCCGGGAGCTGCCGACCACCGCCGCGGACACCTCCCCGGCACGGTCCGGCGGTGCGCTGCTGCTCGATCTGCGGGCGGTGAACCAGCTGTTGCAGAGCCGGTACGGCGCCGCCGTCCAGCCCTCCGAGTGGTGGCTGCGGACCGCGTCCGGGCGGGCGGAGGCGGCCGTCGCCGCGCTGCGGGCCTTCCCGGACACGGCCCCGTCCCAGGTGCTGGTCCGCGACGAGGTCGCCGAGCGTCTGCGCGACGACCCGTTCGGGGCGGGCCCCGGCGCGGCGTTCGCGGCGGCCGCCGGGGTCGCGGCGGCGCTGGCCGCGGTCGGGTTCGCGGTGAGCGCCGCCGGCTCGCTGCGGGAGCGGGGCACCGAGTTCGCGGTGCTGCGGGCCCTGGGCGCCTCCCGCCCGAGGCTGGCCCGCACGGTCGCCGTCGAGCAGGCCGTACTGGTCGGCCTGGCGCTGGGGACGGGGGCCGCCCTGGGCGCGTTCCTGACCCGGGCGGTGATCCCGTTGACCGTGCTGACACCGCGGGCCACCCGGCCCGTGCCGGACGTACGGGTGACGCTGCCGGACGACCGGGTCGCGGTGCTGCTGGCCGCGACGGTCCTGGTCCCGCTGCTGGTGACGGCGGCCGTGGCGCTGCGCCGCACGGACCCGACGGTGACGCTCAAGGAGCACGGAGGTGGCGGACGGTGACCCCGGTGACCGCCCCCTGGGTGCGGACGCGGCTGCGGGCCGCCCCCGGCGCCGCGGGCGCGCTGGCGCTGCTGGTGGCGCTGACCGCGTGCCTGGCCGCCGCGTTCCCGCGGGCCCTGGACCGGTACACGGACGCCGGTCTGAGCCGGGCCGTCGAGCAGACCCACCCGGACCGGGCCGGCTTCCTGGTGTCCGCCGGTCCTGGGCCGGGCGACACCAGGGAGCACCGCGAGGACGAGTTGCGGCCCGAGGACCTCGCCGCCCACTACGCGTCGATCGTGGCCACCGTCGAACGCCCCCTCGTCGTCGACGGGTCGCGGTCGGCGTACGGGGTGCGCACCACCTCCCCGCTCCCGGTCCGGGACGCGTGGCTGCCCCGGCCCGACGGGGTGCCCGCGCAGATGGTCCTGGCCGCGCCGAGCGCCCTCGCCGACCACGCCCGGCTGCGCTCGGGCCGGCTGCCCCGGGCCACCGGCGCGGAGGTGACCGCCTCGACCGCCCGGGTGGAGGCCGCGGTGACCGAGGAGACGGCCCGCACGCTGCGCGCCGAGATCGGCTCGGTCGTCCACGTGCCCGGACGCCCCGGGCTCGCCGTGCACGTCACCGGCATCGTCGCGCCCCGTGACCCCGACGGCGCCTACTGGTCGCTCCAGCCGGAGCTGCGCGCCCCCGCCCTGCTGCGGGAGCCAGGCTCGCAGGGCCCGGACGCCGCGACGTACTGGCGCGGCGGCCTGCTGCTGGCCCCCGAGGCGGCACCCGCGCTGCTGGGCACGCACGGCAGCCCCGCCCGCTACTGGCACCTGGTGCCCGACACGGACGCCCTGCACGCACGCGACCTCGGCCGGCTGAGCACGGCGGTCGCCGCGCTGGAGTCCGGGCCCGGTACGGAGCGGCTGCGCGCGCTGATCAGCCCGCTGACGGACGTCGAGACCGGGCTCGACGACGTACTCACCGCCTACGACCGGCTCCGCGGGGACATCGGCCCGCTCGTCGCCGTCGCCGCCTCCGGGTCGGGCACGGTCGCCGCCGTCGTCCTGCTGATGACGGGCGGCCTGGCCGCCGGACGGCGCCACGCCGAACTCGCCCTGCTGCGGGCCCGCGGCGCCTCCCTGCGGGGCGTGGCGGGACGGCTGCTGGCGGAGACCGCGGCGGTCGCGCTGCCCGCCGGCGCCCTGGGGCTGGCCGTGGCGGTGCTCGCGCTGCCCGGCGCCCGGCTGCTGCCCGCGCTGTGGGCGGCGGGCGCGGTCACGGCCGTGGCCTGTCTCGCGCTGCCGCTGCGGGCCGCCGCCGCGCACCGTGCCGTACGGGTGCACGGCGGCCGGCGGGACGCGGCGTCGGCCCGGGCCTCCCGGCGCCGTACCGTGGCCGAGCTGACGGCCGTGGCGCTGGCGCTCGGCGCGGTGGAGACGCTGCGCCGGCGCGGGGCGACGGACGCGTCCGTGGGGCTGGTGTCCTCGGCGCCGGTGCTGGTCGGCGTGGTCGCGGCGCTGGTGCTGGTCCGTCTCCATCCGCCGGCGCTGCGCGGCCTGGCCCGGCCGGCCGGGCGGCTGCGCGGGGCGGTGGGGCACCTGGCGCTCGCCCGCGCGGGCCGGACGACCGTCTCGGCGGTACTGCCACTGCTCGCGCTGCTCACCGCGTTCACCACGGCGGCGTTCGGCGGCTCGGTCCTCGCCGGTGTCTCCGACGCCCGTGACCGGGCCGCGCTGTACGCCGTCGGCGCCCACGCCCGCGTCGAGTCGACCGGTCCGCTGCCGTCCGGTCTGTCCGACCGCCTGGCCCGGGTGCCCGGGGTGCGGTCCGAGGCCGAGGTGAGCATCGCCCACCAGGCCAAGGCCGCGGACGGCCGCCAGTCCGTGCCGGTGGCGGGCGTGCGCCCCGACGCCTACGCGGCGCTGGCGGCGCGGACCGGGCTCGGGGAGTTCGCCGGCGGGGAGCTGGCGCGGCGCGGAGGCCGTGACGGTCCGCTCCCGGCGCTGGCCTCACCGGTGGTCGCCGAGCGCTTCGGCAGCGCGCCGTTCGCGGTCCGCATGGAGGACGGCTCCTTCGTCACCCTCCGGATCGCCCTCGTCCGGGAGCGCACGCCGGCCGTGTCCGGTGAGGAGTTCCTGGTCGTGGACCGGGCCGGGCTCTCCGCCGAGGCGGCCCGGCCGACCGCGCTGCTGCTGTCCGGCGACCGCCTGGACGCGGACGCGCTGCGCCGGCAGGCGGGCGGCGGACCCTCCGTACAGCTGCGGTCCGAGGAGCGGGCCCGGTACGTCGACTCCCCCCTGCAGTCCGGCGCGGAGCGCGTCTACACGGCGGCCGTGGCGGCCGGCGCCGGCTACGCCGCCCTGGCCCTGCTGCTGTCCCTGGCCGGCGCGGCCCCCGAACGCGCCGCGCTCCTCGCCCGCCTGCGGACCATGGGCCTCACCCCGGCCCAGGGCCGCCGCCTGCTGGTCCTGGAGTCCCTGCCGCAGGCCGTGCCGGCCGTCGCGGGCGGCGTCCTGACCGGCTGGGCGGTGGTACGGCTGCTCTCCCCCGGCATCGACCTGACCACGATCGCCCTGGCGGGGGCCTCGTCCCCGGCGGGCCGGGCCCACCTGCGCGCCGACCCGTGGTCGCTGGCCCTGCCGGCACTCGCGGTGCTGGTGCTGGTGCTGACGGTGGCGGTGGGGGTGGGACAGGCATGGTGGTCGGGCCGGCGCGGCGCGGTCCCCCAGCTACGGGCGGGGGACGGGCCGTGACGGGGCCGCCCGCGTCGCCACCACCGACGCCCGGGCCGCCGCGCCCGGGCCGGGACGGGCGTACGGACGGACGAGGAGTACGGGCGGACGGACGAGAAGTACGCGAGACGAGGAGACGGAGAGCCCCGATGACGACGACGCCCCATCCCTCCCTCGCCGAGCTGGCCGACCGCGCCACCGCGTCCCGCGACCGCCCCGCCTACGGCCACGACGCACTGATCACCTGCGACCGCCTGGTCCGCGTCTTCAGCACGGACGGCGTGGAGGTACAGGCCCTCCAGGGCCTCGACCTGCTGGTCCGCGAGGGCGAGCTGATGGCGCTGGTGGGCGCCTCGGGCAGCGGCAAGTCGACGCTGATGAACATCCTGGCCGGCCTGGACACCCCGACGGCCGGCGCCGCCCGGGTCGCGGGCCGGGACCTGCTGACGATGTCGGCGAAGGACCGGCTCGCCTACCGCCGCGGCGTCGTCGGCTTCGTCTGGCAGCAGACCTCGCGCAATCTGATGCCCTATCTGACGGCCGCCCAGAACGTCGTCCTGCCGATGCAGCTGGCCGGCACGGGGGGACGCCGCGCCGCGCGCGCCGAACGAGCCCTGCGGCTCCTGGACCTGATGGGGATCGCCGACTGTCGTGACCACCGCCCGCACCAGATGTCCGGCGGACAGCAGCAGCGGGTCGCCATCGCCGTGGCCCTGGCCAACGACCCCGCGGTGCTGCTCGCCGACGAGCCCACGGGCGAGCTGGACTCGCAGACCGCGGAGCGGATCTTCGCCGCCTTCCGCACCGCCAACGAGCACCTGGGCACCACCGTCGTCATCGTCACCCACGACCAGGCCGTGGCCGACGAGGTCAGCCGCACGGTCGCCATCCGCGACGGCCGCACCTCCACGGAGGTGCTGCGCCGCAGCGAGGTGGACGCCGCGACGGGCGACGAGAGGGTGGTGGCCCGCGAGTACGCGATGCTGGACCGCGCGGGCCGGCTCCAACTGCCCGCCGAGTACACACGCGCCCTCGACATGCGCGACCGGGTCGCCCTGGAACTGGAAGCCGACCACATCGCCGTACGCCGAGACGACAGCGACGGGGCCCGGCGGCCGGGCGACGGGGTTGGACGGCCGGGCGACGGGACCGCACGGCCCGGCGTCGGGGACTGAGCGTCCGGGCGACGGGGGCTGAGCGACCGGTGGCGGTGGCCGAGCGGACGAACAGCAGTGGCTGAGCGGCCGGGCGACAGGACCGGGCGGCCGGACGGCAGTGGTTGAGCCCGGGCGACGGGGCCGGGGCCGCCGGCCCGGGGAGCCGGGCGGCGGAAAGTGAGCGGCCGAGCGGGGCGCACGCCCTCGGCGGGGGGGCGTCACACGACGTCACACGCCCGCGCCCTCAGCGGCGGCAGCACCACACGCTGACCGCGCCCTCGGCGGGGTCGGGGCTCCGTCGCCCCTCGACGGGGTCGGCTCCGCGCCCTCGGTGGGATCAGCGCACGCTGATGCCCAGCGCTCCGGTGCCGGCCCGCCGCAGGGCGACGGAGCCGTAGGGCGTGCGCAGCCGCAGCCACGCTCCCGAGGAGAAGAGCACGGGCGCGTCCTCACCGGAGCCGGACGCCCCGGAAGGCGCCCGCAGGAACCCCAGGGACTGGGCCGCGTGCACGGCCCGCACCGGCAGCCCGGTGTCGCCGACCGTCCGGGACCATATGTCCCGCCCGATCCGGTCCAGCTCGGCCCGCGTACGGTCCCCGGGCGCCAGCTCACCGGTGCGGGAGCGGAACTCCGCCACCGCCGCGGCGACCAGGGCCCGCAGGGCGTCCGGCGCCGGCAGTCCCGGCTCGGGCCGCCAGCCGCCGCGCGGCGGCATCATCCCGGCCCAGGGAGGGCCGGTGACGGCGCCCGGGACCACGGCGGTGGCCGCCGCCTCGTCCACCGTCTCCAGCAGCTCACCGGCGGAGACGGTCACGTCCAGGGTGACGTCGAGCCCGTTCTCGTACGGCTTGGCCAGCCGCACCGCGCGCACGGCCAGCACCTCGAAGGACGGGGGCCGCCCGAAGACGGCGAGGGCCGTGCCGGCCCCCTGGAGGCGCACCGCGGCGGAACGGTCGTAGTGGAGCAGCCGGGAGAGGAAGGCCGCGAGATCGGCGGCCTCCCCCTCGTCGGCCAGGTGCAGGACCGTCATGCGGCGACGGCCCCCTCCTCGGCGTCCGTGTACTCCCTCAGGAACTCCCGTTCCTCGGCGGTCAGCCGGCGGGGCCGCTGCGCCTCGAAGTCGAACGGCACGATCACCGTGGAGGCGCGGACGTAGATCTCGTCGCCGTCCTTCACCTCGTAGGCGAGGGTGAAGGCGGCGGCCCTGATCTCGGTGACCCACAGCTCGATGTCGACCGGGTGGTGCCGGTGCACGAGCTGCCGCTTGTAGTCGATCTCATGGCGCGCCACCACCGACCCCTGCTGGAAGTCCTTCTCCGGGCGGAACAGGAAGTCGATACGGGCCTCCTCCAGGTAGCGGAGGAAGACCACGTTGTTGACGTGGCCGTACGCGTCCATGTCCGCCCAGCGCAGCGGGCAGCGGTAGATGTGCCGCAAGATCGATCAGCCCCGGGTCAGCTTCTTGTACGTGGCACGGTGCGGACGCGCGGCGTCCGGGCCGAGCCGCTCGATCTTGTTCTTCTCGTACGACTCGAAGTTGCCCTCGAACCAGAACCACTTGGACTCACCCTCGTAGGCGAGGATGTGCGTGGCGACCCGGTCCAGGAACCACCGGTCGTGGGAGACGACCACGGCGCAGCCGGGGAACTCCAGCAGCGCGTTCTCCAGGCTGGAGAGGGTCTCGACGTCGAGGTCGTTGGTCGGCTCGTCGAGGAGCAGCAGGTTGCCGCCCTGCTTGAGGGTGAGCGCGAGGTTGAGGCGGTTGCGCTCACCGCCGGAGAGCACACCGGCCGGCTTCTGCTGGTCCGGGCCCTTGAACCCGAAGGCCGAGACGTAGGCGCGCGAGGGCATCTCGACCTGGCCGACGTTGATGTAGTCCAGCTCGTCGGAGACGACCGCCCACAGGGTCTTCTTCGGGTCGATGTTCTCGCGGCTCTGGTCGACGTAGGAGATCTTGACCGTGTCGCCGACCTTGATGGAACCGGAGTCCGGCTCCTCGAAGCCCTGGATCATCTTGAACAGCGTGGTCTTGCCCGCGCCGTTCGGTCCGATGACACCGACGATGCCGTTGCGCGGCAGCGTGAACGACAGGTCGTCGATGAGGACCTTGTCCCCGAACGCCTTGCTGAGGTTGTTCACCTCGACGACGACGTTGCCTAGACGCGGGCCCGGCGGGATCTGGATCTCCTCGAAGTCCAGCTTCCGCATCTTGTCGGCCTCGGCCGCCATCTCCTCGTACCGCGCGAGACGCGCCTTGGACTTGGCCTGCCGCCCCTTGGCGTTGGAGCGCACCCACTCCAGCTCGTCCTTCAGACGCTTCTGCCGCTTGGCGTCCTTCTGGCCCTCGACCTTGAGACGGGTGGCCTTGGTCTCCAGGTACTTGGAGTAGTTGCCCTCGTAGCCGTGCAGGCGGCCGCGGTCGACCTCGCAGATCCAGCCGGCCACGTTGTCCAGGAAGTACCGGTCGTGGGTCACGGCCACGACGGTGCCCTCGTACTTGGCGAGGTGCTGCTCCAGCCAGTTCACCGACTCGGCGTCGAGGTGGTTGGTGGGCTCGTCGAGGAGCAGCAGGTCGGGCGCCTCCAGCAGCAGCTTGCACAGCGCCACACGCCGCTTCTCACCACCGGAGAGGTTCACGACCGGCCAGTCGCCGGGCGGGCAGCCCAGCGCGTCCATGGCCTGCTCCAGCTGGGCGTCCAGGTCCCACGCGTTGGCGTGGTCCAGCTCCTCCTGGAGCTTGCCCATCTCCTCCAGCAGCGCGTCCGAGTAGTCGGTCGCCATCTGCTCGGCGATCTCGTTGAACCGGTCGAGCTTGCCCTTGACCTCGGCGACACCCTCCTGGACGTTCTCCAGGACGGTCTTCTCCTCGTTCAGCGGGGGCTCCTGCAGCAGGATGCCGACCGTGTAGCCCGGCGACAGGAACGCGTCACCGTTCGACGGCTGCTCGAGGCCCGCCATGATCTTGAGAACGGTGGACTTACCGGCACCGTTCGGACCGACAACACCGATCTTGGCGCCGGGAAGGAAATTCAGGGTGACGTCATCGAGGATCACCTTGTCGCCGTGCGCCTTGCGCGCCTTGCGCATGGTGTAAATGAACTCAGCCAAGAGAAACCGTCCGGCAGCTTGATCAGGCAGTGGGCAGATACACCCCATCTTGCCGCACCGCCACCCCTGGGAGGAAACGCGTTCCCTGCGGGGGCTCTGACCTGGCCTTTCCTGGATGCCCCCGGAGCCCCACCTGTCACTGTCGGTCGCTATCGATCGGCCTCGGGCACCCTCGCACGGCCCAGAGACGGCCCAGCCCGAGGGTTGCTCAGGAGGCATCGGACGGGGTTCGCGCCAGGACCCCGGTGCCAGACAGGGGGGTTTCTGCCGTCAGGGCGAGCGGGCTGACACCCAGCAGGGCAGCGATCTCCGGCGCCATGTGCAGGGTCTCCCACGACCACTCGTCTTCATCGTCTTCTGTCTCGGTTGCCGCATCCCAGCTCGTGGCCAGCCCCAGGTCCTCTCGGCGGGAGCACTCGTACTTGAGGGGCTCTCCCAGCGTCAGGTAGTGGTCGTCTCCCTCGCCGGTCTCGCAGTAGCGGCGTACAACCGTTCCTCGCTCTGCAACCAACCAGGCCGATCCGTCGCCCTGCGCGCCGTAGTAGTAAGCCTGCGCCTGCCCATAGCGGGCACTCAGCTCTTCGCACATCTGCAGCACACTGTCCGAGCGCTCACTGTTGCAGGGATCGCACCACCGCCCGATGATCAGTGTCCATCCGTCGAGTTCCGGGCTCACATACACCCGGGCAAGCCCTTCGGCGGCGGCGTGACTGTCCGCGTCGATGACCTCTTGCGCAGAGCTGAAAGAAACGGGCACGGCGTCCGTCAGCCCTAGAAGGGCCATGACCCCGAGCTGATCCCCGGTTGGTACCGCAATCCAATGAAGCCAGCACGACGAAAGCGGCCTGGGCAGCAGATCAGGTGTGGATGTAGTCACTGCGGCACGCTTGCACATGCTTCCGACAAGCTGAAGCCTCGGCGCAAGGAACCCTGTTTCGTCAGCGACTGATCGGGATCTCGTACACGATCTCGCAGTGGGCAGCGGGCACCACGATGTCCGCCGTCTCTACGGGGCGACCGTCGTCGCTGTAGTACGTCCGCCGAATGTGCGTGACAAGGGCGGCTTTCTGGATGCCGAGTAGCGACGCCTCCTCGGCGGTCGCCTGCCTCGGCTCTGGCTGCTCCACGGCATGGCTGACCGTGATGCCGATCGTGGCCATACGGTTCACGACGCCCGTTCCAGCATGCGGCCCGCCCTCGGGGAGAACGACGAGAGTGCCGGCGGTGAGTTCGTACGGCTCCCAACTCGTCGACAGCTGCACCGGCCTGCCGTCCGCCAGGAACTCATACGCCGTCCGCACGCACAGTTCACCCTCGTCGACCCCGAGTCGCGCTGCGATATCTGCGGGGGCCGGCACCTTGGCGTCCGTCCGACTCTCCCAGTCCCCCTGCCTACCCACGGCCTTCATGTCGGCCCGGAAGGGCGACCCGCTCGGCTGCTCGCGCGCCGACGAACGCACCACCCGCACCCGCTGTCTGGGCTCGGCGACATAGGTACCCGACCCAGCGCGGCCTTCCAGCACGCCTTGGGAAATCAGCAGCTCTTGCGCCCGACGGACCACGTTCTCGCCTACGCCGCACTCCTGGCCGATCTGCGCGCGAGAGGGCAGGCGGTCTCCCGGCTCCCACAGGTGCTCCGCGATCCGCCGCCGGAGTTCGTCGGCGACGCGGAGATAGGGCGGCTGCTCAGGCATATGGAAAATCTAGTCCACTAGCTCTAATCTAGTTAACTAGCTTCACTCAAAGTGATCGCTGGATGACGGAGGCTGCCCTGTGCCCGCTTCGGGAGTTAGCGCGGCGGCCATCGCCGCCCGGCTGTCCGCCCTCGGGCTTTCCACGCGAGTGGAGGAACAGCACCAGCACACATCGGTGGAAGTGGAGGTGCCGGACGCGCTCTCCGCCGAGTCATGGCGGGAGGTCCTGGACGTGGTCGCTGAGGCCGACCGATTCGGGCTCCTCGCCACCAGCTTGAACGACCGCACCTTATGGGCGGTCGTACGCAAAGCGGCCCCCACGACGGGCGATGTCGGGGGACCGAGCCATCAGCGATAGGAGCTGAACAGCGTGCTCAACCGTATCCGCCGCGCCTTCTCCCTCACCAGGGCGCGGAACTCCCCAAGAGGCAAGCACCGCCGGCCGTTAGTGCCCACCTTTCCTCATCCGCCTCTTCCCGTCTCTCGTAGGCCCGATGACACGTCGGCCCCCGTCATGGGTCGTACAGCCGACGACGCGGCATCTCACCGAAACCTGCTCAGAGGAGAGGACGTGGCCCTGGTCCGCCCGTACGTCCTGGCGATGGAAGGACGCATCCGGACACGCGCGATGGCCATCGCCCCTCACCTCTCGGCGGACGCCTGGTCAGCGCTGACAGGGGCTTACTGATGCCACATCGTCAACAGCCGCACATCGCAGACGCAGCGTCCGCCCCCTACCGCTCGACTGCATGCCGGATCGGCACGCACCACGTCTGCGCCGACGCTTCCCCGACGCCGGCCCCGTCCGACATCCCGGTGATCTGCGAGGCGTGCGACTGCCCGTGCCACTCGGGCGTTGACCCGTCCGCGCCCTTGGGGGTGACGCGGTGACGGCGTATACCCCCGGCGGCGCGCTGGTCTCCAACATCGAGGTCACCGCGACCACCGTGCAGCGCGGCGACATCATCCAACTCGGCGGCCGTGTCGTCCGGGTGAGAGACCTTTTCCAGCTCCCTAAGGGAGCGAAGCAACTGGTCTTCGAGTCGGGCGAACTGCTGACCATACATGCGCGTACCCGGCTCGTCGCCGTGCGAATGCTGAGAAGGCGGTGATCGGCTCCATGCGCTCACGCCACCACGACATCGCGGACGACCTCCGGCAGCAGATCACAGCCGGCCGCATCCTGCCGAGCGAACGCCTTCCATCCGAGGCTGCCCTCGCCGACCGCTACGGGATTAGCACGGTGACGCTGCGAAGAGCACTCGCCGTGCTCCAGAGGGAAGGCCTCGTGGAGAAGATCCACGGCAAAGGCAACTTCGTCAGCCGCCCTCACCGCAAGATCATGTACGTCGGCGGCTGGGGCACCCTGGACCCGTGGACCGCCACCGAGCCGGGCTTGCGCGTCACCATTCGCAGCACCGCAGTTCAGGCCCAAGCGCACTTGGCGACCTTGTTGAAGGTGCCCACGGGCAGCCCCGTCGTGGAGTTCACCTGCCTCAGCCGCGAGGGTGAGTCGCCTCTCGGTTTGGCGCGCGTCTACATGCCGCACGACCTGGTCCCGCCCGGAGCTCTCGACGACGCCTCCACATGCAGAGAGGCAGCCACGAGGTTCGCCTTCCTCAGCCGACCGCCGACTACTGCCCGAGAGACGGTGAGCGCTCGCTTCCCGACACCGGACGAAGCATCGGCCCTCCGGATCGGCAACGCGTCAGTCGTCCTCTCCATCACTCGCATCGCCACCGACTCCACGGGCCGCGTCGTCGAAGCCACGCTTATGGCCTTCCCGGGGGATCGAGTCGACGCCGTGTTCACCACCCACCACGTAATCGACGAAAGGCAGAGCCAAAGATGACAACACCGAACGAACTGCGGCTCCTCCCCTGGTCGGGCCCGGGAGGCAAGCCTTGCTACCTGAGCACCGATGCCCAGGGCGGCTACATGTCCCGATTGGCGGACAGCATCGAATCAGCCCAACTCGACACAGCGGTTGAACTGCTGACGCTGGCATCAGAGACTTTGAACAGCCAGGATGCTGCCCTTGGCGACGTGCGGACGCTGGCCATGGAGCTGACCGGAGCTTTGCGGGACGTACTCCGCGTCGCATCCAGCCGCGGTCACCTCCTGGCACTGCGCAACCCGGCCGTTCAAGAGAGCTAACCCCGCCAACTACGTCGCCATCTCTTGACCACGCCCTACGCGTCCTGTCTTCCAGGTCGGCGTATCCCTCGAACCCTACGACATCACGGGAAGCCCACGGCTCTGACAGGCCTCAGACGCCGTGGGCTTCTGGCATGAGGGCTCCTTACCGGGCTTCCAATGACGGCAGCATGGTGCTCAGCAGCCACGCAGCGCCGTTCGCTTGTTCACCGTCCCCGTGAGCTGCTTCTACCATCGCCATGAGCGCAGCACCCTCGCCTGTCCCGAGGCGGTACACCAGCACCACGCGATCTTGACGCTTGGGTATTTCGAACGGCACATGCCCAAGTCCGGCCGCCCGTAGGCCAGCCGAGATCTCGGCTACAACATTCTTCTTCGCCCGGGCTGCCCCCACAGCGTTGCGAAGTGTCTTGACGCTGACAGCTGCATAGCCTTTGCCTGTGTCTACGGCCTTCTCGACCTCGCTGAGATCCAACGTTCCCTCCCCTTTGGCGGGCTGTGACCCTACCCAGCACATCGGGGCTCCATCCACCCCGAGTGCCACGCCAGGAGCCCGCAGGGTGGGGTCGGCCAACGGCTCCGGAGGCCGTTGGCAAGCGGAGCAAACGCGCTGGCTGCAGCCTAGATGAGGCAAGGACGAGACTGCGCCGTCCACAAATAGTCCACGGGCTGCGTAAATGCTGCGGGCTTGATGGACAGCGGTCTCTGCCTTACCACTAGCCGTGGCCCCTATGACTGGTGAGCTCAAAACTGACTTATATACGCCTTGCGGGCAGGTTATTTTCCAGTCAAATCATGGCCACTGCTCTTCTGCGAGGGGTGCATTGTTCAGCTGGGCGCGCAGGCTTCGCCAGTTCGGCATGAACTTGTCCATGAGCTTAGTGAAACGGTCGTCGTGGTGGCGCTGCAGGTAATGCGCCATTTCGTGGACGACGATGTACTCCAAGCAGGCCGGGGGCTTCTTGGCAAGTTCGACGTTGAACCAGATGTGTCCGGTTTCGCGATTACAGGATCCCCACTTAGTCTTCATGCGCTTGATACTCCACCACGGCACTGATACATCGAGGATCGATTCCCATTTGGCGATCAGGCTCGGTAGCACATGTCGAAGCTGCTCTCGATACCAACGATCAAGCAGCTTGCGGCGCCGTTCGGCTGAGGTGCCGGCCGGAACGAACAGCACTAGTCGCTCACCGTCTAGCTCGAAGTGAGCCCGTCCAGGGCGTTCAACGACCTTCATCCGGTGTCGAACACCCCACACGTAGTGAGACTCGCCTGTCACCACCTCCCGCGTGGACTGTCGTGCAGCCGACCGAAGTTGCTCACGCTGCTCTTTGATCCACGGCAGGCGTTGGATTACGGCGAGCCTCACCTGCTCATCATCGAACTGGTGCGGCGCTGCTACTCGGACGCGTCCAAGGGGCGGATAGACGCCGATGTGCAGGTTCTTGATGTCTTTGTAGGTGACGTCGACGTCAATACCACGGATGGTGAGATAGCCACTAGCGGTACTCACGACGTGCCTTTACTAGTTCAAGCAGTTCATCAAGCCGGTCGAAGTCAGCAGGCAGCGCTTGAGCGAGCGCGCGCCTGACCCTCTTCTCTCTCATTGGATTGCCTACCCACGAGTCGGGTTTGGTGTGGAGGACAGTGGTGTCCACGACCGCGGCCAGCTCCGGCGCTTGACCGAAGAAGTCGATCAGGGCGCGGCGGGCACCGTTGTCAGCCCACTCAGGATACGCGGTGTCTGATTCGCCCTTGCCGAGCTTCGACGCGTGCTCCAGCAACCTCGCCAGGTACTCCTTGTAATCCAGAGCCCCCTGCCGCCGTTCCTCGAGTATGGCGTCGAGCAGTTCCGACATCTTGTCGTAGTACTTAGGGTTCATTGGGCGCTCGTCGATGATCACCTTGCGCACGTTGTTGGTGATCGTCTCCGCCACCGCTTCGGGATCCTTTTTGATACCCGCGGGAAGCTTGTCGAGCGCGCCAGCCCCCATCTCGACGATCAACTGGACCAACCCCCTTTCCTGGAAGTTTGAGACCACCTCGGAGGGAGTGGCGCTGATGTACGTGTCGAGCAGGTGCCGCATGCCGGCCTCGTACTGTTTGAAGTCGACGTTCTCGCCAGCGCCAAGTTTGACCTCGTCGCGTACGTTGGCGTAATGGGCGATCTCGTCCTTGATCGCTGCGGCTTCGGCGTCGCTGTATCCAGCGTCCTGCATTTCGTTGGCGAGGTTACTGTACGCGCGGGTTACAGCCGCCACAGCTTTATAGAGCTCAACGCGCTTGGGTTCATTGGCCTTGAGTTGCTCGGCGTTGCCCTGCTCGCGGGCGCAGAAGTACTGCTGGTACTGAAGAGTGTTCTTCGGCGGCTCGACCAGTTCACAGAGCGCTCGGATCTTCTCCAGGGCTACATCGAGGTCGTCACAGGCTCTATCGATCCGGTCGGACAGCAGCCCCTCGATGTCCTTCGTCTCGTAGCCTTCGAGGGCACCTCCGGTATAGTCCGTGATCGCGGATTCAAGAGAATTGAACAGGTCGCGATAGTCGACGATGTAGCCGTATTCTTTGTCCTCGCCGTCGAGGCGATTGACCCGGCAAATCGCCTGGAAGAGGCCGTGATCCTGCATCTTCTTGTCGATGTACAGGTACGTCGTGCTTGGAGCGTCAAAGCCGGTCAGGAGCTTGTCGACAACGATGAGCAGCCGCATCTGGCCCGGGTCGTTGATGAAGCGTTCCTTGACGTCCTTCTCAAACTGCTCGACCTTGCCCACTGCCTTATCGGCGGGCTCGTTGAAATGGTCCGCGAGCATCTGCCGGTAGATCTCGTACTGACGTAGCCGCTCAGTGGCTCCGTGGCCGGAGTCCTCCTTAGAGATGTCGCTGGCCTGTGGCGTATACGACGTGACGATGGCGCACTTGCCCTTGAACCCAGCCTGAATGAATAGCTCGTAGAACTTGCATGCCTGGTAGATGCTCGAACTGACGAGGATGGCATTGCCGCGGCCGTCCGACAGGCGTGGCTTGATCTCCATGTCGAGCAAGATGTCATTGACTATCTGCCGGGCGCGCGGTTCCGAGCTGACGACCTTTTGGATAGTTCCCCAGCGCTTCTTGAGCTCAGCGCGGGACAAGTCCGTCATGCCTCGGGTCTTGGCCTCAAACCACTGGTCGACCTTTGCCGGCGAGGTCAGGTCCTGGTCGATGTTGCGAGCCTCGTACCGCAGGTCCAGCACAACGCCGTCTGCAACGCCCTCGTCGAACTTGTATGTATGGATGAAGCTTCCGAACCGCTCGATGGTGGTCGCCTTGTCGACCTTGAGTAGGGGCGTACCAGTGAAGCCGATGAACATGGCACCCGGCATGAGCTCCTTCATGGCGTCGTGCATCTTGCCCGACTGGGTACGGTGCGCTTCGTCGACGAAGACGAAGATGTTGCCCTTGGCGTCGAAGTCCCTGGGGATGGTCGCCTTCAGCTCACGGATGAACTCGCTCTCAGCGTGGTCGCGAGCGGACTCGTCCTCCGAACTGCGGAACTTGTGAACCAGCGAGCAGATCAGCCACTCCTCGCTCGCATTCAGTGTGGCGAGCAGGTCAGCGCTGCTCTTCGTACGATAGATAGACTCGTTGACTCCCCGGAAAACTTTCTGGATCTGATCATCCAGTTCAGTCCGGTCAGTAATGAGGAGTACACGAGCGTCCGGCTGGTTCTCGCGGATCCACTTGGCCAGCCAAACCATCGTCAGCGACTTGCCGGAGCCCTGAGTGTGCCAAACGATGCCGCCCTCGCGCTTGCCGATCCGCTGTTGGGCCGCCTTGACGCCGAAGTACTGGTTATGCCGACAGGTCTTCTTCTGCCCCGCGTCGAAGACCATGAAGTCGTGAACCAGCTCAAGTAGACGTTTTTTCGAACAGAGCTGAGTCAAGGCACGATCGAGCGGATCGGCAATGTCGGACGGCTCACGCCACGTCAGCCAATACTTCTCCGGCGTGTCGATAGTGCTGTAGCGAAGCCCCTCCACGTCGTTGCCGGCCATAACGAGTTGCACCGTCGTGAAGAATGGACGAATAAACTCGGGCCGTTGGTTTCCGATGCTCTGCCGAATACCTTCGGAGACGGCGACCTTCGAGCGCTTGAGCTCGATCGTCCCGAAGGCCATGCCGTTGACGTAGAGCACGATGTCCGGACGCTTTGTGTGCTGCCCGAGGACCGTCACTTCCTCTGCTAAGGCGAAGTGATTGGTCTCGGGGCGCGCCCAGTCGATGAGCCACACCGTCTCCGTCTGCTCGCCTACGCCGGGCTTGACCTTCACCCCGTACCGCAGCAGGCCGTAGACGTCACGGTTCGCCTCGTACAGATCGCGGCCACCACCGAGCGAAGCGTCGCTCTTCAGCTTGTCGATCGCCTTGTTGATGAGGTTGTCGCTGTAACCCCGGGCAAGGAGGTTCTGCGTGAGCAGCTCAACATCGATGTTGGCATTGCCCTGCCGGTACTCCCAGTTGCCCAGGTACTCGTAGCCCAACGACTCTCGGAACAGATCGACGACACGATCTTGAGCCTTGCGCTCGGGTTGCCCGACGTTACTCATGCTGTGCCCTCCTTAGACGGAAGGCGGGTACGACCAGTGAGGAGCTGCTGCATCAATCCCTGCTTGACGCTCCGTGCTTTGGATAGGCGGTGGTTAAGGAGGACGATCGCCTGATCCATATCGTGCACCGTCTCAGCAATTCGATCTTGCTCGTGAGGTGGAGGTGTAGGAACTTCGAGAGCCAACAACTTTTCTTTGGGGATGTTCTTCATGCTGCCGCTGGTTCCCGTGGCGAGTTCACGCACCGCGCGTGAGCCGGATTCGGAGCTCAGGTAGTAGCTGAGCCAGCGCATATTTGTCTGCCTAGCTCCACTTCGTCTAGGGCGGGCCAGCCAAAGGCGATCAGGAAGGTACAAATGGCTGTAATCGCGCTCGACATATCCGACTTCGCCGACCAGGGCGGGAGTGTTCATTCGACTGATGATCAAGCTTCCCGCTACAGGGTTGCAGCGCACCCGGCCAATATCTGCAGGAAGTACCGGCTTGGCTTCGGTCGGATCGAATCGGCCATTGCTGACTGCCGATGTCTTTAGCACGGCGACTCCGTGGAAAGCGTGCTCGGACGAGCGAACACTGACACCAGCTTGTAGTCCGTCAACAAGCTCAGAGAGGCGAGAGCCAGGCCAGCCGGAAAGACGGTCACCATCGGCCAGGAGGTGCTGTATCAAGCCCTGCTTGACTGCCTTCTTCTTGGCAATCATGCGCTCCAGTGTGGCGATCAGATCATCGGTATCACGAAGCACTGTAGCGATTCGATACTGCTCAGAAACCGGAGGCATCGGCACCGCGAGCGCTTTAATCTTGGCTAGCGTCAACCGAGTAATGGCATTGCCGGCCATGGCATCTGCAATCTGCTTCTTACCAGGTGCTGAGAGCAGGTACTGAAGAATGTATCCTTCAGTCGACTTGCGAGGGTTTGTTCGGATGAAGGCGACACTGGAGAGCAAGCTGATCTCATCTGTGAAGGTATTGATCGCAGCATTGCCAGTGTTGGCGCCGTCCTTGGTGAGTAGCAGATCACCAAAGCGTACATCGCAACGTCGGTAGATCTTCTGGTGCTCTTCCTCGGAGATCATCTCGACAGAGTCGAGACGGAGGCGTCCCGTACCGATATTTCGCGACGTGATGTAACGGTACTGATTCCCGCCGAGGGTTGGCGAGAAGTGCGTACCATCTTGGATCTTTGTACTCACCTCGTCGAGACGCTTGATCTCCCAGTCGGCAGGGAGTGCCGATGCGTCACTCATGATTCGACCCCCACGTCTGCCAAGTGGCTAGCAACCTTCGCTTCGAGCTTCTCGAGTTCGGCATCTAGCGCACTGACGGTCTCGGCGTACCGTTCACCGAGTTCCTGAATTCGCGCAACTAGGGAAAGCGTTAGCGAGCTGACCACGCGGGCAACGCGATCTGCGATCGTCGCATGCCACTTATCATCGAGCACAAGCTGCTTGATCTCGGGCAACGTGAGGTCGCCGTACTTTTTGAGGGTCGCCAGGCTCAGAGCGGCCTGGGCTTCCTTGGCGGCCTTTTTGGCGACGGCTTCGCCGTTGTACAGCTTGATCAGGTGTTTCAGGGCCTTGATCTCTTCCGGGTCAGCTCCTTCATGTTGGGCCTCTTTGAGCCGCATCGAAGCGAGAGCCTTGGTGATCTTTCCGTCGTCCATCGCTTCGGCGAGCAAGCCGTCCTCGACGGCGTGTTCCTCGATGTACTCCTCGACGGCATGGCTGGCTTCCTCGACTGCCGCGTTCAGTTCGTCAACTTCGACCTGATTCGCTGCGAAGTAGCGAGCGACGATGAAAGCAGGCGGGATGAGGTCCATCTTGTACTTGGTGGCGCTACGCCCCGAGCCAACGATGAGGTCTGGCGTCTCGGAGAGCTTGCGCTCCTTGTCTTCGATGGTCCTGCGAGGCTTGGCGGCATCCAGCCATCCGTCGTTCATGACGAGGAAGACATCGTCGTGCATGACGCCGTGCCAGTACGTCATGAGCTGCTCGTAAACGTCGTACTCGTCGAGCAGCGGGGTGTCCTTGAACCGGGCAAGTAGGTCGTCGCTAATGCGAGCGATCAGATCCTTAGGGACGGTGTTGGCATCAAGGGCCTGGAGGATCGGCCGGTGGGCGGCGAACCAGTCGTTCACTTGGCCGCGTACGTCGGTGGCGAACTTCTGAAACTCGTCGGAGTCCAGGACGGTCTGCTGCACCTCGGTCACTCCGACCGCAAGGTCGCTGTAGGCTGGGCGATTTGGTTTGAAGAGTGTGGCACGAAGGCTCGGGAACGCCTCCCAGTACCCATTGAGTGCGTCCAAGTCGCGGTCGGGGATTCCGCCGTGCAGGTGAGCGTGAAGGTCCTGGACGTCCTCTGGCTCGGAGGCATCGATGTAGCGCGGGATGTTGAGGTTGTAGTCGTTCTTCGGATCAGCGATCTCGTTAAGCGGCACCATGCGCGAGTAGCGCTCGATCTCGGTTTGCTTGTTGAAGACGTCGACGATCTTGTGGATGTCCTGGCTCCGGAGGCGGTTCTTGTTGCCGTCCTTGATGAAGCCTTTGGAGGCGTCGATCATAAAGACGCCGGTGCGCGCCTGGGCGTTCTCCTTGTCGAGGATGATGATGCAGGCCGGAATGCCGGTGCCGTAGAAGAGGTTCGCGGGCAGCCCGATGATTCCCTTGATGTAGCCGCGGCGCAGCAGCTCCTTACGAATGCTTGCTTCCGCGTGACTGCGGAAGAGCACACCGTGCGGCAGGATGACTGCGGCCTTGCCTGTGCTCTTGAGTGACTTGAGGATATGCAGCAGGAACGCGTAGTCGCCGTTCTTCTCCGGTGGCCGGCCGTACTCGAAGCGGTCGTATTCGTTCTCCAAGCCATTGCTCCACGACTTGATCGAGAACGGCGGGTTGGCGACGGCGAAGTCGAAGGTCCGCAGATGCCTCCCCGTGATGAACTGAGGGTTGGTGATCGTGTCACCTTTGAGGATGTCGGCGTCCTCGTTGCCGTGAAGGATCATGTTCATCTTGGCCAGCGCCCAGGTGGCGTTGTCTTTTTCTTGGCCGTAGATGGTAATGCCGCGCGGTGCCTCGTCAGCGACCTTGAGGAGCAGCGAGCCCGACCCGCACGTAGGGTCGTAAACCGTGTGATCCTGCCGGGTGCCCGGCCCGATGCCGACAACCTTGGCGAGTACGCGGGAGACCTCGGCTGGGGTGTAGAACTGACCCTTCGACTTGCCCGACTCCGTGGCGAAGTGGCGCATGAGATACTCGTAGGCGTCCCCTAGCAGGTCGTCGCCTTCAGCGCGGCTACCACGGAAGTCCAGGTCACCGAAGATCGTCACCAGCTTGGAGAGGCGATCCTGCATCTCCTTGCCCTTGCCGAGCTTCTCCTCGTCGTTGAAGTCCGCCAGGTCGATGACCTTCTCAAGTCCGTTGGCCTCGGCGAGCTTGCCGATGATCTTGTTGATCCTGTCGCCGATCTCCTTGTCGCCCTTGAGGGCGACCATGTCGTCGAAAGACCCGCCGGCGGGGACGTCGATGAGGGAGTGCGGGTCGGACTTGGCCTTGTCCGTCACGTACTTCACGAACAGCAGTGTCAGGATGTAGTCCTTGTATTGGCTAGCATCCATGCCACCGCGCAACTCGTCGCAGCTCCGCCAGAGCGAGCTGTACAGATCGGACTTCTTAAGAGCCATTGCTACGCCACCCCCATACTGGCGCCGACACTGGGGCCTGATCGCAATCCCACGGCGAGGTGTACGTGCGACCTGTCCATCCTGCGGCGTCCATCCTTCACGTGCCATTGAGTGACAGAGTTGTCACTATCCGCGATGTCTAAGTTGAGCGCCTCAACGATAGCGCCGGGCTCTGGTGTGGGATGCCGTTAGTGCGCGACGCTCAAGGACCTGGCCTGGTGGCTGCGAGTTCGTTGAGCGCGGCAACCCTCACCCAGCATCTGCGCAAATCCGGCCTATGATCCCAAAACGTACTGATTGTCTTACTGTGAGACGTCGGGCGCAGGTTCCGGGGGCGCCCGGGGCGCCGTGGACATGGTCAGCACCCATACGTCGCAGGGTGGACGATCGGCCCTGCGTGACCAGGGGCAGCGGTTACAGGACGTCTATAGGTCGGTGGAGCGGCTTTGGGCTGGAGCTGCTTTGGCGCGAGTGATCATGGCCCCGTAAGCTTCCGGCGCGTCGGGCAGTCTGTGGACCTGCCCGGTAAAGCACGACGTTGGGGCCATGATCTTCGAGGCTCGCGCCAAAGTGGCTGCCTAAAGCCGCGGAGCCGACCGGCCCCAGCCACAGAGCGTTTTCCTACCTCAGCCCGCATGCACACAGCGCGCCGCCGGGCGCGGCCAGCCGGGGCGAAGACAGGAGGCAGGCCGCGCCGCAGAGGCGGCGCGCGCCCGCGCCGTGCGCGGGCCTTGATGAAGTAGGGAAAGTCTTATCCCGCTGGGATGAGGTGCTTGCCGTCGTGGCTTCGTACGTGGGGGCCGTTGCCGTCTAGGGCGTCCAGGAGCCTGATCGCGTAGACCTCAGCCATGCGGTCGCTGACCTCGTCGGGTGTGAGCCAGGAGACGGCCGTTGACTCGCTGGAGGTGCGTTCTGTGCCGCCGGAAGGCTTGCAGCGGAAGACCAGGGCGACGATGCCTCGGGTGGTGTTCTTGTAGACGCCGGTGAGTTCGTCGACCTCGACGTGGATGCCGGTCTCTTCCCAGACTTCGCGGGCTACGCCGGCCTCTGGGGTCTCGTTGAGTTCGAGTACGCCGCCGGGGAGTTCCCAAGTGCCGTTATCGGCTCGGCGGATCGCCAGGAGGCGGCCGTCTTCGCGCACGACGACTCCGGCTACGGATACGGAGTGCAGGGGCGTCGACGTTGCTTCCTGTGGTTGACTCATGTACAGGAGCATAGGAGGCAGAGAAGGACTATGGGAACTGCGGTAGAGGGGGGCAGGTCCGGGCCTCGGTACGTGCAGATCGCGGACGAGATTGTGCAGCAGATCCGGGCGGGTGTGCTCAAGCCTGGTGACATGGTGCCGAGTGAATCGGAGCTGGTGGACCGCTACGGCGTGTCTGGGGGCACGATCCGTAAGGCCATGGTCGAGGTGCGGGCGAGTGGGCTGGTAGAGACCCGGCACGGCAAGGGCTCGATCGTGAAGGATCGGCCGCCGGTGCGGCACCGTTCCTCCGATCGCTTCCGGCGTTCGCTCCGCCAGGGCGGCAAGGCCGCGTACCTCGCCGAGTCCGCGCAGTCCGGCGCCACGGCCAAGGTGAGCGTCCTCTACATCGGGCCCATGGAGGCTCCCGCGGATGCCGCCCGGCGGCTCGGCGTGCCCGCCGGCACTCAGGTGCTTGCCCGGCGGCGGCTCTACTTCCGCAACGGCACCCCGGTCGAGACGGCCTCCTCCTACCTCCCGTGGGACGTCGTCAAGGACATCCCGGAGCTGTTCGCCGAGAACCCTGGCGGCGGTGGCATCTACGCCCGACTCGAAGACCATGGACATGAGTTCGCGGAGTTCGTCGAGACGTTGCAAGCGCGGCCGGCTTCCAAGGCGGAAGCCTCCGAGCTGGCGCTGAGTCCGGGTGCGCCGGTGGTTCATCTGATCCGGGAGGCCCGTACGACGGCCGGGGTCGTGGTGGAGGTCTGCGACACGCTCATGGCTGCTGACCAGTTTGTTTTCGAGTACCGGATCCCTGCCGCCGACTGACGCTCGCTCAACTTCTCGCAACCCGTCGCGACTTCGGTGTCGCGGCGGGTTGACTCATGTACAGGAGTGATGCACTCTTCTTCATGTCACTCATGTACATGAGTGACGGAGTTCAGCATCTGTAGAGGAGTGTTCTGCTGTGCGTCAGATCCCCGTCGACACCTCCGCCGCGACCGTGATGGTCGCCAAGACCCCGCAGCCCAAGGTGCGTGACCGCCGTACCGGCGAGATCGCCACCGACGCCGAGACCGGCGCGAAGCTGATGACCGTGGACGTGATGTTCGCGGCCAACGACGAAGTCGAGATCCTGTCCGTCACCGTTCCGGAGACCGGCATCTCCGGGGACCTGGCCATGGGCACCCCGGCCGCGCTCACCGGGCTCATCGCCCGGCCGTGGGAGAACGAGTTCAACGGCCAGAAGCGGCACGGCATCGCCTTCCGCGCGGTCGCCGTCACCTCGCTGGCCACCACGGGCACGGGCTCGAAGGCGGCCTGAGCTATGACGTGGCCGACGGTCTTACTGCTGGTGGTCGTCGCCGCTGCGGGTCTCCTGCGGTGGCGGCGCCCCGCCTGGTACTGGCTGACCTTCGGGGTCACCCTTGCTGTCGTGCGCGTCCTGGTCCGCTACGCCTCCGTCATGGAGGCCTGCGGGCTGACGGTCCCGCCCTCGCGCTGGCGCCTCATGCTGGCCCGGATGGCCAACCGTCCGGCACCGGAATCGCGCGCGCCACGCATCCTGCGGCTGCGGCCCACCCACACCGGCCTGGTCCTTCGGCTCAAACTCCGCCCGGGACAGGACGCCTTCGACGTCGCCGCCACCTCGGACCGGCTGCGCCACTCCTTCGGGATGTACGGCGTCACCTCCCGTGAGCTGCGCTCCGGTGTGGTCGAGATCCGGATGACCGGCTACGACGTGCTCAAGCGGGTGCAGATGCCGGCCAAGACCGACACCCGGCCGATGCGTGTCCCGGTCGCACTGAGGGAGGACGGCTCGGTGCACTACCGCGACTACCGCGCCGTCCCGCACGGTCTGACCCTCGGGGCTACGGAGTCCGGCAAGTCCGTCTATCAGCGCAACCTCGTCGCCGGGCTCGCCCCGCACCACGTCGCGCTGGTCGGCATCGACTGCAAGCAAGGGGTCGAGCTGTTTCCGCTGGCCCGCCGGTTCTCCGCGCTCGCCGACAACCCTGACACCGCGCTGGAACTGCTGGAGGCGCTGGTGTCCCACATGCAGGACGTGTACCAGCTCATCCGCGCCGAACAGCGGATCAGCGTTGCCGTGCCGGATGCGGAGATCGCCGCCGACATCTGGGACCTGCCCGAGGACCTGCGGCCGGTGCCGGTCGTCGTCCTGGTCGACGAGGTCGCCGAACTCGCGCTCTTCGCCAGCAAGGAGGAAGAGAAGCGCCGTGACCGGATCATCACCGCCCTGGTCCGTCTCGCCCAGCTCGGCCGCGCGGCCGGCGTCTACCTGGAGATCTGCGGGCAGCGCTTCGGATCCGAACTCGGCAAGGGCATCACCATGCTCCGCGCCCAGCTCACCGGCCGCACCGCCCACCGCGTCAACGACGAGACGTCCGCGAACATGGCCTTCGGCGACATCGCCCCGGACGCCGTCCTCGCCGCCATCCAGATTCCCGCCGAGACACGCGGAATCGCCATCGCCGGGGACTCCACCGGCGGCTGGCACCGCATCCGCGCCCCGCACACCTCGCTGCGCCAGGCCGTGAACGTCTGCAACAAGCACGCCGACCGCACCCCCGAGCTGCCTGCCCTCGCGCCCTTCCGGCCCGCGGTCTCACCACTGCCCTCGGCCCGTGCGCCGCTGTCAAAGACAGCCCCCGCCACCGCCTGACACCTCCCCCCTCCCACGGTCGGCGCGACCGTCCTTCGCGCCGGGTCCCTACCCCCGCCATGCCTGATCACAGGAAGGAGCCGTGATGGCCCGCCCCGCTCTCCGTATCGACGCCGTGCTCGTTCAGGCCGTCATCGCCGGGGCGCTGTCCTTCGCCCACCTGCACGACCTCGCCGCGGCTGCCGGACAGACCGGCTGGAAGGCCTGGGCCTATCCCGTCTCGGTCGACCTACTCCTGGTCGCCGCTTGGCGAAGGCTGCGCACGGACGGGCCGTCCCGGCTGGCCTGGTGCTGGTTCGTCATCGCGCTGGTCGCATCGCTCGGTGCCAACGTCGCCACCGCCGGGCTCCTCGACCTCGGCGACGTTCCGGCCTGGCTGCGGATCCTCGTCGCTGCCTGGCCCGCCCTGGCCTTCATGGGCGGCACCCTTCTCGCCCACTCACCCGCGGCCCCCTCCCCGGTTCCGCCGGCGTCCTCCGCCCCGGCTCCGGACTCCGCGCCCGATACGGCCGCCGCTGAGCCGGACTCGACGCCCGAACCTCCCGCCGTCCCGCGGGTCGAGGAAGCCCCTGCCCTGCCCACAGCCGTGCCAGTCCCGGCCGCGCTCGTCGACCACGCCCGCAAGGTCGCCGACGACCACCACGCCCGTACTGGCGCCCCGATCGACACCGACACCCTCCGCGCCCGCCTCGGCGTCCCGCCGCACCTCGCCGACGCCATCGCCGCCCAACTCACCTGACCCGCCCGCACCCCGACAGGAGACCGGCTGACATGCCCGCCCGCGACTTCTTCCACTCCGTCATGCGGATCGGCCCCGTGCAGATCGGCACTCACCGCGACCGCCGAGGCCAGACCAAACACGCCGCCGTGTGCACCAACGACCGCTGCGGCTGGTCCGCCGACTACTCCAGCCAGTCCGCCGCACAGCTCGCCGCCCGCACCCACCGCTGCCGCGTCAGCTAGGAGGCCACCCGATGGACGTTCCGCTCTGGCTCGCGCTCCTCGCCGTCGGCTACCTCGGCGTCAAGCTCATCCGTCCGCCCTGGTGGCTCATCGCCGTACTGCTCCTCGGCGGCTTCCTCATCGCCGACAGCGTGCTGGCCCCCATCGTCAACGGCTTCGTCAAGTAGCACGACCTGAAGGGAGAACACCGATGTTCCGCCCGAAGATCCCGACCAACCCCACGCCCGCTGGCCACCTCACGCCGCCCGTGCTCGTGGAGCCGACCGCCGTCGTGCCGAGTGCGCAGGTCCCGCCTCCAGCTCCGGTCGCTGCCGCGTCGTCCCGGCCCACGGTGCAGCTCACCCCCGGCACCGCCCTCGCCCTCGTCGGCGGCGGAACGGCCGTCGTCCTGGTCGTCGGCGCAGTTCTCGTCTCGCTGCTCCTGGCCGTCGCCATCACCGGCGCCTCGGTCGCCGTCTGCGCCCTGGTGATCCGCTCCCTCGTCCACGCCGACGCCAAGCGACGCTGACCGGCCCCCGGGCGGCCTCGATACCGCCAAGCATCCGCCGCCCGGGCGCCGTCCCCAACCGATCTCACAACCGGAAGGAAGCACCCAGCATGGCGCACCGCGCCCCGACCGCGCATGCCCCGCTGCTCGACCCAACCACCCTCGGCGACCTCCTCCGCGTCGCCTCGGCTCCCGACTACACCCGCTGGGAAGACCAGATTCGCCGCACCGGCGGCTGCTCCGACCCCATCCACCTCACCGGCTGGACCCTCCACAAGGACAAGACCACCGGCGAAACCTTGCACCACTACACGACCGCCGTTGAGCCCGGCGGACGCCTCCGTCTCGCTTGCGGCAACCGCCGCGCCTCCCGCTGCCCGTCCTGCGCCTGGACCTACGCTGGCGACACCTACCACCTCATCCGCGCGGGCCTGGCCGGAGACGACCGCCGAGACGTCCCCGCCACGGTCCGGGATCACCCGCGGGTGTTCGCCACGCTCACCGCTCCCTCCTTCGGCCCGGTCCACAACCGGCCCGACCACGGCGCCTGCCGCTGCGGCACCCAGCACGCCCCGGACGCCCCGGAACTGGGCACGGCCCTCGACCCGGCGACGTACGACTACGCGGGCGCCGTCCTGTTCAACAACCACGCCGGACAGCTCTGGCAGCGGTTCACCACTCGCCTGCGTCGCGAACTCGCCGCGCGCGCCGGCCTCACCCGCCGGGAACTCGCGGACCGCGTTCGTGTCTCCTACGGCAAGGTCGCCGAGTTTCAGAAGCGCGGTGCCCTGCACTTCCATGCGGTGATCCGGCTCGACGGACCGGACGGACCAGGAACGCCCCCACCTGCCTGGGCAACGGTCGGCCTCCTCGCCGACGCCATCCATGCCGCTGCGGCGCACTCCTACACGTCCGTCTCCGTCCCGGCTGTGGGAGACCAACCGGCCCGGTCGTTCCACTGGGGTACACAGCTCGACGTGCGCCCAGTGAAGGCCTTCGGCGACGGCTCCGACATCACCGAACAGGCCGTCGCCTCCTACGTCGCCAAGTACTCCACCAAAGCCGCAGAGAACACCGGCACCCTCGACCGCCGCATCGGCGAACTCACCGAACTCGACCGCCACCAGGTCCCGGACCACACCCGCCGACTCATCACCGCATGCCGGGACCTGGACCGCCTCTACCCGGACCGGCGCCTCTGGGCCTGGGCTCACATGCTCGGCTTCCGCGGCCACTTCTCCTCCAAATCTCGCCGCTACTCCACCACCCTCGGCGCTCTCCGCCAGACACGCGCCGACTACCGCGCCGCCCAAGAACAATCCGCCCTCGCTATGGACGACCGTGAGCCGGACACCGTCCTCGTCCTCACCGACTGGCAGTACGCCGGACATGGCCACACCCCCGGCGAATCCGCCCTTGCCGCCACCATCGCCCGGGACCTCGAGCTCAACCGAGAAACCGCACGCGAAGCCCTACGCGACGAACTCGCCAACGAAGGGAAGTGCTGACCATGCCCTCAGAGCTGCCGACCCGGTTCCTGACCCCTGAGGACCTGGTCGAGATGTTCGAGCTGCCCAGCGTCGAGACGGTCTACCAGTGGCGACGCAAGCGCACCGGTCCCCGCGGCTTCCGCGTCGGCCGGCATCTCCGCTTCGACCCGAACGACGTGCGGTGCTGGGTCGACTCGCAGCTCAAGGAGGCTGCCTGATGGCCGGACACATCCAGGACCGCTGGTATCGGACCGAGGTAGGCGCTGACGGCAAGACTCGCAGGGTCAAGACCGACCGCCACGGATCGGGCATGCGCTACCGGGCCCGCTACATCGGCCCCGACGGCACCGAGAAGTCCAAGAGCTTCCCGGACAAGCAGAAGCGCTTGGCTGACGCCTGGCTGACCAACATCGAAGCTGACATGGCGCGCGGGCAGTACATCGACCCGCGGGCGGCCCGTGTCACCTTCCGCGAGTACGCGGACCGCTGGCTCGCCGCGCTTACAACCGACCTCACGAGCCGGGCCGCCGTCGAAGGCAGGCTGCGCCTCCACGCCCTGCCGTATCTCGGCACGCGTCCGATCGGCTCGTTCCAGCCCGAGCACATCCGCGACTGGAACCGTCAGCTCGAAGACGCCGTGTCGTCTGCCCAGTACCGGCGCCTCATCTTCGACGCGGTGTCCTCCGTGCTCAATGCGGCCGTGGATGACCGTCTCCTGGCCTCGAACCCCTGCCGGGCCCGATCGGTCAAGGCACCTCGTCCCGCGCCGTCACGCGTCCATCCCTGGTCGGCTGAGCAGGTCTTCGGCGTACGGGCTGGCCTCCCCGAGCGATACCAGGCCATGGTCGACCTGGGTGCCGGATGCGGACTCCGACAGGGTGAGATCTTCGGTCTGGCCGTCGACAACATCGGCGACCTCGGCTGGCTCTACGTCCGCCAGCAGGTCAAGAAGGTACGCGGCACACTCGTCTACGCCCCGCCGAAGCGAGGCAAGCTCCGTGACGTCCCCCTCGACCCGGAGGTGTCGACCGCGCTCCGCGAGCACATGGCGGCCTTCCCGCCCGTGGACGTCACCCTGCCCTGGCTGACCCCGACCGGTCCCAAGGTCACTCACCGGCTCCTCTTCACCAGTGGTATCGGCGCAGCCATCTGGAGCCAGGCGTTCAACGACCAGTCCTGGAAGCCCGCTCTCGCCTCCGCCGGCATCATCCCGGCCCCCGAGAAGGGCAAGCGCTACGCCGCCGCCCGCGAGCACGGCATGCACGCGCTCCGGCACTTCTACGCCTCGGTCCTCTTGGACGCCGGGGAGAGCATCAAGGCCCTGAGCCAGTACCTCGGTCACAGCGACCCGGGGTTCACCCTCCGGGTCTACACGCACCTCATGCCGTCCAGCGAGACACGGACCCGGAAAGCCATCTCCGCGATGTACCGGGCCGCCGGTCACGCTCACGACGGCCCAGAGACGGCCCAGGCTGCCTGAGACGGCCCCTCATCGGCGAGAAAACCGCTGGTGAGGGGCCTTTTCATGCCCTCTCGCGGTAAGTGACACCCCATCTTGCCGCACCGCCACCCCTGCGCGGAAACGCGTTCCCGACGGAGCCTCTGACCTGGGCTTACGCCGGGTCGGCTCCGGGGGTGTGGGTCAGGGGCGTTCTTCGCGGCGGCGGAGGAGCAGGAGGACGGTGCCGCCGATGGCGACCAGGCCTATGGCCGTGCCGCCGATCAGGGGGGTGACGCCGGAGCTGCCGGTGTCGGCGAGGTTGGTGCTGGGGCCGGGAGTGACGACCGGGGTGGAGGGGGCCGGCTCGGTCAGGGTGTGGGTGGTGTCGGCGAGGGCGGCGCTGCGGGTGCGGCAGTCGAGGACACCGGCGAAGCGCTGCTCGAAGCCGGCCGGGCCGCGGACGGTGAAGTCGTAGGGCCGGTCCTCCGGCAGCGGGACGGACAGGGTCCGGGCCTCGCCCGCCGCGATGGTGTACTCGGTGTCCAGCAGCTCGAAGGTGAAGTCCTCGTCGCCCTTGTTGGAGGCGGTGATGTCGAGGGCGCCCTCGGCGCAGTTCTTCCGGGCGGACAGGGCCGGTATGGGGCCCTGGTCGGCCCAGGTGGCGGTCGCCGTCGCCGTGACCGTCGACTCGCTGGAGCCGGCCAGGATCTGGGTCTGGCTGCGGCTCTCGGAGGCGAAGGCCCGGCCGACCGGCACGGTGGTCGAGGCCTGGACGGTCAGTCCCGCGGTGCCCGGTTCCGCGTCCTTCGGCACGTCGAAGTAGATCTGCGTGCCGTCGGTGACGGAGGTGACGGGGGCGCCGTCCTTGTCGACGATCCGCACGCCGCCCGCGGTGGCGTCGACCGGCGGGGTCACCGTCGCGCCGCCCGCGTCGGTGCGTACCGTCACCGGGCCGAGTCGCTCTCCGGGGCGGCCCGCGACGGCGGGCGGGTCCAGGGAGAGCGACGCGGCGGGCTCCGCGAGGTGGCGGGCCTTCTCCTCCAGGTAGTCGGCGAGCCGCTCCGCCTGGGGGTCGGTCGCCTCGACGTCGGTGTCGTCCGAGTAGCGCCAGATGGCCACCTGGGTGCCGGCCGCCGCGTCCTGCTCGGTGAGCCCGCCGCGGACACCGGCCTTCTTCGCGAGCGCGGCCAGGTCGTTGACCTGGGGGTAGGAGTTCTGCAGGATCCAACGGACCCGCCCGGCGTCGTCGTTGGTGCCCAGCGAGGTGCCGCTCCACGGCGTCTCGCGGTACTTGGCGTCCTGCTGGGTGGGGTTCTGGATGTCGACGCAGTACGTCTGCAGCATGCCGCCGCCGTCGACGGACATCTCGAACAGGCCGGCCGGCACCTCCTGGTCGCCGTCGGCGCCGTGGATGACGGCGGTGCCGTGCGTCTTGAGGCCGCCTATGGTCGCCGTCGCCCCGCCCTGTCCCCGCGACACCCCGTCCTGCGCGGCCGCGGCCGGGCCGGCGCCGGTGACCACCCCGGCTGCGGCGACCGCCGACACCAGCGCCGCGGCGGCGAGTCGGGTGGCTCCTCGACCGGGCAGGGACAGCGCAGTGAACGAAGAAAACACCAAATTCCCCTTCGAGCAGGACCCGTTGGCGTGGGGGGCACGGTCCCACCAGCAGAATCAGCAGCCCCGCAGGGCTCGTTCGGCATCCTAAGGACATGACCGACCGCGCCCGCCGGGGATGCTCTCTCCCGCGGTGATCCGAATCGGAATCGTTATCGCGGACAGGGGCGTGAGCAGGGCTTATCGACAAATCAACGCAGGGGCGTTCACGGCGCTTCCGTCGATAAGCCGTACTTCGGTCACCGCCGGCGGGACGTCCGCGTCATCCCACGGGTGCGGGCTCCGGCCGCTGCCCGGCCGCTCCTTCCGCCGCTTCCGCCGGTTCCGCCGCCGGTGTCTCCCATTGGGGCTCCGGCTGCGGCGGGGACGCCGCCGGCTCCGCCCTGCCCGCGCGCCGGAACGCGGCCGTGCCGCGCGCCAGATCGTGGCCGATCGCCACCGCGTCGATGTCCGCCGAGGTCCAGTTCTGCCCCTCGCGCGTGTCCGTGCGCACCTTCAGCCGGCCCTGCACCACCACGGGGTCGCCCACCGCCAGCGACGACGACGCGTTGGTGGCGAGCTGCCGGTTGGCCCACACCGTGAAGAAGTTGGTGTGGCCGTCCGTCCAGGCGCTCTTCTCCCGGTCCCAGTAGCGCGCGGTGACCGCCAGCCGGAACCGCGCCGAAGGTCCGCCGGCCAGCTCCCGGTACACCGGCTGCGTCGCCACGTTGCCCACCGCGCAGATCATCGTCTCGTTCATCGCGAGTCCTCCCTCCCGTACGGGTGCGTCCCGTACGGCTGCTCCGGGCGACCGCGTCCGTCGCGGTCGCCCGGGGTCAGACTGCCTCCGTCCGGGCCGGCCCGCCGCGGGCTGTGGACGGCCTCCGGGACTGTGGAGAACTCCGTCACTCGCGCGGGCGACGGACCTGACCCGCAGGCGCGCTACCTCGCGGCGGCCCCCACGCCGGTGACCCGTCCGTACTGCTCCCGCACCTCCCGGTACCGCAGCAACTCCGCCGCCAGCGGGTCCAGCACCATGGCCCGCCCGCACCCGGCGGCGGCCTCCCGCAGCAGGCGTTCCGCCTCGTGGCCGTAGCGGCGTGCCGGGCCGCGTGCCGCGACGCGGCAGCTCCACTCGATGAGCGGACCGCCGATGATCCCGGCCAGCATCAGCAGCACGGGCACGCCCAGGTTCGGGGGCACGAACCCGATGATCTGGCCCAGCAGCCACAGCCCGCCCACCACCTGGAGCAGGGTCATGGACGCCTGGGCCAGCACCGCCACCGGCCACCAGCCCGGCCGCGGCGGGCGTCCGGGCGGCAGCCCCGTGCGCACCGCCAGTTCGTCGAGCGCCTCGGGCAGTCCCTGGGCTCCGCGCACGGCGGCCTCGCGCATCGCCTGCGCCCACGGCGCCGGCAGCCCGGCCGACGCCCGCTCGGACACCGTACGCACCGCCTGTTCGACGCGCTGCCGGGCCGTGGCCTCCTCGTCCTCCGGGGTGCGCAGCGAGAGCCGACCCGTGGCAGGTTCGCGCCGGTCGTGGTACCAGCGCCACAGCCGCAGCCAGGGGGTGCCGCACGCGCGGTTGGCGTTGCGCAGCCAGGCGCGCTCGGCCGCCTCGCCCGCCGCGGTGGCGCCCACCGCGTCCGCGAGCCGGTCGGCGAACTCCTCCCGGGCCTCCTCGCTGAGCCCGGTGCGCCGCCCGGTGACGTACACGGGCCGCAGGTCGCGGGCCGCGGCGTCCACGTCGGCGGCGATGCGGCGGGCAGGTGCCTGCCGCTCGGCGACGAACTGGCCGAGGCTCTCGCGCAGTTCGCCGATGCCCTCGCCGGTCAGCGCGGACAGCGAGAGCACGGTGGCACCGGGTTCCCCGTGCTCCCCCAGGGCGATGCCGTCCTCGTCGAGCAGGCGTCGCAGATCGTCCAGGACCTGCTCGGCGGCCTCCCCGGGGAGCCGGTCGACCTGGTTGAGGACGACGAAGGTGACCTCGGCGTGGCCGGCCATCGGCCGCAGGTAGCGCTCGTGCAGCACCGCGTCGGCGTACTTCTCCGGGTCGACGACCCAGATCACGGCGTCGACCAGCCGCAGGATGCGGTCCACCTGCTCGCGGTGCTGCACGGCCGCCGAGTCGTGGTCCGGCAGGTCGATCAGTACCAGTCCGCGCAGCGGAGACTCGGAGTCCGGGTGCTGGATCGGGCGGCGGCGCAGACGGCCCGGAATGCCGAGCCGGTCCAGGAGACTGGCCGCGCCGTCGCTCCAACTGCAGGCGATGGGGGCCGCGGTGGTCGGCCGGCGTACGCCCGTTTCGGAGATCGTCACCCCGGCGAGCGTGTTGAACAGCTGCGACTTGCCGCTGCCGGTGGCGCCCGCGATGGCGACGACGGTGTGCTGCCCGGAGAGCCGGCGTCGTGCGGCCGCCTCGTCGAGGACCCGGCCCGCCTCGGCGAGCGTGCCGGTGTCGAGCCGGGTGCGGGACAGGCCCACCAGCTCGCGCAGGGCGTCCAGCCGCGACCTGAGGTTCCCGTCGTAGGCCAGCGGCATCAGCGCGGCCGACGACGAGCCCGCGGGCCTGCTCGGCACGACGGCGTACGGGTCCGGTCCACCGCCCTTCTCGTCGACCCGCCGCGCGATCAGTCCGTCGCCCCAGGCGCCTTCCCCGCCGTCACCGGAGCGGGACGTCCCGC